>JBPBQS010000223.1:0-6852 GCA_050920955.1 Janthinobacterium lividum | reverse complement strand
CGGCGGACGGGACGGGGCGGTGGGTCGTGCCCTCGGTAGGCGGCACGCTCGTGGCGGGCACGGTCGACGGCGTTCACCCTTCGGCGGCGGTGCACCAGCTCGCGATCGCGGCGGGCATCGTGCCGGTGTCGAGCATCGTCTCGTAGCGACTGCATCGGCGGTGCGGGTCCCGCCCGGAAGCTGCAGGAGGAGGATGAACTTGCGGGGGGACGGGCCGTTGTGTGCGTGGTTTTTTGAGGGATACCACGATGAGCATCTTCGGTTCGATCATGTCGGCCATCCTTGGCACAAGCCCCGCTGCGGCGGCTCCGGCGGCTGCCAGCTCGCCTTTCGCCGGGGATACGGCTTCGGCCACGCCGGATGCGCCGGCGGCCCAGGCTGCGGCGGCCCCCGCGGTCGATGTGTCCGAGGTCCTGACCGCCAAGGCGGCACAGGCGGGGCAGACCCTGGACTGGCGCCACTCGATCGTTGACCTGATGAAGCTGCTCGGCCTCGACAGCAGCCTTGCGGCGCGCAAGGAGCTGGCGGGCGAGCTGCACTACACCGGCGACACCAACGACTCGGCGGGCATGAACGTGTGGCTGCACAGCGCGGTCATGCAGAAGCTCGCCGAGAACGGCGGCAAGGTGCCGGCCGACCTCAAGGGCTGAGGCCTCCCGGCCCGGGTTGTTCGTCAGCCCGGGCCGATGGCGGGTGTCCGTGTTCCTTGCCTGCCAGCAGCGGATCAGGCTGACAGTTCCCGCGACGTGATCTCGTAGCGGAACCCCGCGGGGTCGAGGCAGTCGGGCTGGCCTGCCGACGTGAAGGCGCACGGATACATCAGGAACGCGAAGTTCGGGCGCCTGGCGCCGGAGTCCGGCAGCTCGAGGTCGGTGGCGCTGTTGTAGCCGATCCAGTTCATCTCCCAGTGGCCGAACAGCCGCTCGCGCAGGTCGCGGACCGGCCCGCTGTCGGCCTCCAGCTTCTGCTCCAGGATCACCTTGCGCACGTCGGCGGGGTCGACGGGGAACCAGCCCTCGTCGTCGAGGAACACCTCGGCACGGCAGTGCTGCGCCTTGCTGATGTCGCCCGCCCGGCCCAGCGACGGCGCCAGGTGCGAGGCCGCGACCCGTATGCCGTAGACATCGTGGGCGGGAAGGCCGATCGAGCGCGCCAGGCCGACCAGCAGGCCGTTGATGTCGGCGCACTTGCCGCCGAATGCGCCGGACTGCAGCATCGAGGCGTAGTCGCCGGTGCCGCACCCAGGGGTCTCCGCGCGCCGGTAGGTGGCGTCGACGACCCAGTCGTAAAGCGCGCGTAGCCTGGCGCGGTCGCCGGTCCGGCCGGCGGCAATGCGCTCCGCGGTCTCGCGCACCAGGCCGTCGGTGGGGGCGCTCGGCGTGGGCTCCGTCCAGAAGCGACGCTCCGCCGCGCTCAGGGATGCGAAGGGAAGCGCGCCACGGGTCCGGGTCTCGACCTGCTGCACCACGGTGATCGTCTTCGCGGCGTCCGGCGAGGCGGCGTCCCGGGGCGTGGCCGCCGCGTCGGCGTTTCCGGACGTGCCGGTGGTCGCGCCGCCGAAATCCACCCGCAGCAGCGGTGCGCCGTAGCGCTCGTCGTGCACGCGGCGCACGAGGTCGGCGTCATGCCCAGCGGTCCAGGACAGGGCGCCCGCGGACTGGTAGCCGGCCGCGGTCTGGGCCAGGGGGAGCCAGAGCTGCGCGGGTCCGGGCGCGTCGGACAGGGTGACGCGGGTCGTCACCTCGAACCGCCGCCAGCCGTCCGTTTCCACCGACGGGGCGGCCTCTTCCGCACGCGCGGAACGGCCGAGGGCGAGGCACGGCGCCGCCATGAGGGCGCCCACGAGTTGGCGTCGGTGCATGCTCTGGTCCTGTCGGGATGGAGGGCAGGGAGCGTGGGCTGGACCTCACGGGTCCGCGTCACCTGCGTCGGCGCGAAGGATGCCGCAGGTCCGGCGCCGGTGGAAGGGGCGTGCGGACACCTGTCCGTGGGGGAGGGGCTAGCGCGCGCCGCGGCGGCCGGGCCGCAGCAGGGCGGACAGCGTCGTCGGGCGGAAGCCGCGCACGTCCACGCCCACGTCGAACTGCCGGGTCATGGGCGCGAGGCGGCCGTGGCTGTGGCCGTGCAGGTTCACGGCGCCGCGGCCCATGCCGTTCCAGGAGCGCAGGGCGTAGTGGCACAGCACCAGCGCCGTGCCCTCCGCCTCGATCTCGGCGTACGGCTGCACGCTGCGCCAGCCGGGCCAGGACCGCACGCCGTCGGGGTCGTTGTTGCCGGTGACCAGGTGCTTGCGGCCGTGCAGCCGCTCCAGGCGCGCGGCGAGGCCGGCCGCGAACAGCGCCGCGGGCCTGGGCGAGCGCGGCCCGACCGCCACGTCGCCGAGGTGCCAGACCTCGTCGTCCGGCGCCACCGCCTCGTTCCACAGCCGCTCCATCGTCGCGTCCATGTCGGCGACGCCCTCGAAGGGGCGGCGGTACAGGCCGAGCGCGCCGCCGTGGCCGAAGTGGGTGTCGGCGGTGAAGAGGATCATGGCCGACGTTCTCCTGGCCTGGGGACCTGCGCAGGACCGGCGGCGGCGCTCACGATCCGGCAACGTTTGCCGCCCATGATGCGCGCGGGTGCGGGCCCGCAGGACGCGGCCCCGCGGCACGGGGGACATGCCGGCATGAGCGGGACGCTGCCGTTCCAGATCCGGCCCGCCGTCCCGACGCTCCCCCAGGCGGTCCTGGGCGGCATCGTGCGGCGCTGGGTGCTGCTGCTGCTGGTGCTGCAGGCCGTGGCGTTCGCCTTCCTGTTCGCGGGCGTGCACGGCTGGGTCGTGCGGCTCGACCACCCCGTCTCGCCGGATTTCGTCAGCTTCTACGCGGCGGGCCTGCTGGCCGACCAGGGGCAGGCGGCGGCGGCCTACGACCGGGCGGCACATTTCGCGGCCGAGCAGGCGGTGCTGGCGCCCGGCATCGGCTACCAGTTCTTCCTGTACCCGCCCCCCTTCCTCCTGGTGTGCTCCGTGCTGGCCCGGCTGCCCTGGGCGCTGTCGCTCGCCGTGTTCGAGGCGGTCACGCTGCTCGGCTGCCTCCTGGTGCTGCGGGCGATCCTGGCCCTGCCGTGGCGCCGGTGCCTGGCGGGGCTGCTGGCGTTCCCGGCGCTGCCCTGGGTGCTGCTGCTGGGGCAGAACTCGTTCATGACCGCCGGGCTGTTCGGGCTCGCGCTCCTGCTGGTGGACCGTCGGCCGGTGCTGGCTGGGCTGCTCGTCGCGGGGCTGTCCTGCAAGCCGCATTTCGCCGTCCTCGTGCCGCTGGCCTTCGCGGCGGGCGGCTGCTGGCGTGCCTTCGCAGCCGCGGCGGCCGGCGTGCTGGCGATCTGCGCGCTGGCGACGCTGCTGTACGGCGTGCAGATCTGGCCCGCCTACCTCGCCACCATGGCCGCGAGCCGGCCCGACCTGCAGGCCGGGGCGGTCGGCCGCTTCTCCGCCATGGTGAGCCCGTACGGCGCCCTGCGCGCCCTCGGCCTGCCGCACGCGGCCGCGCTGGCGGGGCAGGGGGCCGGCCTGGCGTCGGCCGCGGCCGTGGTGGCGCTGCTCTGGCGTCGGCGTGCGCCGCTGCCGTTGCGGGCGGCAGCGCTGCTGGCGGCAGGTCTGGTGGCCGCGCCGATGGCGCTGTTCTACGACCTGATGCTGGCCCTCGTGGCGCTGTGCTGGCTGGTGCGGCAGGGCCGCGACACGGGCTTCCCGCCGTGGCCGGTGGGCATCATGGCGGCGTGCTGGCTGCTGCCGGGGGCGGCGCTGTTCCTGGGCGAGCGGCACCTGCCGGTGGGCGGCCTCGTGGCGCCGGCCCTGCTGCTGCTGTGCTGGCGGTGGCACGCTCGCCTGGAAGCGGACCGAGGAGAGGGCAGCGCCGCCTGACAGGCCCCCTGCTGCCGCATCGCCGCGCCCGTGGCATGGTGGCGGCGCCATGCACACCACGCGCTTCGCCCCGAGCCCGACCGGCGCCCTGCACCTCGGCCACGTCCACGCGGCCCTGTTCGCGCACCGCCTCGCGGCGCCGGGCCGGTTCCTGCTGCGCATCGAGGACATCGACCCCGCCCGCTGCCGCGCCGAGCACGAGGCGGGGATCGCCGCCGACCTGCGCTGGCTCGGCCTGGACTGGCAGCACCCGGTGCGGCGGCAGTCCGAGCACCTCGACGCATACCGCGCCGTGCTCGACGCGCTCGACGCGCGCGGCCTGCTCTTCCCCTGCTTCTGCACCAGGGCGGAGATCGCCGCCGCCGCCGCCTCGCCCGCCGACAGCGCCCTGCACGCCCCCCACACGGCCGAGCCCGCCTACCCCGGCACCTGCCGCCGCCTGGACCCGGGCCTACGCCGCGAACGCCTGGCCCGCGGCGACCCCCACGCGCTGCGCCTCGACATGGCGGCGGCGCTGCGCACCCTGGGACGCCCGCTTGGCCGCCACGAGCGCGGCGAGGGCAGGCTCGGGTGCCACCCGGCCCGCTTCGGCGACGTGGTGCTCGGGCGCCGCGACGTGCCGGCGTCCTACCACCTGTGCGCCACCCACGACGACGCGCTGCAGGGCGTGACCCTGGTGACGCGCGGCGCCGACCTGCGCCCGGCCGCCGACCTGCACCGCCTGCTGCAGGCGCTGATGGGCTGGCCGGAGCCGGAGTACGCGCACCACGGCCTGCTGCACGACGCCGCGGGCCGGCGGCTGTCGAAGCGCGCCGGAGCGCCCACGGTGGCCTCGCTGCGGGCGGCGGGGGCCACGCCTGAGGCAGTGCGCGCCTGGGCGGAGGAAGCAAGGCCAGAGGCTCTGCCTCTGGACTCCGCCAAAGGCTCGCCTTTGGAATCCCTTACTTAAGTAATGGGTTTCCAAAGGCCTCAGGCCTTTGGCGGGTCCGGGCAGAGCCCGGCCTTGCTTCCTTGCCTGCCAGCCACGCCAGCGGGATGGCCACCGCCCCGATCGCCGGCTGGAACAGGTGGCGCGTGGTCTTGCGCGGCAGCAGCCGCCCGGACCGGCCGCTCGAGAGCACGGCCGCCGGGCTCCAGTGCTCCCCGGCGCGCCAGGCCTCCAGCGTCACCTCGCCGTCCTCGTAGGACAGCAGCACCGCCGGCAGCACGAGCAGCCCGAGCGCCTGCGCGGCCCGCAGGCGGTGGTGCCCGTCCATGACCACCAGGCTGTCGCGCTCGACCACCAGCGGCGCCGTCCAGACCCCCACCCGCCGGATGTGGCGCGCCAGCCGCAGGGCGCGGTGCTCGTCGTGCTCCTCGTGCGGCACCAGCCCCGAGGCCGGCACGGCACGCACCGCGCGCCCGGTGGCGGTCGCCGGGAACGGACGGAGCGTCATGCCGAAGGGCGGCCCGGCCCGGGCAGGTCGGCGAGATGGTCGAGCACCAGCGCCAGCTTGGCGAACACCAGCGACAGCGCGTCGCCGCCATCGTCCTCCAGGAGGTCCGCCGCCCCCAGCGCGATCCGCAGCGCTCCCAGGCCGTGCCCGAGCCGCACCGGCTGGCCGACCCGGCAGCGCGACGCCGCGACCTGCCGCCAGTGCGCGCCCGCCGGCCTGCGTGCGTCGCCCACGGCCTCCCCCAGGTCACGGCCCAGCCAGTCGTGCACCACGGCCAACTCGTCCGGCCGCATCGCCCGGTCCGCGCCGGGCGCGCGCACCGTGAACGGGAAGATGGAGCGCGACGCGAGCCCCTCCGGCGCGCCCCCGCCCGCCGCCACGAGCGCCAGCCGCGGGTCCGCGCGCACCAGCGCCTCGATCCTGCGGCCAAGCCCGCCCAGCCGCGCCTCGACCGCGGCCGCGTCGTGCCCCCGGAACGCGTCCATCCCGTGCAGCGCCACGGCCCAGCGCAGCACCAGGCCCGCGTGCCACTCCGCCCGCGCCGGGTCGGCCGCCAGCCCCGCCGCATAGTCGCCCAGCCCGGCCATCAGCGGCGCCCCCGCGGCCATCGCGCCCGCCTGCGCCCCGGGCAGCAGCAGCGCGCCGCAGAACCCCGGCGCGCCGAAGAACTTCGACCCCGTCAGGATCACCGGCCAGCCCGCGTCCAGGCTCCGGCGCACCTCGGCCGCGTCCAGACGCGCCTGGCTGGCGTCCACGACCACCGTGAGCCGCGCGCCGAACCGCGCGCTCCAGCGCCGGCACGCCTCTGCCCCCGGCACGACCAGCCCGGTCTTGGAGCAGTCCGCCCGGTGCAGGATGACGTGCCCCGCGGCACAGCCCCGCTCCAGCGCCCGCTCGAACGCGTCGTCGACGTCGCGCAGGGGCAGCGCCTCGCCCGAGGCCGCGCGCAGCGCCACGGTCTCCAGCCCGATCGCGAGAGGGCAGCCCGCCAGCGGCTCGCCTCGGGCCACCACCGCGCCGGTCGCGGTGGCGTCGGCGAAATGCCGGGCGCGCGCCGCCGCCGGCACGCCGCTCCCGGTCTCTGCGGGGTCGACCAGCAGGCAGGTGACCGCGGTGCCGCCCCGGCCCTCGCCCCGCAACCGCGCCAGGATCGCGGCGGTGGCCAGCAGCGCGGCGTCCGTCCCGGACGGCACGATGAACGCCGCCGCCCCCTGGACGCCGTAATGGCCGAGAACGCGCGACGCCGCAGCTGCACAGCCCGCGTCCACGGCGGCGCGATGCCCCACGCGCAGCGCCTCGGCCAGCAGCGTGCGCCGTGCCGTCTCCGCCGCCGCCAGGCCGGCCGGCGACACGGAGGAGCTGGTGCACGAGGCGAACTCCGTCACGCCGGGCCGCGGGTGGGGCGCGCAGCCGTAGCGGTTCAGGCCGGTGGCCGGGTCCAGCGCCAGGCGCTCGTCTCCGCCCTGCACGAGCAGGCTCTCGGCCGCGCGCGCCAGCTCCCAGCCCCGCGCCACG
>JBPBQS010000115.1:0-6862 GCA_050920955.1 Janthinobacterium lividum | reverse complement strand
GCTCCATCGGGTTGTGGTGCTGCACCGGGGTGACGTACTCCTCGTCGACCCGCACCGCCGCCGACGCCAGCGCCGCGTCCGCGTCGCCGACGCGCACCGCCGGCTTGTCCTCGCTCTCCGTCACGCGCCCCGGATCGTCCATCGACGCGAAGGCCGGCTGCGTCGCGTAGTCGAGGTTGATCGCCCGCGCCGCCTCCTCCGCCGCCTCGGCGGTGTCGGCCACCACCAGGCCCACGATCTGCCCGGCGTAGTGCACCTCGTCCGAGCTCAGCGGCATGAAGGAGGACTGCATGTGCCCCCCCTTCATCGCGAAGGTCTCCTCGCCCAGCCCCTGGTTGATGTCGCGGTGCGTGAGCACGAGCTGCACGCCCGCTACCGCCTGCGCCGCCGCCGTGTCCACCTTCGTGATCCGCCCGCGCGACACGGTGCTGAGCGTCAGCGCCGCATACGCGGTGCCGCCGTGCCCGAAGTCCGCGGCGTAGCGCGCCGCCCCCGTGGCCTTGGCCACCGCGTCGCGACGAACCGTCGGCGTGCCGATGCTGCCGTCCATGCTCAACCCCTCCTGCTGGCGACCAGGGCCGCGCGCGCCACCGCGCGTGCCCCCAGCTCGACCTTGAACCCGTTCTCCGCCAGCGGCCTGGCCCCGGCAAATCCCGCCCGCCCCGCCGCCATCGCGCTTGCCTCATCGAGCGTGACGCCCACCAGCGCCGCCTCCGCCTCGCGCGACCGCCACGGCTTCGTGGCCACCCCACCCAGCGACACCCGCGCCGCCTTCACCACCGCCCCGTCCATCTCCAGCGCCACCGCCGCCGACACCACGGCATACGCGTAGCTCGCCCGGTCGCGCACCTTCACGTACGTCGACCGCCGCCCCGCCGGCGTCGCCTGCACCAGGATCGCGGTGACGATCTCGCCCGGCGCCAGCACCGTCTCTGCAGCCGGGTCCTCCCCGTAGGCCACGTGCAGCGCCTCGAACGGGATCGTCCGCGTGCCCTGCGCCGAGGCCACCTCCACGCTCGTGTCGAACGCCGCCAGCGCCGTCCCCCAGTCCCCGGGATATGTCGCCACGCACTCCTCCGACGTGCCGAACAACGCCATCTCGCGCGTCACGCCGCCATCCACGGCGCTGCACCCGCTCTCCGGCACCCGCTTGTTGCAGGCCGACACCCCGTCCCTGAAATACGGGCACCGCGTGCGCTGCAGGATGTTGCCTCCCACCGTCGCGGCGTTCCTGAGCTGCTGCGACGCCGCGAGCTGCAGGCTCTCAGCCAGCGCCGGGTAGTCCCGCAGCAACGTCGCGTCCTCCGCCACGTCCGCCATCCGCGCCAGCGCCCCGAAACGCAGCACGGCGCCCGACGTGTCGAACCCCGAAAGCTCCGCCAAGTGCCCGATGTCGACCACCGAGGACGGCGCCGCCAGGTCCCCGCGCATCAGGTCCACCATCGTGGTCCCCCCCGCGAGCAGCGCTGCCCCCGGCACCGCCGCCAGGGCAAAAGCCTCGCCGAGCGACCCCGGCCGCGCATAGGTGAATGGCTGCATGTCAGGCCGCCTTCCTGCTGTCGTCCGCACCGGACGCGACGTCGCGCACCGCCGCCACGATGTTCGGGTACGCCCCGCACCGGCACAGGTTGCCGCTCATGTACTCGCGCACCTCCGCGTCCGAGCGCGCGTGCCCCTCCTCGACGCAGGCCACCGCCGACATGATCTGCCCTGGCGTGCAGTAGCCGCACTGCATCGCGTCGTGCGCGACGAACGCCGCCTGCATCGGGTGCAGCGCCCCGTCCTCGCCCGCGAGCCCCTCGATGGTGAGCACCTCGCGCCCCTGCGCTGCTGCCGCCAGCACCAGACACGACAGCTGCCGCCGCCCGTCCAGGTGCACCGTGCACGCCCCGCAGGTGCCGTGGTTGCACCCCACCTTGGTCCCGGTCAGCCCGAGGTGCTCGCGCAGCGCATCGAGCAGCGTCGTCCGCGGGTCCAGCGCCAGCACGTGGTCTCGCCCGTTCACCCTCAGGCTGACCGGGATCGGCGTCTCCGGCGGCATCGTGTCTGGCATGGTCGGGTCCTCGCGCTGTGTCGGGCAGGCCGGAGAGATGGCACCGCGCCGGGCGTTGCACACTCTCGCGTGATGCATAACGTCAACCAGGCGCGCGGGTTGGGCCAGGAAGCAAGGTCGAGGCTCCGCCTCGAGCTCCGCCAAAGGCTGCGCCCTTGGAACGCACCCCTAAGTAAAGCCAGTCCAGGGCGGCTCGCCCTGGCGGGTTCGGGCAGCGCCCGACCTTCCTTGCTTCGCCCTGCCCGATCCGCTATGTCGCGCCGCTTGTGCGCCGGCACCCCTGGAGGCCGGCGTTGCGCATTGGGAGCACACCATGGCCAGTTTCACGACGATCGAGGCCGAGGCGCGCGAGCGGGCAGGTAAGGGGGCGGCACGCGCGACTCGGCGGGCAGGGAAGGTCCCTGCCGTCATCTACGGAGCAAAGCAGCCGGCGACGCTGATCGCTCTCGATCCCCGCGCGGTGATGCGCGAGATGGTCCGCGGCGGCTGGCGCTCGCGCCTCTACGAGGTCACCGTCGGCGGCGAGACCACCCGCGCCCTGCTGCGCGAGGTCCAGCTCCACCCCGTCACCGACCGCCCCGAGCACGTCGACTTCCAGCGCCTGGCGCCTGGCGAGGAGATCCGGGTGTCTGTGCAGGTCGCGTTCCTCAACGAGCTGACCTCGCCCGGCCTGAAGCGTGGCGGCGTGCTCAACGTCGTGCGCCACACCGTCGAGGTGTTCGCCGACCCCGACCACGTGCCGGAGCGCTTCGAGGTCGACCTCGGCACGCTGGACATCAACGACAACGTCCGCTGGCACAACCTGCTCGGCACCGAGGGCGTGCGCCCGACCATCGCCGACCGCGACTTCGTGGTCGCCACCGTCGCCTCGCCGTCAAAGCTGCCGGACGCGCCGGTCGACCCGAACGCGCAGGTCGCGGCCGCCGCCCCCGCCGGAAAGGGCAAGGGCACCAAGGCCCCCGCCGCCCCCGCCGCCGGCAAGGCCCCCGCCAAGCCCGCCGCCAAGAAGTAAGGAGCGACGTGCTGCTCTGGGTCGGGCTCGGCAACCCCGAGCCCGGCCAGTCCCGCCAGCGCCACAACATCGGCTTCATGGCGCTGGACCGGATCGCGCGCTGCCACGGCTTCTCGCCCTGGCGCAAGCGGTTCAAGGGCCTGGTCGCCGAGGGCAGCATCGGCCCCGAGCGCGTCCTCGCGCTCAAGCCCGAGACCTACATGAACGACAGCGGCGAGTCGGTGCAGCCCGCCGCCGCCTTCTTCAAGATCCCTGTCGAGGGCATCACCGCTTTCCACGACGAGCTGGACCTTCTCCCCGGCAAGGTCCGCATCAAGCGCGGCGGCGGCGCTGCCGGCCACAACGGCCTTCGCTCGATGGACCGACGCCTCGGCTCGCCCGACTACTGGCGCGTGCGCCTCGGCATCGGCCACCCCGGCAGCAAGGAGCGCGTCACCGGCCACGTCCTCGGCGACTTCGCCAAGGTCGAGGGCCCCTGGCTCGACGCCCTGCTCGACGAGGTCGCCGCCCAGGCCGCGCTGCTGGTGGAAGGGCACCCCGAGGAGTTCATGTCCCGGGTGGCGCTGGCCACCCAAGGCAAGTAAGGCCAGAGGCTCTGCCTCTGGACTCCGCCAAAGGCTCGCCTTTGGAAACCCTAACTTAAGTAGAGCCGGTCCAGGGGCGGCTCGCCCCTGGCGGGTCCGGGCAGAGCCCGGCCTTGCTTCCTCCTGGAGTGCGCGAAGATGGGCTTCAACTGCGGCATCGTCGGCCTGCCCAACGTCGGCAAGTCCACGCTCTTCAACGCCCTGACCGCGACCGCGGCCGCGCAGGCCGCCAACTACCCGTTCTGCACGATCGAGCCCAACACCGGCCGCGTCGCCGTCCCCGACCCCCGCCTGGACATGCTCTCGGCCATTGGCAAGTCGCAGAAGACCGTGCCCACGAGCCTGGAGTTCGTCGACATCGCCGGCCTGGTGCGCGGCGCGTCCAAGGGCGAGGGCCTCGGCAACCAGTTCCTCGCCAACATCCGCGAGACCGACGCGATCATCCACGTCCTGCGCTGCTTCGAGGACCCCGACGTCACCCACGTCGAGGGCGCCATCGACCCCCTGCGCGACGCCGAGATCGTCGACACCGAGCTGATGCTCGCCGACCTGGAGAGCCTGGAGAAGCGCCTGCCCGCCTTCGTGAAGAAGGCCCGCGGCGGCGACCGCGACAGCATCGCCGCCGTGGCCCTGATCGAGCCGATCGTCGCCGCCCTGCAGGAGGGCCGCCCCGCCCGCACCGCCATCGCGCCCGCCGACGCCGAGGCTGCGCGCCGCCTCAACCTGATGACCTCCAAGCCCGTCCTCTACGTCTGCAACGTCGAGGAATCCGCCGCCGCCACCGGCAACGCCCTGTCCGCCCGCGTCGCCGAGCGCGCGGCCGCCGAGGGCGCCGGCGTGGTCGTGGTCTCCGCCGCCATCGAGGCCGAGGTCAGCCAGCTCCCCGCCGCCGATCGCACCGAGTTCCTCGACGGCCTCGGCCTGAGCGACAGCGGCCTCGACCGCGTGATCCGCGCCGGCTACGCGCTGCTCGGCCTGGTGACCTACTTTACCTGCGGCCCGAAGGAGAGCCGCGCCTGGACCATCACGCGCGGCACCAAGGCCCCGCAGGCGGCCGCGGTGATCCACAACGACTTCGAGCGCGGCTTCATCGCCTGCGAGACCATCGCCTACGACGACTTCGTGGCCTGCAAGGGCGAGGCCGGCGCCAAGGACGCCGGGAGGATGCGCGTCGAGGGCCGCGACTACACCGTGCGCGACGGCGACGTCCTCCTGTTCCGCTTCAACGTCTGAGGCCGCGGGGCAGGGCGGTCCCCGTACCGTGTCGCCGCCGCCAGGGTCCGCGCCCGTCTCGCACGCCCCGGGCTGACACCCGCCGCACCGCGCCTAACTCCTTCCCCATGGCCCGATCCCCAGCCCTCGCCCCGTGACCTCCCCGCCCGTCGACGAAGGCGAGGGCTCCCCCTTCGCCCTCCTGCGCCCGCACTGGCGCCTCGTGCTCGCGGCCTTCCTCGGCTGGTTCCTCGACGCCTTCGACCAGGTCGCCCTCCTCCTCGTCCTGCCCGAGATCGGCGCCCACTTCGGCGTCTCGCTCACCGCCATGGGCCTGGTGATCACCGCGCAGAGCCTCGGCCGCGCCATCGGCAACACCAGCTGGGGCTGGCTCGCCGACCGCTACGGCCGCAAGCTCGCCTTCATGGTCGGCGTCATCTGGTTCGCCGCCTTCTCCGGCCTGACCGCACTCGCCTGGAGCTACTCGGCCCTGCTGGTGATCCAGCTCCTGTTCGGCATCGGCTTCGGCGGCGAATGGACCGCCTCCGCGGCCCTCCTGATGGAGAGCGTCCCCGCCCGCTCCCGCCAGGTCGCCTCCTCGCTGATGATGGCCGGCTACGAGGTCGGCTTCTTCGCCGCCGCCGGCACCCAGGCGATCCTGCTGCCCCTGTTCGGCTGGCGCGCCCTCTTCGTCGTGGGCATCGCCCCCGCCCTGCTCGCGATCTTCATCCGCACCGGCGTCGCGGAGAGCCCCGTCTGGCTCCGCATGCAGCAGGACCGCACCGCGACCCCCCGCGCGACCCCCAGGCCCTGCCTGCGCATGGACCACGCCGCCTGGCAGGCCTGCGCCCTGATGATCGCGCTCCAGTTCCAGACCGCGTCGGTCTACAGCTTCTACCCGACCATCCTGAAGACCGTGTACGGCTACGGCGCCGCCGGCGTGTTCGCGGGCATCGCCGCCTACTCGATCGGCTCCGTCACGGGCAAGCTGCTGTGCGGCCGGATCGCGACGCGCATCGGCGACCGCTGGACCATGCTCGGCTGCCTCTGCGTCACCATGCTCGGCATCGTCCCCTTCGTCTCCGCCGCCGCGACCCCCGTCCTGCTGGGCTCGGCAGCGCTCGTCGGCGCGTCGAGCAGCGGCGTCTTCGCCCTCGTGCCCCACTACCTCTCGCTGCGCTTCCCCAACCCGGTGCGCTCCTTCGGCATGGGCCTCGCCTACGCCCTGGCCGCCGGCGGCCACGGCCTCGCCACCTACGTCATCCCCGCCACCGGCGGCGGCCTCGGCCTGCAGCACGCCGTCGAGCTGTTCGTCGTTGCCAGTTCCCTGACCGTCGCCGCGATCGCGCTCCGCGAGCCCCGCGTCCTCCCCGGCCTCGACATGGACGAGCCCTAGCGCACGGCCGTCGCGCACCGAAAACCTTCGCCTTCCGGCCCTGCCCGCCTATCTGAGACGGCAATGCCACGACCACCAAGGTCGGGTACATACGGGAGCAACCATCCAAGTGTCGTCCATCCTCGCGCGAGAGCGCACCGTCGCCCCACCCGGCTTCAACCGCTGGCTCGTCCCCCCCGCGGCCCTCTGCGTCCACCTCTCCATCGGCTCGGTCTACGCGTTCAGCGTGTTCAACCTGCCCCTGACCCGCCTCCTCGGCGGCGCCACGTCGGCGCCTGACGACTGGACGCTCAAGGGCCTGGGCTGGATCTTCTCCATCGCCATCGCCTTCCTCGGCATCGCCTCCGCGCTGTTCGGCGGCTGGCTCGACCGCGTCGGCCCGCGCCGCGCCATGGTCACCGCGGCGCTGTGCTTCGGTGGCGGCCTGCTCGTCGCCTCCCTCGGCATCGCCCAGCACCGGCTCTGGCTGCTCTACCTGGGCTACGGCGTGCTCGGCGGCTGCGGCCTCGGCCTGGGCTACATCTCCCCGGTCAAGACCCTGATGAGCTGGTTCCCCGACCGCCCCGGCATGGCCACCGGCCTCGCCATCATGGGCTTCGGCGGCG
>JBPBQS010000299.1:0-6867 GCA_050920955.1 Janthinobacterium lividum | reverse complement strand
GCCAGCACCAGCAGCGCCACCGCCCCTGCGAACCCGTCCCCGCCCACCGGCGCCGCCCCCCGCGCCGTCGCGACCACGAGCATCGCCACCGCCAGCCCCGCGAGCACCCCCGCCCCCGGCCAGCGCGCCGCCGCCATCCGGCACAGCGCCACCCACTCCCACCCCAGCCCGGCGACCGCGAGCATCACCAGCCCCGCCCAGGCCCAGCCGCCCGCCCACATGCACGCGAGCACCAGCGGCGCCAGCACCGCGGCCGACATCACCCGCAGCCGCAGCTCCCCCGAGACCCGCCGCGCCCCGCCCGCCGAGGGCGCGCCCTCAGCCAGGACGCACCCCGAAGCGCCGCTCGCGCCGCCCGAACTCCGCCAGCGCGCCGGCGAAGTGCGCCTCGGAAAAGTCCGGCCACATCACGTCCGGGAACGCCAGCTCGGCATACGCCGACTGCCACAGGAGGAAGTTCGACAGCCGCCGCTCCCCGCTGGTGCGGATCACCAGGTCCGGGTCCGGCATCCCCGCCGTGAACAGGAACCGCTCCACCGCCGCCTCGTCGACCGCGTCCGGCTCCAGCCTGCCCTCGCGCGCCGCCAGCGCGATCGCCCGCGCCGCCGCCACCAGCTCCGCCCGCCCCCCGTACGACAGCGCCACCGTGAGGTTCAGCCGCGCGTTGCCCGCCGTCAGCCGCTCCGCCCGCGTCAGCTCGTGGCGCAGGTCCTCGTCGAACCGGTGCCGCTCGCCGATCACGCGCATCCGCACGCCCTCCGCGTGCAGCTCCGCGACCTCGTGGCGCAGGTAGTGCCGCAGCAGCCCCGTGAGGTCGGAGACCTCCGCCACCGGCCGCCGCCAGTTCTCCGACGAGAACGCGTACAGCGTCAGCCACTCCACCCCGCCGCGGATCGACGCCTCCACGGCGCGGCGCACCGCGTGCGCCCCCGCCCGGTGCCCCGCCACCCGCGGCAGCCCCCGCGCCGCCGCCCAGCGGCCGTTGCCGTCCATGATGATCGCGACGTGGCGCGGCACCTCGACCCCGGAGGCGGCAACCGGCACGGGCTTGGCGGCCGGCTCACCGGTCATCGACGCATACCCCGAAGCTGTCTGGAGAGAAGCAAGCAAGGTCGGGCTCTGCCCGAACCCGCAAAGGGTCCGGGGACCCTTTGATCCCTTTGACTTAAGGGAAGCCATCCAAGGGGCTTCCCTTGGCGGAGTTTGAGGCAGCGCCTCAACCTTCCTTCCTCAGACCTGCTTGATCTCGCGGTCCTTCTCGACGAGCGACTCGTCGACCCGCTTGACGTAGGAGTCCGTGAGCTTCTGCACCTCGTCCGCCCAGTCCTTGACCCCGTCCTCGGCGATCTCGTTCTTCTTCTCGAAGCCCTTGATCTGGTCCATCCCGTCGCGCCTGACGCCGCGCACCGCGATCCGCGCGCCCTCGGCGTAGCGCGCCGCCGCCTTGGCCAGCTCCACGCGCCGCTCCGTCGTCAGCATCGGCAGCGGCACCCGCAGCGTCTGCCCGTCCGTCATCGGGTTGAGCCCCAGCCCGCAGTCCCGGATCGCCCGCTCCACGGCGCCGACCAGCGTGCGGTCCCAGACCTGCACCGTGAGCATCCTCGGCTCCGGCACCCCGATGGTGCCGACCTGGGTGATCGGCACCTCCGACCCGTACGCCTCGACCTTGATCGGCTCCAGCAGCGCCGGGCTGGCGCGCCCCGTGCGCAGCCCGGCGAAATCGCGCCGCAGCGTCTCCATCGCGCCGTCCATGCGCCGCGTCAGGTCGGTCTTCAGGCTGTCCAGGTCCGCCGGCATCGCACTCTCCCAATTCCGCGGGCCGCGCCGCGGCCCGCCCGCCTCATCCCAGCCGAAACCCCGCGCCGCTCACGCGGCCGGCCGCGGCTCCACGATCCGCGTGAACCGCCCCTCGCCGCGCACGACCTGCGCGAAGGCGCCGGGCGCGTGGATGTTGAACACCACGATCGGCAGCCCGTTCTCCCGCGCCAGGCTGATCGCGGCGGCGTCCATCACCTTGAGGTCGCGCGCGAGGACGTCGTGGTACGTGAGCTCCTCGAACCGCTCTGCCGTCGGATCGCGCCTCGGGTCCGCCGAATAGACCCCGTCGACCTGCGTGCCCTTGAGCAGCACGTCGCACTGCATCTCCGCTGCCCTGAGCGCCGCCGCCGTGTCGGTCGTGAAGAACGGGTTGCCCGTCCCCGCCGCGAACACCACGACGCGCCCCTTCTCCATGTGCCGCTCCGCGCGCCTGCGGATGTAGGGCTCGCAGATGTTGGGCATGGTGATCGCCGACTGCACACGCGTCGGCACCGCGCAGCGCTCAAGCGCGTTCTGCACTGCGAGCGCGTTCATCACCGTGGCCAGCATCCCCATGCTGTCCGCCTGCGCCCGGTCCATGCCGCCGGCCGCCGCCGACACGCCGCGGAAGATGTTGCCCCCGCCGATCACCAGGCAGACCTGCACGCCTGCCGCCACCACGTCGGCGACGTCGGCCGCCACCCTGCGCACCATGTCCACGTCGAGCCCGTAGTCCCGCCGCCCCATCAGCGCCTCGCCGGACACCTTCAGGAGGACGCGCTTGTAGGGACGATGATCGGGCATGCGCATCCGTGACTGTGAGGGCGCCACCGTATAGGTCGCGGCGGCACGCCTCACAAGCACGGCAAGCAGGGCCAGGGCGCCGCCCTGGACCCGCCAGGGCGAGCCGCCCTGGACCGGCACACACGATGGCATTCCGCGACGTGCCGCCGGCCCCGTCGAGGTTCCCGAAGGCGAGCCTTTGGCGGAGTCCAGAGGCGGCGCCTCTGGCCTTCCTTCTTCCTAGCGGCCGGTGCCGCCCGCCGTCGCCGCGACCTCTGCCGCGAAGTCGCTCTCCGCCTTCTCGATGCCCTCGCCCAGCGTGAACCGCGCGAACCCGGACAGCGTCGCCCCGGCCTTGGCGACGACCGCCTTCACCCGGCTCTCCCCGTCGTGCACCCACACCTGCTCCAGGAGGACGACCTCCTCGTAGTACTTGCGGATGCGCCCATCGACCATCTTGTCGATGATCGCCTCGGCCTTGCCCGACGCCCGCGCCTGGTCCGCGAGCACAGAGCGCTCGCGCTCCAGCGCCGCGCCGTCGACGCCCGTGATGTCCAGCGCCTCCGGCCGCGTCGCCGCGACCTGCATGCCCACCTGGCGCCCGAGCGTCTCCAGCGCGTCGGCCTCCGACGCCCCCTCGACACCCACCAGCACGCCGATCTTGCCCAGCCCCTGCTTCAGCGGCTGGTGCACGTACGACGCCACCACGCCCTGCGCCACGGAGAGCACGCGCACCCGCCGGATCGTCATGTTCTCGCCGATGGTCGCCACGAGCTGCACCAGCTCCTCGGCCACCGTGCGCCCCGTCCCCGGATACGCCGCCGCCTTGAGCGCCTCGACATCCTCGCCGCTGGTCAGCGCGATCTTCGCGACCGCGCTCACGAACCCCTGGAACGCCTCGTTGCGCCCCACGAAGTCGGTCTCCGCGTTGACCTCGACCATCGCGGCCCGGCCCGGCTCGCTCGCCACACCGATCAGCCCCTCGGCCGCGACGCGCCCGGACTTCTTCGCCGCCTGGCTCAGGCCCTTCTTGCGCAGCCAGTCGATCGCGGCCTCGGTCTCGCCGCCGTTCTCGGTGAGCGCGCGCTTGCAGTCCATCATCCCCGCGCCGGTCTTCTCGCGCAGGTCCTTCACCAGAGCCGCCGTGATCTCGGCCATGCACTCTCTCCCGTAATCTCGCCCGCGACCCTCGGCCCGGACTGAGCCTTGCAAAATCGGATCGGGGAGACCGCACCGGAGGCCCCTCGTGGACCCGCCGGCACCGCCTCCCCGCTCGTCACGCCCGCGCCGCCGCCCCCTCGAGGCCGGCGGCCCGCCTCAGCTCACGCCAGCCTCAGCTGACGGTGGCGAGCGGCTCCGGCATGTTGACCTCCGGCATGACCTCCATCGGCAGCTCCTCGGCGCCGCCGATGTCCTGCCCCGACGCCGCCATCTCCGCGCTGATGCCGTCGAGCACCGCGCCCGAGATCAGCTCGCAGTACAGCGTGATCGCCCGGATCGCGTCGTCGTTGCCCGGGATCGGGTACGTGACGCCGGCCGGATCGGAGTTGCTGTCGAGGATGGCGATCACCGGAATGCCCAGCTTGTTCGCCTCCTCGACCGCCAGCTTCTCCTTGTTGGTGTCGATGATGAACAGGATGTCGGGCAGACCGCCCATCTCCTTGATCCCGCCCAGCGAGCGCTCCAGCTTCTCCTGGTCGCGCGTGATCTCGAGGACCTCCTTCTTGGTCAGCCCCGTGACGTCGCCGGCCAGCATCTCCTCGATCTGGCGCAGCCGCTTGATGCTGCCCGTGATCGTCTTCCAGTTCGTCAGCATCCCGCCCAGCCAGCGGTGGTTGACGTAGTACTGCCCGCAGCGACGCGCCGCCTCGGCGACATGCTCCGCCGCAGCCCGCTTGGTGCCGACGAACAGCACGCGCCCGCCCGCTGCCGTCGTGTCGCGCGTGGCCCGCAGCGCACGGTCGAGCATCGGCACGGTCTGCTGCAGATCGAGAATGTGGACCTGGTTGCGGATGCCGAAGATGTACGGCCCCATCCGCGGGTTCCAGCGCCGCGTGTGGTGGCCGAAATGGACGCCGGCCTCGAGAAGCTGCCGAAGGGTGTAGTCGGGCATCGCCATCGGGCGTGACCTTTCCTGTGTGTCCGGTTGAACCTCCGCGGAGCCGAGCCGCCGGCCTGAAGCCGAACAACACCGGACCCGGACCCTGACGGCCCGGGAAAGTCGCCCCGCGTGCGAATTACCGGCGCACGCGCCGGCGCGCGGGATATGGCGGAACACACGGTGCAAGGCAAGCGGCAGGAAGGCCAGGGCCCTGCCCTGGACCCGCCAGGGGGAGCCCCCCTGGACCGGCGCACACGCCTTTTCCCCCGGGCGGGGCCGGTCAGTCCGCCTGGGCCGGAGCCGACACGCCCGGCTGCCACGACAGCATCATCATCCACACCTGCGCCACCAGCACGCTCGCAAGCAGCACCAGCCCCCAGCAATGCGCCCCCACCGCCGGCCACCGCTCGGACACCGCCGCCCCACACACCCCGAGCACGAGCAGCACCACGAACCCCACCCGCGTCGCCCGGCCCCGCTCCGCGTGGTCGCGAGCGTCCACCTCGCCCAGCACCTCCCCGCGCGACGGCAGGAAATACATCGCGTTGCTTGCCACGGTGGAACAGAGGAGGGCTGCGTAGCCCCAGTCCCGAGCAGGCACCGGGTACCCGGTCAGCACCCCGAGCAGCGTGCCGAGACAGGGCAGCATCGTGAGCACGCAGCCCAGGATCAGCCATGGCCGATACCTGCGATCCCGGGCCACCGACCTCTCCGCCGCCCGCCGCCGCGCCTCCTCGCCCAGGATCGGCGTCCCCCACCCCGCCCGGCGCGTCGCCCAGGTCACCAGGAGCGGGCCGCCCATGATGGCCACCCCCATGGTCAGCCAGCCGGGAACGCCACGACGCGCGAGCGGCCCCTCCGCCAGGCAGGCCAGCCCCGCGATGGCGAAGTAGGCGCCAACCACGATCTTCACCTGCCGCCCGGACACCTCGGCGATCTCGCGCTGCGCAGCCACCCCCGCCTCCACGCTGCCCCGACGCCGAACCCTGCCGCCCCGCCACCCCGCACGCAAGCGATCCCCGCCGGACACGCAGACACCGGCCAGGGCACCTGCTCGCATGCCGGCCGCAAGGGCTCCGTCAGGGGCACGTGCCACCCTGGACCGGCGCACGCCCGTCCCTCAGCCCACCCCGGTAGCCTCCGCCACGGCAGAGCGCGGCGACACCATCAGCCGCACGTTCGCCACCAGCAGGCCCGCGACCAGCACCGGTCCCCAGCACTGCGCCCCCGCCACCGGCCACCGCTCGGACGCCGCCGCCGCCGCCACCCCCAGCCCGAGCATCACGACATATCCCAGCCGCACCGCCTCGCGCCGCAGCGCCTGGTCGCGCGCATCCGCCTCGCCCGCCGGCTCTCCCGGCGACGGCAGCATCCCGTGCACGCTGCTGATCGACACCGTGCCCAGGATGATCGGGTCGATCGCGCCGCCCCCGACCCACTCGCCCCCGGCCACCTCCCCGAGCATCAGGCCGACCATCAGCACCAGCACGAACCCGAGAAGGAGGACCACCCACGCCCGCCCCTTGCGATCCCGCGCGATCGCCCTCTCCGCCGCCCGCCGCCGCGCGTCCTCCCCCACGACCGGCTGCCCCCACCCGGACAGCTGAACCGCGACGACGAGCGGCACCCAGCTCGCCGCCATGGCCACCATCCCGGCCGACACGGCGCCAAGCCCGAACCGCCGCTCGACCCAGCCCTGCAGGAACCGTATCGCCAGCCAGGCCAACGCGACCCCGACGACGCACACGATCGCCACCCGCCCGCCCGACATCTCCCGGATCTCCCGCCCCGCCGCCATCCCCGCCCCCGTCGCAGCCCCGACACGAACCCTGCCGCCCCGCCACCCCCGCGCGCAAGCGACCCGCGCCCCCGCTTGGCACACCCCCGCCCCGCCCCTACCAACCCCCCATGCCCAGCCCGCGCAGCCTCGCCCTCCCCGCCATCGCCCTCGCGGCCGCCCTCCCCGCCCTCCTGGCCCTCGCCGTCTTCGGCGTGATCGAAACCCCCGACTCCCCCGGCTACATCGCCTACGCCGCCCAGCTCCACGGCACCCTCCCCACCGGCACCACCCTCCTTCGGGAATCCCCCTCCCCCATCACCCTGTTCCGCATGGGCGGCTACCCCACCCTCCTCGCAGCCCTCCAATCCCTCACCCCCCGCTGGCGCCTCGCCACGGTCCTCCTCCA
>JBPBQS010000114.1:0-6897 GCA_050920955.1 Janthinobacterium lividum | reverse complement strand
TGGATTGGGTGTGGGCATGACGCCTGTTCTGGACCGTGTTCATGTCCCGTCTGACATGCGCAACTTCTCGGCCGAGCAGCTTCGGCAGCTTGCGGACGAGCTTCGTGCGGAGACGATCGACGCGGTGTCGGTGACCGGCGGCCACCTTGGCGCGAGCCTTGGGGTGATCGAGCTGACGGTGGCGCTGCACGCGGTGTTCGACACGCCGCGCGACCGCCTGATCTGGGACGTCGGCCACCAGACCTACCCGCACAAGATCCTCACCGGCCGGCGCGATCGCATCCGCACCCTGCGCCAGCCCGGCGGCCTGAGCGGCTTCACGCGCCGCAGCGAGAGCGAATACGACGCGTTCGGCGCCGGCCACAGCTCGACCTCGATCTCGGCCGGCCTCGGCATGGCGGTCGCCCACGAGCTGCAGGCGCGTGCCGGCGGCGCCGAGCCCGACCGCCACGTGGTCGCGGTCATCGGCGACGGCTCGATGAGCGCCGGCATGGCCTACGAGGCGATGAACAACGCCGGCGCACTCGGCTCGCGGCTGATCGTGGTGCTCAACGACAACGACATGAGCATCGCGCCCCCGGTGGGTGCGATGAGCGCCTACCTGTCGCGCCTGCTCAGCTCGCACTCCTTCCTCAGCCTGCGCGACCTGGCCGGCAAGGTCGCGCGCCGCTTCCCGCGCGGCCTGGAGCGCACGGCGCGCCGGGCGGAGGAGTATGCCCGCGGCATCCTGACCGGCGGCACGCTGTTCGAGGAGCTGGGCTTCTACTACCTGGGCCCGATCGACGGCCACAACCTGGACCACCTGCTGCCCGTGCTGCGCAACCTGCGCGACGCGGAGGACGCGGGCCCGGTGCTGCTGCACGTCATCACCCGCAAGGGCCACGGCTACGCGCCCGCCGAGGCCGCCGGCGACAAGTTCCACGCGGTGAGCAAGTTCAACGTCGTCACCGGCGAGCAGGTCAAGGCGCCGCCCGGCCCGCCGTCCTACACCAGGGTCTTCGCCGACGCGCTCGTCTCCGAGGCCGAGCGCGACCCGCGGATCGTGGCGATCACGGCGGCGATGCCGTCGGGCACCGGGCTGGACCGCTTCGCGAAACGCTTCCCCGAGCGCTGCTTCGACGTGGGCATTGCCGAGCAGCACGCGGTGACGTTCGCCGCCGGCATGGCGACCGAGGGCATGGCGCCGTTCTGCGCGATCTACTCGACGTTCCTGCAGCGCGCCTACGACCAGGTGATCCACGACGTCGTGCTGCAGAAGCTGCCCGTGCGCTTTGCGCTGGACCGCGCCGGCCTGGTGGGGGCGGACGGGGCGACGCACGCCGGCGCCTACGACCTGGCCTACCTCGGCTGCCTGCCGGGCCTGGTGATCATGGCGCCGTCCGACGAGGCGGAGCTGATGCACATGGTCGCCACCGCCCGCGCCATCGACGACGGGCCGTCCGCGCTGCGCTACCCGCGCGGCGAGGGCACCGGCGTGGCGCTGCCGGCGATCGGCGAGGTGCTCGAGATCGGGCGCGGCCGCATCCTGCGCGAGGCGGGGCCGCGGCGCGGGGCGGCGGGGCGCGGGTCGGTCGCGATCCTCTCGCTCGGCACGCGCCTGGCCGACAGCCTGCGCGCCGCCGACGAGCTGGCCGCGCGCGGCCTGGCCACCACGGTCGCCGACGCGCGCTTCGCCAAGCCGCTCGACACGGCACTCCTGGAGCAGCTCGCCCGCAACCACGAGGTCCTCGTCACCGTCGAGGAGTCCGCCGGCGGCTTCGGCACCGCCGCCATGACCCACCTCGCACTCAACGGCCTGCTCGACGGCGCCACCGGCGGCCTCAAGTTCCGCCCCATGACCCTGCCCGACCGCCTCATCGAGCACAACGCCCACCCCGCACAGATCTCCGACGCACGCCTCGGCCACAAGGACATCGTCGCAACCGTCATGACAGCACTGGGCCAGGAGCTGTCCAAGGTGATCCCGTCCCGATGAACCCCACCTCCCGCCTCGCGGCGCTCCGCCGCATGGCCGCCTGCGCGACGCTTGCGGCGCTGCTCGCGCCCGCCCCGGCCGCACGGGCGCAGGAAGACCTGTCCGCGCCGATCGAGGCCCTCGACGGCGCGCTGATCACCGCCGCGCGCAACGGCAAGCAGGCCTTCGCCGACCGCTACAACGCCCTGGCCCCGGTCGTGGAGCGCGCGCTGGACCTGCCGGCGATCCTGCAGACCTCCGTCGGCCCGCACTGGACCGACCTGCCCGCCGAGCAGCAGCAGCAGCTCCTGTCCGTGTTCCGCACCTTCACCGTCGCCTCCTACGTCGCGAACTTCAACAAATTCAACGGGGAACAGATCAACCTGCTGCCCGGGACGCGCGCCGTCGGCCAGGAGCGGGTCGTGGAGACGGAGATCGTGCCCGCCGGCGGCAAGCCGATCCGCATCGACTACGTGATGCGCCAGGGCGACGACGGCTGGCGGGCGGTGGACGTGCTCCTGGAGGGCTCGATCAGCCGGGTCGCGGTCCAGCGCTCCGACTTCCGCGCGCTGCTCGGCGCCGGCGGCAACGCCGACCCCCTGATCGCCAGCCTGCAGAAGAAGGTGGCCGACCTGTCCGGCGGCGCGATGAAACCCTGATCGTGCCGCTGCCAGACTGGATCCACGCGGCGACACACGGCGCCGCCCTCGCCACGGCGGCCCTCGCCGGCGGCGGTCTCGTGCAGGCCGCCGCCGGCTGGCGCGCCGTGTCGCGGTTCCGCGCCCGCCCCGTGCCCGCGGCGGCCTCGCTGCCGCCGATCACCGTGCTCAAGCCCCTGCACGGCGACGAGCCGCTGCTGGAGCAGGCGCTGGCCACCTTCTGCGCCCAGGACTACCCGGCGTTCCAGATCGTGTTCGGGCTCCAGGACCCCGCCGACCCCGCGCTGCACGTGCTGCGCCGGCTGTGCGCGCGCTTCCCCGCGCTCGACATGGCCGTGGTCGTCGACCCCACCCCGCACGGCGCCAACCGCAAGATCGCCAACCTCCTCAACATGTTCCCCTCCGCGCGCCACGACACGCTGGTGATCGCGGACTCCGACATCCACGCCGCCCCGGACTACCTGCGCCACCTCGCGGCCGCGCTCGACGACCCGCGCTGCGGCCTGGTCACCACCCTCTACGCCGGCCTGCCCGCGACCGGGCGCCTGCCGGCCCGCCTGGGTGCCGCCTACATCAACCACGGCTTCCTGCCCGGCGCCCTGATGGCGCGCGCGCTGGGCCGGCAGGACTGCCTCGGCGCCACCATGGCCCTGTCGCGCGCCACCCTGGAGAGCGTCGGCGGCCTCGACGCCCTGTCCGCGCACCTGGCCGACGACGCCGTGCTCGGCCACCTCGTCGCCGCCCGCGGCCTGGAGGTGCGCCTTGCGGCCACCATCCCCGCGACAACGGTGCCCGAGGCCAGGATGGCGCGCCTGTTCCACCACGAGCTGCGCTGGGCCCGCACCATCCGCGCGCTCGCCCCGGTCGGCTTCCTGCTCTCGGCCGTGCAGTATCCGCTCGCCTGGGCGCTGCTCGCGGTCGCGCTGTCCGGGGCGCGGCCCTGGTCGCTGGCGGTGCTCGCCGGCGCCTGGGCCGGGCGCGCCGCCATCGGGCGCAGCCTCGACCGGCTGCTGCAGCGGGCAGGGGCGTTGCCGGGAGGTGCCGGCTCTCCCATGTGGCTGGTGCCGATCCGCGATGTGTTGTCGGTGGTGGTGATGCTCGCCAGCTACGCCGATAACCGGGTTGCCTGGCGCGGCCAGACGCTGCGTGCGAAGCCCAAGGCGATATTGAGTCCGGTCGGCGCAAGCTTCGCCCCGGAAGAGGGATGACCCGCTTATGACCATGAAGACCCTGTTCCTGCAGCCGCCCTCGTTCGACGGCTTCGACGGCGGCGCCGGCTCGCGCTACCAGGCCAAGCGCGAGATCAAGTCGTTCTGGTTCCCGACCTGGCTGGCCCAGCCCGCCGCCATGGTCCCCGGCTCGCGCCTGATCGACGCGCCGCCGTCGCGCACCCCGCTGGAGGACGTGCTCGCCGACGTGCGCGGCCGCGACCTGTGCATCATGCACACCTCCACGCCCTCCTTCTCGTCCGACGTGAAGGTCGCGCGCGCCCTGAAGGACGCCAACCCCTCGCTCAAGATCGGCATGGTCGGCGCCAAGGTCGCGGTGCAGCCCGAGCAGAGCCTGCTCGCCGCCGGCGACGCGATCGACTTCGTGGCCGGCAACGAGTTCGACTTCACCATCCAGGAGGTCGCCGAGGGCCGCGACTACGCGTCGATCGACGGCATCTCCTTCCGCAACGACAGCGGCGTGGTCGTGCGCAACCGCGAGCGCGCGACCATCCAGGACATGGACACGCTGCCGTTCGTGACCGACGTCTACAAGCGCGACCTGCGCATCGAGGACTACTTCATCGGCTACCTGATGCACCCCTACCTGTCGATGTACACGGGCCGCGGCTGCAAGTCGCACTGCACCTTCTGCCTGTGGCCGCAGACGGTCGGCGGCCACAAGTACCGCACCCGCAGCCCCGAGCACGTCGCCGCCGAGATCCGCCACGCCCGCGCCCTGTTCCCCCAGGTCCGCGAGTTCTTCTTCGACGACGATACCTTCACCGACGACCTGCCCCGCGCCGAGGCGATCGCGCGCGAGCTGGGCCGCATGGGCGTCACCTGGTCGTGCAACGCCAAGGCCAACGTGCCGCGCGAGACGCTCAAGGTGCTGCGCGACAACGGCCTGCGCCTGCTCCTCGTCGGCTACGAGACCGGCAACCAGCAGATCCTCTACAACATCAAGAAGGGCATGCGGATCGAGGTCGCCAGGCAGTTCACCAAGGACTGCCACGAGCTCGGCATCAAGATCCACGGCACCTTCATCCTGGGCCTGCCCGGCGAGACCAGGGAGACCATCCAGGAGACGATCCGCTTCGCCACCGAGATCAACCCGCACACCATGCAGGTCTCGCTCGCGGCCCCCTACCCGGGCACCTTCCTGCACAAGCAGGCGCTGGAGAACGGCTGGCTCGACGAGGGCAACGCCGAGCTGATCGACGACCACGGCGTCCAGATCGCGCCGCTGCACTACCCGCACCTGTCGCACACCGAGATCTTCGACAGCGTCGAGACCTTCTACCGCAAGTTCTACTTCCGGGCGCCGAAGATCGCCTCGATCATGAACGAGATGGTCCGCAGCCCGCAGATGATGAAGCGCCGCCTGCGCGAGGGGGTCGAGTTCTTCCAGTTCCTCCGCGAGCGCAACAAGGCAGCGTAGGCAAGGCAAGGCCAGAGGCTCTGCCTCTGGACTCCGCCAAAGGCTCGCCTTTGGAAACCCACACTGGGGCCTGCGCCTTCGTCGTGCGGGTCCGGGGGCGCCTGCCCCCGGCGGGTCCAGGGCAGAGCCCTGGCCTTCCCTTGCCGTGAAGCGCGCCATCCTCTCCGCCGACGACTTCGGCCTCAGCCCCGAGGTCAACGAGGCCGTCGAGCGTGCCCACCGCGACGGCCTGCTGTCCACCGCCAGCCTGATGGTCGCGGGCGTCGCCGCCGCCGACGCCGTGCGCCGCGCCCGCAGGCTCCCCGGCCTGCGCGTCGGCCTGCACCTCGTGGTGATCGAGGGCCCCGCCGTGCTGCCGCCCGCGCGCATCCCCGCCCTGGTCGACGCCGCCGGCCGCTTCCCGTCCGACCAGCTCCGCCTCGGCGTGGACTACTTCTTCCGGCCCGCGGTGCGCCGCCAGCTCGCGGCCGAGATCGAGGCGCAGTTCGCCGCCTTCGCCGCCACCGGCCTCGCGCTCGACCACGCCAACGCGCACAAGCACATGCACCTGCACCCCACCGTGGGCCGCCTCATGATCGAGTCCGGCTTGCGCCACGGCCTGCGCGCGCTGCGCGTGCCGAGCGAGCCGCCCGACGTGCTCGCCGCCTGCGGCACCCGCGCCAGCCCCGGCGACCGTGCCCTGCGCCGCTGGTCCGGGGTGCTCCGGCGCCAGGCGCTGCGGGCCGGGCTGCGGGTGAACGACCACGCGTTCGGCCTGGCGTGGAGCGGCCACATGACCGCCGGGCGCCTGTGCCGCCTGGCCCCGCACCTGCCCGACGGGCTAAGCGAGATCTACCTCCACCCCGCGACGCATCAGGGCCCGCTGCTGCGCGCGCTGATGCCGGGCTACGAGCCGGAGGCCGAGCTGGCCGCGCTGCTGGACCCTGCGGTGCGGCGGGCCCTGGCTGGCGTCGAGCTGACGACCTACGGTCCCTGACCGCCCACGGAACCGCGGGGGCAGGGGGGAACGACCATGCCGCCACGCCCGACGCCCCACGCCGCCGCCGCGCCCACCAACCGGCGGCGCATCATCGCCGGGATGCTGTTCGTCTCGGTCGTGATCAACTACCTCGACCGCAGCAACATCTCCATCGCCGGCCCGCACCTCGCCTCGGCACTCCACCTCGACCCGGTGTCGATGGGCCTGGTGTTCTCGGGCTTCGGCTGGAGCTACGCCGCGCTGCAGGTCCCCACCGGCTGGCTCGTGGACCGCGTGGCGCCGCGCGTGCTGTACGCCGCCGCCCTCGCCCTGTGGTCCGTCGCCACCATGGCGCTCGGCCTGGCCGGCAGCTTCGCGGCCCTGTTCGCGCTGCGCGTCGCCGTGGGCGTGTGCGAGGCGCCGGCGTTCCCGGTCAACAACCGCATCGCAACCACCTGGTTCGGCGAGCGCCAGCGTGCGGGCGTCATCGGCTTCTACACCTCCGGCCAGTTCGTGGGCCTCGCCTTCCTCGCCCCGGTGCTGACCTGGATCGACGCCCGCCTCGGCTGGGAGGCCGTGTTCCTCGCCACCGGGCTCGTCGGCCTCGCCTGGGCCGCGGTGTGGTTCGCCGCCTACCGCGACCCCGTCGACTTCCCCGGCGCCAACGCCGCCGAGGT
>JBPBQS010000222.1:0-6950 GCA_050920955.1 Janthinobacterium lividum | reverse complement strand
GAGAGCTACTTCCAGCACGCCGAGCACTACTTCCGCATCATCAACGCCATGACCCAGGCGGCGAACCAGGGCCAGCCCGCGCAGGCAGCCGCACCCCAGCAGCAGGCGCCGGCCTACAACGGGCCGCACCAGAACCGGCGGCAGTACGTCGAGCAGCCGGAGGCCGAGGACGGCGAGCAGCCGGGCGAGGGCGCTCCGATGGGCGGCGCGGAGGCCTGAGGCCAAGGCCAGGGCTCTGCCCTGGACCCGCCGGGGGCAGGCGCCCCCGGACCCGCATCCGGAAGGAAGCCTCTCTTTGTAAATGGTTTCCAAAGGGCTCGCCCTTTGGCGGGTCCAGGGCAGAGCCCTGGCCTTTCTTTCAGCCGCCGGCCGCTCGCAGCCGTGCCGCTTCCTCGCCGGCGACGAGGCCGAGCCGCAGCGCCAGGTCGATCAGGACCAGCGGCACGTTGAACTTGAAGTCGTCCGTGTGCCGCGCCGCCTCGATCGCGCGCGCCACCGGCCACAGCTCGAAGCCGGCGACCTCGCCGTCCACCGGGCGAGGCGCGAAGTCCTCGGGCAGCTCGACGTCGTAGCAGTGCAGGCGGTCGCGCCGCAGGCCCTCCGGGCGCTCCATGGTGTAGGAGATCACGGCGACCTCGCGCGCCTGCGCCGCCAGGGTATCGGGCAGGCCGCACTCCTCGGCCGCCTCCTTGGCCAGGGTCTCGAGGGGCGAGAGGCCCGCGGGCACGCCGCCGGCGGCCAGGTGGTCGAGCTTGCCGGGGTCTAGGCGCTTGTCGGCGGCGCGCCGGGCCACCCAGAGGTGCAGGCCGTCGGCGCGGCGCACCAGGCCGTTCAGGTGCACGCCGGTCGCGGCGATGCCGAGCGCCGGCAGCGCGCCGCGGTCGGCCTGCGCCAGGGCGGGGCCGTCGGGCGTGGCGCGCACGTCGAACAGCTCGCCGCGCGGGGCGAAGCCGAGCCGGGCGAGCAGGGCCACCGACAGCGCGGGGAGCGCGGCGGCGTCGGGGAGGCGCAGGCCGTCGGCCTCTCGCGCGGCGCCGAGATCCTCCAGCAGCGCGGCGGTCTCCGGCAGCACCCAGCCGATTTGGGCGTCGCCGAGGCGAAGCGGCGCGCGGCGGCCGGGCAGCACCGCGTTGTTGCAGGCGCGGACGTGGCGCAGCAGCGTGTCGTCGTCGGCGTTCATGGGCGCCGCGCCGGCGCGCGGCGATGCGCCGAAGCCACGGCGGGGAGGCTGATCGCGGGCGGGGTGGCCGACATGCTCGTCTGATCCTTCAATCGGCGTGCGGCCGGTCCACATTCGGTGGCATGGCCCCTTCGACATTGTCCATCCCCGGGGCGAAACGCTCGCTCCTCCAGACCACGCGCTCGCTGCTCGGCTACCTGTGGCCGGACGGCGACCCCGGCGCCAAGGTGCGCGTCTGCCTCGCCGTGGTGTTCCTGCTGCTGGCCAAGGTGGCCACCGTCTACGTGCCGCTGGTCTACGCGCACGCCATCGACGCGCTCTCGCCGCACAACGGGCAGGCGGCAGTGGTCGCGCTGCCGATCGCGCTGGTCGTGGGCTACGGGCTGCTGCGCGTGGCCTCGGGCGGGTTCGGCGAGCTGCGCGACGCGGTGTTCGCGCGGGTGAAGCAGCGCACCGTGCGCATCGTGGCGCGCCAGACCTTCGAGCACCTGCACGCGCTATCGCTGCGCTTCCACCTCGACCGGCAGACCGGCGGGCTGACGCGCGTGGTGGACCGCGGGATGCTCGCGGTGGAGACGGTGCTGCGGCTCGGCGTGTTCAACATCGTGCCGACGATCCTGGAGGCCGTGATGGTCACGGCGATCATCTGGTGGAAGTTCGACTGGCGCTTCGCGGTGGTCACGCTGGGCGCGGTGGTGGCCTACATCGGCTTCACGCTGGGGTTCACGACCTGGCGCATCAAGATCCGCCGCGCGATGAATGAGGTCGACACCGAGGCGACGTCGAAGGCGATCGACAGCCTGCTGAACTACGAGACGGTCAAGTATTTCGGCAACGAGGCGCACGAGAGCCGGCGATTCGACGAGGCTCTGGGCCGCTACGAGCGGGCCGCGGTGCGCACGCAGGTCTCGCTCAACATGCTCAACCTCGGGCAGGTGGTGATCATCGCGGGCGCGCTCATGGTCATCATGCTGATGGCGGCGCAGGGCGTGGTGCACGGGCGCTACACCGTCGGCGAGTTCGTGCTCGTCAACACCTACCTGATGCAGCTCTACCAGCCGCTGAACTTCCTGGGCTTCGTCTACAGCGGCGTGCGGCAGGGGCTCGTGGACATGGAGCAGATGTTCCGCCTGCTCGACGTGCCGCAGGAGGTCGCGGACCGGCCGGGCGCGCAGCCGCTGGCGTCGAGCCTGGCCAACGGCGGGCCGCCGGAGCTGCGCTTCGACGACGTCCACTTCGGCTACAACGACAACCGCGAGATCCTGGGCGGCGTGAGCTTCACCGTGCGGCCGGGGGAGAAGCTCGCGGTGGTCGGGCACACCGGGGCGGGCAAGTCCACGCTGTCGCGGCTGCTGTTCCGCTTCTACGACGTCACCGAGGGCGCGATCCTGGTCGACGGGCGCGACGTGCGCGACGTCACGCAGGACAGCCTGCGCGCCGCGATCGGCGTGGTGCCGCAGGACACCGTGCTGTTCAACGACACGCTGCTCTACAACATCGCCTACGGGCGGCCGGGTGCCTCGATGGCCGAGATCGAGGAGGCCGCGCGTCTCGCGCAGGTCGCGGACTTCGTGGCCAAGCTGCCGGAGGGCTACCAGACGAAGGTCGGCGAGCGCGGGCTGAAGCTGTCGGGCGGCGAGAAGCAGCGGGTCGCGATCGCGCGCACCATCCTCAAGGACCCGCGCATCCTGATCCTCGACGAGGCGACCAGCGCGCTCGACACCCGCACCGAGCAGGACATCCAGCAGGCGCTGCAGACCGTCTCGGCGCGGCGCACCACGCTGGTCATCGCGCACCGGCTGTCCACCGTGGTCGACGCGGACGAGATCCTCGTCCTCGCCGACGGCCTGGTGGTCGAGCGCGGCACGCACGCCGAGCTGCTCGCGCGGCAGGGCACCTACAGCGGCATGTGGCGGCTGCAGAGCGAGGAGGCCGGGCTGCCGGCCGAGGCCGCGGAGTAGGGCTTCGCCCCCGTTTCACACGACAACGCCGCCCGCGGGCAGGCTGGAGGACCACGCGATGCAGGACCATGACGCGGCCGCGGAAGAGCTGCCCGAGGAGCTGAGCAAGGCGGGGGCCGTCGTCGCCCACGCCATCAAGCACATGCTGGAGAAGGAGATCTCGCCGATCGCGGTGGCCTCGGCGCTGCTCGGCGGCGCGCTCGGGTTGCTGTCGCACAGCATGGAGCCGGAGGCGGTGCTTGGCGTGCTGGAGAACGCGATGAACGGCGTCAGGGACGGCGAGTTCGGCGAGCACTGAAGCGAGGTCGGGCTCTGCCCGGACCCGCCAGAGGCCCGGGGGCCCTTGGAAACCGCCTACGGAGGCCGGTCCAGGGGCGCTGCCCCTGGCGGGTCCAGGGCAGCGCCCTGGCCTTGGGCTTGACGCCGGGGCCTCCGCCCGGCATACCGCGCGCCTGTCCACGCGCAGGCGGTTTCCGCCCGGCGCCGCATTTCCATTGAGGTTACGCCATGGCCCGCCGCTGCGAGATGACCGGCAAGGGTGTCCTGACGGGCAACAACGTCAGCCACGCCAACAACAAGTCGCGCCGCCGCTACCTGCCCAACCTGCAGCAGGTCTCGCTCCTGTCCGACATCCTGGGCACCAGCGTGCGGATGCGCGTCTGCACCGGTGCGCTGCGCACCATCGAGCACAACGGCGGCCTGGACGCGTTCCTGCTGACCACGCCGAACCGCGACCTGCCCGTCGAGGCGCAGGTGCTCAAGCGCCGCATCGCCGCCTGCCAGGTCAAGCGCCAGGCAGCCCAGCCCGCCGCCTGAGGCCGACTCGCGTGAGAAGACGGCGCTGGGGCATTAGCCTCGGCGCCGTTTTCATGTCCGGGGGTTGGGAGAAAGCAAGGTTGAGGCGCTGCCTCAAACTCCGCCGAAGGCTCGCCTTTGGAAACGCATTGTCAGGAAGATCCAGGCCTACTGCGGCGTGCCGAGCAGCGCGGCGCGCAGGGACTTCGACGGCGGGGTGGCGCCCAGGAAGCCGTTGAGCAGGCGCAGGCCGAGGTCGGGGTTGGCGAAGGTCGCCAGCACGCGGTCGTTGGCCATCACCGTGACGCCCTTCGGCCGGAAGATGTAGGTCGTCGTGTCCCCGACCTTCACCGCGGGCGCCAGGGCGACGAGGCGGTCGAAGTCCGGGCCGTCCTCGGGCGCGCAGCCGCCGTGGCCGCAGTTCTCCTTCTCGCCGGCGCGGTACTGGTGCTCGATCTGCTCCTTGCTGCCGTCGTGCAGGAACCGCAGCGTCAGCACCTTCGAGCCCGGCGCCGTCTCGATCGCCTGCGCGTCGTGCATCGGCGCGGGCAGGTAGAGAGCGGCCACGTAGACCTTGACCTCGAAGATCGTCAGCGTGCGCACGCCCGCGCCGTTGAGGTGCAGCGGCGCGCCGTCCACCACGTAGGTGTCAGGGACGGTGATCCCCTCGACCGTGAGCGCGCGGGCCGGGACGGGGCGGGCGGCGAGCAGCAGGGCCGCCACCGCCGCGAGCCCGCACTGCCGCCAGCAGGGATGGCGCATCCTCACGCGACCAGGGGCGCGCGGGCGGCGGCCGAGCGGACCCAGGCCTGCGCGGCGTCCTCGTCGAACAGCTCGCTCATCTTCTTCATCATCGTCCCTCCCAGCTCCTCGGCGTCCACGATCGTGACCGCGCGACGGTAGTAGCGCGTCACGTCGTGGCCAATGCCGATCGCGATCAGCTCCACCAAGTCGCGGCCCTCGATGTCGCGGATCACGTCACGCAGGTGGCGCTCCAGGTAGTTGCCGGGGTTGGCCGACAGCGTCGAGTCGTCGACCGGCGCGCCGTCGCTGATCACCATGAGGATGCGGCGGTGCTCGGGGCGGGCGAGCAGGCGGCGGTAGGCCCAGAGCAGGGCCTCGCCGTCGATGTTCTCCTTGAGCAGGCCCTCGCGCAGCATCAGCCCGAGGTTCTTGCGGGCGCGCCGCCAGGGGGCGTCGGCAGACTTGTAGATGATGTGGCGCAGGTCGTTCAGGCGGCCGGGGTTGGCGGGCTTGCCGTCCGCGACCCAGCGCTCGCGCGAGTTGCCGCCCTTCCAGGCGCGGGTCGTGAAGCCGAGCACCTCGACCTTGACCGCGCAGCGCTCCAGCGTGCGCGCCAGGATGTCGCCGCACATCGCCGCCACCGTGATCGGGCGGCCGCGCATGGAGCCGGAGTTGTCCACGAGCAGCGTGACGACGGTGTCGCGGAAGTCGGTCTCGCGCTCGCGTTTGTAGGACAGCGACAGGAGCGGGTTGACGACGATGCGGCTGAGGCGGCCGGCGTCGAGCATGCCCTCCTCCAGGTCGAACTCCCAGGCGCGGGTCTGCTGGGCGAGAAGGCGGCGCTGCAGGCGGTTGGCGAGCTTGGACACCACGCCCTGCAGGTGCTGGAGCTGCTGGTCGAGCTGCTGGCGCAGGCGGGTCAGCTCGTCGGCGTCGCACAGGTCCTCGGCGGCGATCTCCTCGTCGCTGGCGCGCGAGTACGCCTTGTAGCCGGTCGCGTCGCCGGCGGCCGGGTCCTTGCGGCCCTGCGGGCCGCCCGGGCGGTCCTGCGGCTGGGCGGCGCCGTCGTCCTCCGCGTCCTCGTCGCCCTCGCCCTCGGCGTCGACCGCCTCGGCCTGCTCCGGCTGCGTGCCCATCGGCGTGTCCGACTCGCTCTCGCCGGTGCCTTCCTGCTCCTCGGCGTTGTCCTGCGCGCCGGACTGCTCGCCCTGCTCCTCGCCCTCCTCGGACGGCTCGTCGGGCTCGGCCTCGGCCTCCGCCTCGGCGAGCTTCATCACCGCGAGCAGCCGGCGCGAGGCGCGCGTGTAGGCTGTCTGGTCACCGCCGCTGTCGGCCAGCTCGCCCAGCGCCTCGTCCACGCGCTCGTCCAGCGACGTCCGCCACAGCGACAGCACGTGGCGCGCGCCTTCCGGAGCGGCGACGCCGGACATGCGCTCGCGCACCAGCAGCGACAGCGCCGTGTGCAGCGGCATCTGCTCGCGCTTCGTCATGCGGTCGGTGCCCTCCGCCTCGCATGCCTCGGCCAGCCGCGCCTGCAGGTTGGCGGCCACGCCCGACATGAGGCGCCCGCCGACCACCTCGACGCGGGCCTGCTCCAGCGCGTCGTACACCTCGCGCGCCTCGCGCTGCACCGGCATCGAGCGCGCGTGCACCGCGCCGTCGTGGTGGCGAAGGCGCAGCGCCACGCTGTCCGCGGCGCCGCGCAGGCGCGCCATCTCGGGCGCGGGCAGGGCGCGCGTGGGCATCGGCAGGCGGGCCCGCTTGCCGACCAGGCCGGACGGGCCGGGCTGGAACGCGACCTGCACGTCGGCCTGCTGCGCCATCGCGCGGATGGCGCCGGCGGTGGCGCGCTTGAACTCCTCGGCGCGCTCGGTGTCCTTGGGGCCGCTCATCGGCAACGCTCCGTTCCGTCAGGCAGAAAGCAAGCATGGGCCCTGCCCAAACCCGCAAAGGGTCCGAGGACCCTTTGATCCCACTTACTCAGGGAAGCCATCCAAGGGGCTTCCCTTGGCGGAGTTCGAGGCAGAGCCTCGACCTTGCTTCCTTCAGCCGGCCCGCCGCGACGCGAGGTTGCCGGTGGCGACCTCCTCGTTGAAGCAGCGCTGGTAGTACTCGGCCACGGTGGAGCGCTCCGCCTCGTCGCACTTGTTGAGGAAGGTCATGCGGAACGCGAAGCCGAGGTCGCCGAAGATCTTCGCGTTCTCGGCCCAGGTGATCACCGTGCGCGGCGACATCACCGTGGAGATGTCGCCGTTGATGAAGCCGGCGCG
>JBPBQS010000298.1:0-6970 GCA_050920955.1 Janthinobacterium lividum | reverse complement strand
GGCGGCGGTGCTCGGGCATTCGATGGGGGGGAAGGTGGCGATGGCGCTCGCGGGGGCGGCGCCGGGGCGGGTCGAGAGGCTGGTGGTCGCGGACATCGCGCCGGTGGCGTATCCGCCGCACTTCCGGGGGTATGCGGAGGCGATGCTCGCGGTGCCCGGGGGGGCGTCGCGGGGGGAGGCGGATGCGGCGCTGGCGGGGGTCGTGCCGAATGCGGGGGTGCGGGCGTTCCTGATGCAGAACCGGGTGCCGGGGGGGTGGCGGTTCGGGCTTGCGGAGATCGCGGCGGGGTTGGGGGAGGTCGAGGGGTGGGATGGCGGCACCGGGCGGTATGGCGGGCCGGTGCTCGTGGTCGAGGGGGGGCGGTCGGACTATGTCGGCGAGGCGGGGCGGGCGGCGTTCGGGCGGGCGTTCGGGGACGTGCGGTTCGCGGTGCTGGCGGGGGCGGGGCACTGGCTGCACGCGGAGGACCCCGTGGGGTTCGGGGACGCCGTGGTGGGGTTCCTGAGGAAGTAAGCATCTTCTTTTTCTGAAGAAAAAGAAGCAAAAAGACTTTATAACTTAAGTAAAATTCTTTAGTGGCAAAGTTTTTTGGCTCTTTTTTTCAAAAAAGAGCTGCTTTGTTGCTTCTATTTCGTGGCGGACAGGGGCAGGGCGACGCCGCCTGCGCCGTCCTGGTCGGCGGCGACGTTGACGCCGACGATGCGCCAGGTGCCGTCCGGGGCGCGGGCGAGGAGGGGCGCGCCGCTGGTGCCGCGGGTGGCGCTGCAGCCGTGGCGCAGGAGGGGGCGGCCTCCGCCGTCTGTGGTGGTCGCGAGGATGCGGCAGTGCGGGTCGGCCTGGAGGCGCTCCTCGCGGTCCTGGCCGTAGCCGCCGAGGGTGATGTCGGTGCCGGACGGGGCGGGCGTCGTGGCGAGGGGGAGGAGGCGGTCGGGGGTGCCGAGGGGCGTGTCGAGCGTGAGGACGGCCCAGTCGGCGCCGGCGGTGCGGGTCTCGTCGAGCGGGTCGTAGCCGGGGGTGACGTGGAACGCGGTGACGCGGGCGTGACCGTCGTAGCGGCCGACGGTGTAGCCGCTCAGGACGTGGACCGAGCTCGGCTGCACGAAGTGGCGGCTGGTCTCGGAGAACAGGCAGTGGGCGGCGGTGACGACGGCCGCAGGGGCGAGGAGGAAGCCGGTGCAGCGGGTGCCGAGCTCGGTCTGCACGCGGACCACGCCGCGCCAGGGGGGGAGAGCGACGTCGACGGCGGCGCGGGGGTCGAGGGTGGCGACGCCGGGGCGCAGGACGGCGCGGCCTTCGGTGAAGGCAGGGGGCGCGGCAGCGGCCAGGAAGAGGAGGAAGCAAGGCCAGAGGCGCTGCCTCTGGACTCCGCCAAGGGATGCCCCTTGGATGGCTTTACCTAAGTAAGGCCGGTCCAGGGGCGGCTCGCCCCTGGCGGGTCCGGGCAGAGCCCGGCCTTGCTGGCTTCGGTGGCTCAGGCGGACTGCTTCATGATCTCGTCCGCGACGTTGCGCGGGACGGGGTCGTAGTGGTGGAACTGCATGGTGAAGGACGCGCGGCCCTTCGTCATGGAGCGGAGCTGGGAGATGTAGCCGAACATCTCCTTGAGCGGCACCTGGGCGCGGACGGTGACGGTGGAGCCGGCACTCTCCTGCGCCTGGATGGTGCCGCGGCGGCGGTTGAGGTCGCCCACGACGTCGCCGACGTGGTCCTGCGGCGTCGTGACCTCGACGTCCATGATCGGCTCGAGGATCGTCGGGCCGGCCTTCTTCATGCCCTCGCGGAAGCAGGCCTTGGACGCGATCTCGAAGGCGAGCGCGGAGGAGTCGACGTCGTGGTATTTCCCGTCGATCAGCGTGTACTTGAAGTCGACCGTCGGGAAGCCGGCGAGGACGCCGGTGTCGGCCTGGACGCGGATGCCCTTCTCGACGGCCGGCACGTACTCCTTGGGGATCGCGCCGCCGACGACGGAGTTCTGGAACACGACGCCCGCGTTGCGCTCCAGGGGCTCGAAGGTGACCTTGACCTCGGCGTACTGGCCGGAGCCGCCGGACTGCTTCTTGTGGGTGTAGGTCTCGGTGTGGCTCTTGGAGATGGTCTCGCGGTAGGCGACCTGCGGGGCGCCGATGTTGCAGTCCACGCCATACTCGCGGCGCAGGCGGTCGACGATGATCTCGAGGTGCAGCTCGCCCATGCCGGAGAGGATGGTCTGGCCGCTCTCCTGGTCGGTCTTGAGGCGCAGGCTGGGGTCCTCGCCGGCGAGCTTCTGCAGGCCGATCGTCATCTTCTCGACCGCCTCCTTGGTCTTGGGCTCGACGGAGATGTCGATCACGGGGATCGGGAAGGACATGCGCTCCAGCACGACAGGGTCCTCGGCGGCGGCCAGCGTGTCGCCGGTGCCGGTGTCCTTCAGGCCCACGAAGGCGGCGATGTCGCCGGCGTGGACCTCCTTGATCTCGGCGCGCTTGTCGGCGTGCATCTGGAACATGCGGCCGATGCGCTCCTTCTCGCCCTTGGTCGTGTTCATCACGGTGTCGCCGGACTTCAGCGTGCCCGCGTAGACGCGCACGAAGGTCAGGGTGCCGTACTTGTCGTTGATGATCTTGAAGGCCAGGCCGGCGAAGGGCGCGGTCGGGTTGGCCGGGATCACGCGGCGCTTGGCGGAGTTCTCGGGAGTCTCCTCCTCGTCCTCCTCGGCGGCGACCTTGATGCCGGGGACGTCGATCGGGCTCGGCAGGTAGTCGAGCACGCCGTCGAGCAGGGGCTGCACGCCCTTGTTCTTGAACGCGGTGCCGCACATCACCGGGCGGAAGGCGCCCGAGATCGTGCCGGCCTTGATGGCGCGCTTGAGGGTCGCGACGCCGACATCGCCGTGCTCGAAGTACTCCTCCATGCCCTCGTCGTCGACGGCGAGCGCCGTGTCGAGCAGGAGCTGGCGGGCTTCCTTCGCGCGCTCCATCATGTCCTCGGGGATGGGCTCGTCGTGGAACTTCGCGCCGAGCTCGCCGCCCTCCCAGACGATCGCCTTCATCTCGATCAGGTCGACGACGCCGATGAAGCTCTCCTCGATGCCGATCGGCAGCTGCAGGGGCAGCGCCACGATGTCGAGCTTCTCCTTCAGCGTGTCGAAGGCGCGGTAGAAGTCGGCGCCGGTGCGGTCGAGCTTGTTGATGAAGATCAGGCGCGGGACGTTGTAGCGGTCGGCCAGGCGCCAGTTGGTCTCGGACTGCGGCTGCACGCCGGCCACGCCCTCGATGATGAACACCGCGCCGTCAAGCACGCGCAGCGAGCGGTTCACCTCGATGTTGAAGTCGATGTGGCCGGGGGTGTCGATGATGTTGATGCGGTGGTCCTTCCACTCGCACGTCACGGCGGCAGAGGTGATCGTGATGCCGCGCTCACGCTCCTGCTCCATGTAGTCGGTCGTGGTGTTGCCGTCGTGGACCTCGCCGATGCGGTGCGACACGCCGGTGTAGTAGAGGATCCGCTCGGTCGTGGTCGTCTTGCCGGCGTCGATGTGGGCGGTGATGCCGATGTTGCGGATCTTGCCAAGGTCGCTGATGTCGGACACGGGAGCCTCCATGCCACGGCAGGCACGAATCAGGACCCCTGTCCCGCGCACCCGCCGCGTCCAGGGCCCTTGGCTCGCGCCGGGGGGACCCGTCGAATTGTGCGCGTGAGATGCCTGGATTGGGCGGGATTTTCAAGGGGGGTGGCGGGAAGGCAAGGCCAGGGCGCTGCCCTGGACCCGCCAGGGCGAGCCGCCCTGGACCGGCACACGAAAGGCAAGGCGCGGGTGTCACGGGAGGGCGTGACGGGGGTGTCACGAGGGGCGTGACGTTCCGAGGGGTTTTCGGGGGTGGTGTCCTGCGGGGCGGGACGCGGTGGGGCGTCGGACTTAGGGGGAGGGCCTAATAGATCGGCATTGCCGTAGGATAGACGGCAGAGATATCTTACCAGTGTCTTACGGGAGGCCGGGATGGCAGGGCGGGAGCTTACAACGACAGTGTCGACCAAGGGGCAGGTGATCCTGCCGAAGGCGATCCGCGAACAGATGCAGTGGGGCGTGGGGACGCAACTGGTCGTGGAGCAGACCGCGGAAGGCGTGCTGCTGACGCCGGTGAGGGCGGTGTTCGCGGCGACGCGGGTGGAGGATGTGTTCGGATGCCTCGGGCCGGTGGGGGAGGCGAAGTCGGTCGAGGAGATGGAGGCGGGGATCGCGGCGGAGGTCGGGCGGCGGCATGCGCGCGGTCGATACTAACGTCGTCGTCCGGTTTCTGGTCGGTGACGATCCGAAGCAGACGGAGAAGGCGCGGCAGGTGATCGGGCGCGAGCCGGTGTTCGTGCCGAGAACCGTGGTGCTGGAGGTCGAGTGGGTGCTGCGAGGAGTCTACGGAATGGCCGTGGAGCGGGTTGTTCCGGCGTTGCGGGCGCTGGCGGGGTTGCCGGGCGTGACGTTCGAGGACGCGGCGATGGTGGCGAAGGCGATGGCCTGGGCGGAGGCGGGGCTGGATTTCGCGGACGCGTTGCATTTGGCGGCGGCGCGAGAGTGCGAGGGATTTGTGACATTCGACAAGCGGTTCGCGCGGGCTGGATCGCGAGTAGAAACAATCCAGTTGGTGGAACTGTGATCACAGCAACATCGGCTTGAGCTTCAGTTGAGGTCGAGATGTTTGTCCTGGGAGACGTTACGTGGTCGACAGCGAAGATGAGGCTCGATGGCCTTCCCTGGGCGACAGGGCCTTTGTAAAGTCTCCCCCTTGTTATGGCGCGTCAATCGCGGAAGATGGCGGAGAGCGCTTGTGGAGAATGATCCGAGGATATCAGAGGGCGGCAGATTTACTCGTTGCGAAAACTGAAGCCGAGCCTTGGGAAGGGCGTGATTTGATTTATCCCATCGTGTTTTCTTACAGGCATTCTCTAGAGTTAGCTCTTAAACAACTGGTTGAAAATCATGGTGACTTAATCGGCCAGCCAGCCAACAGGCGTTCACATCATTTAGATGTAATCTGGCCTATGTGTCGTTTGCTCATGGAGCATTTCAATCCTAAGAGCGATCCTGAGCCGTTAGATGTTCTAGAAGACTTGGTGAAGGATTTTTCGGAGATTGATCCTAGCTCTGTTTTATTTCGCTATGCATCAGACCAGAAAGGCGCTTTGTTAGAATCAGGGCTTGGCCACATTGATCTTGCGGCCTTACGTCATGTAATGGCCGGCGTGCACAATCTCCTCGAATGTGTCGACGCTCAGATATCCGAGATTTGCAACGAACCTTGATAAAGGCTGCTGTAGTCTTGGAAATGTTTAAGTAACGCCAGTCCAGGGCGGCTCGCCCTGGCGGGTCCAGGGCAGAGCCCTGTCCTTGCCTTTCGTTGCGCGCGGGACGGTTGTCCGCGGGGGGGTGTGCGGTTACAGGGACGCGCGGGCGAGGCGGGGTGTGGGCGATGGCGCGGCTGGTGATGAAGTTCGGCGGGACGTCGGTGGCCGACCTTGAGCGCATCCGGGCGGTGGCGGCGCGGGTGGCGCGGCAGGTGGAGGCGGGGCACGAGGTGGCCGTCGTGGTGTCGGCGATGTCGGGGGTGACGAACCAGCTGGTGGGGTGGTGCCAGGCGCTGGGGGCGCTGCACGATGCGCGCGAGTATGACGCGGTGGTGGCGACGGGCGAGCAGGTGACGAGCGGGCTGCTGGCGATCGCGCTGCAGGCGCTGGGGGTGGAGGCGCGGTCGTGGAGCGGGTGGCAGATCCCGCTGCGCACGGACGGGGCGCACGGCAAGGCGCGGATCGAGGGGATCGACGGGGCGCTGCTGGTGGCGCGGATGCAGGCGGGGCAGGTGCCGGTGGTGGCCGGGTTCCAGGGGATCGGGCCGGACAACCGGGTGACGACGCTGGGGCGGGGCGGGTCGGACACGTCGGCGGTGGCGCTGGCGGCGGCGGTGGGGGCGGACCGGTGCGACATCTACACGGATGTCGACGGGGTGTACACGACGGACCCGCGGGTGGCGTCGCGGGCGCGGCGGCTGGACAGGATCTCCTACGAGGAGATGCTGGAGCTGGCGTCGGTGGGGGCGAAGGTTCTGCAGACGCGCTCGGTCGAGCTCGCGATGAAGGAGCGGGTGCGGGTGCAGGTGCTGTCCTCGTTCGGGGACCTGGCGGACGAGCGGGACATCCAGGGAACGCTGGTGGTGGGGGAGGACGAGATCATGGAGAAGGCGGTCGTGTCGGGGATCGCGTTTTCGCGCGACGAGGCGAAGGTCACGGTCAAGGCGGTGCCGGACAGGCCGGGGGTGGCGACGTCGGTGTTCGGGCCGCTGTCGGAGGGCAGCGTGAACGTGGACATGATCGTGCAGAACGTGTCCGCCGACGGGACGACGGACATGACGTTCACGGTGCCCAGGAGCGAGCTGGCGCGGGCGCGGGCCATTCTGGAGGGGGCGCGCGGCGCGATCGGGTATGGGGCGCTGCTGGCGGACCCGGAGGTGGCGAAGATCAGCGTCGTGGGGGTGGGGATGCGGAGCCACGCGGGGGTGGCGAACACGATGTTCCGCACGCTCGCGGAGAAGGGGATCAACATCCAGGTGATCTCGACGAGCGAGATCAAGGTGAGCGTGCTGGTGGGGCTCGAGTATACGGAGCTGGCGGTGCGGGCGCTGCACACGGCGTACGGGCTGGACGCGGCGTGACGCCGGAGGGCGGCGGCGTGGCCGTGGGCGGCGCGGAGGGGGCGGCGCGCGAGGCGCTGGGGCGGCTGTGGGCGCGGGGGGCGGCGTTCCTGGGCACGCGGTACGCCGTGATGGGCGGGGCGATGAGCTGGGTGAGCGAGCGGCACCTGGTGTCGGCGATCTCGACCGCGGGGGGGTTCGGGGTGCTGGCGTGCGGGTCGATGGGGCCGGCGCTGCTGGAGGCGGAGATCGCGGGGACGCAGGCGATGACGTCTCAGCCGTTCGGGGTGAACCTGATCACGATGCATCCGCA
>JBPBQS010000297.1:0-7084 GCA_050920955.1 Janthinobacterium lividum | reverse complement strand
TCGGCACGCCTGCAGCCCAAGATCTACGTGGCGACCGGGCTGATCAGCGTCGAAACCCAGCACGTCGCGATCCCGGAGCTGCAGAGCGCGATCGACCCGGTGAACTCGCCGGACCCCATGCCTGGCTTGCGCAGCGAGGTGCAGGTGCTCACCTCCCCGGCGCTCCTGCAGCAGCTCGTCGAGGCAATGCACCTGGCTGACGATCCGGAGTTCAACGGCTCGCTCAGGCCGCCCACGTTCCAGGATCGCGCGAAGGGCTGGTTGTGGTCGCAGGTCTATCGCGTGATCCCGGCGCTGGCGCCTGACGTCGCAACGGACGAGACGGCGGGCGGGGCATCACAGGGGGCATCCGCCGCCGCATCGCGGGGTGTCCGCCTGCCGTCGAGCCGGTCGCAGATGCACGACGCGGTGCTCGCCTCTGTGAGTCATGCCCTCAAGGTGACCAATGACGGGCGCAGCCTTATCGTCACTGTGGAATTCAGCTCCGTCGATCCCGTGCTTGCTTCCGACTTCGTCAATACCCTGGTGGCGCGCTACCTCGCCGAACGCGGCGCCGCCCGCGAGTCGCTCAACCGGGAAGCGAACAGCGCCCTGACCGGGCGCCTGCAGGCAGTGAGGGAGGACATCCAGGGGCTCGAAACAAAGCTCGTGGACCTGCGCTCGCGCAACAACCTCGTGCAGTTGCGCGCGGGCAGCCTGGACCAGCAGAAGCTCGAGAACCTTTCGATGGCGCTGACCCAGGCGACGGCGCAGCGCATCCAGGCGGACGCCGAGTGGCAGCAGGCGAACGCCACCGCCAGTGGGGGGCTGGTGACCTCGGACGCCAACGTGATCGCTTCGCCCACGATCGGCCGGCTGCGCGACCAGGAAACCATCGCGCAGGGCCGGATTGCGGAGCTGTCGAACCGCTATGGCCCCGGATACCCGCTGCTGCAGGCGGCGCAGGCGCAGCTCGGCTCGGTGCGGGCCCAGATCGGCGCCGAAGCGCGGCGCGTGTCCGGCGCGCTCAGGACGCAGGCTCAGGCCAGCCACGCCCGCGAGGACGCCCTCAAGCAGCAGGTCGCGCAGGCGAACCAGTCGGCCGCCGGCATGTCGACCGTGCAGAGCCAGATTGAGCAGATCGAGAAGGACCTCGACGCCCGCCGCCAAGTCTACAAGACGCTGCTGAGCGGCGTGGACCAGACTAACTCTGACAACCACGGCCTGCGTCCGCCAGATGCTCGCGTGGTCAGCGCCGCGACGCCGCCCGGCTTCCCGGCTAGCCCGAAGCCGAAGCTGTCGGCCGCCTTCGGCCTCGTCGGCGGCTTCGCGATCGGCAGCGTCCTCGTGCTACTGCGCGGCTCGCGCGGCCTCAGGACGGCTGCCGAGGTCTTCGAGCAGAGCGGCTTGCAGTGCGTCGCGGCGATCCGCAATCCGGGCGGCCGCAAGCCGGGGGACCGGCTGCTCGCCTGCGCGGTCGCCGACCCGACCGGCCTGCTGGCCGAGGAGTTCCGCGGGCTGCGCGCCCGGCTGCGCTTCGTGCCGGCGGGGCTGACGGTCCCGCGTGCCGTGGTGTTCACGTCGAGCCGTGCCGGCGAGGGCGCGTCCACCCTGGCGGCGGCGTTCTCCCGGGTGGCCGCCGTCGACGGGCTCAAAGTTCTTCTGCTCGACGGCGACCTGCAGGATCCGGCGCTCGGCGTGCTGCTCGGGCGGCAAGACGGGCAGCTCGCGGACGTGCTCGGGGGCAGGGTGGCGTGGCGCGATGCCGTGCAGCATGACACACTGACCGACATGGACCTGATCTTGGCCTCGGGGTCTGAAGACGGGTCGCACGCGGCGCTGTCCGGGATCCGCTTCCGCAATGTGCTGAGCGAGGCCTCGCGCGAGTACGACTTGGTCGTCATCGACGCGCCGCCTATCGAGCTGTCGGCCGATGCGCTGGTGCTTGTCGACTTGGCCGACGTCGCTGTACTGGTGGTCGAGGCCGGTGCCACGAAGGCGAAAACGCTGCAGGAAGCAGTCGAGCGCATCGGCAACGCGTCCGCAACGCACGCAGTCACGGTGCTCAACAAGGCATCCGTGGCGTGAATACGCTTCCCGGAGCCGCGCGAGGCGGCAGGAAGCTCGCCGCAGCGCGCGTGGTACTCGGCGGCCTGTGCCTGCTCGTCGCGGCCATGCCAGTGCCAAGCCGCGCCGCCACTCTGTGGTGCTCGGCGGAAGCGGGGCAGGTGTCGTTCCAGTCCGACATCCGCGAGCTGCACGACGTCTCGAAGGCGCAACTGCGCAAGTACTCGTCGCGGTTCGCACGGGTCGTCAACGCGAACCACGATGCCCACCTTCCGTCCGGATCGGGCAGCTGCCGGACGTTCGCGACCCCGGGTGCCAGCAAGCGAGCGCTCGACAGCCTGCGTGGCCGGGTGTCGAGCCGCGGAATGACCACGGTGACGATCGGCGCCTACTGAGCCCGATGGGATGCGGGTGGGTCCGTGCCGGAGCGCGGGTCCAGGCGTGAGACCCCTAGACCCGTCTGTGCCGCCTAGAAGTGCCGCTCGTAAATGCTGACGACATCGCCCGGCCGCACGGCGGCCCCCGGGCGCAGGCGTCCCTCGACCGTCGTGGTGCCGTCGTGGCGGACCACCATCGCGTAGTCGTGCACCGCACGATAGGTGAACCCGCCTGCAACCGCGACCACGGTCAGCATCGTCATGCCGACCTGGTAGGGATACTGGCCGGGGTGTGCGACCTCGCCGAGCACGTAGACCGGCCGGAACGCTACGATCTCTGCCGATACGCTGGGCTTCTGCAGCAGCTTGCGGCTGACCAACTCACTCGCGATCGTGGCGCTGAGCTGGTCCGTGGTCAGGCCGGCGGCGTGCACGTTGCCCAGCAGCGGCATGGCAAGGTCGCCGGCGGCGTTGACCCGGAAATCATCGCTGAGCTGGTCCTCGCCGTAGGTGATGATCCGCACCTGGTCGTCGACGCCGAGGCGGTAGCCGGCTGGCTGGGCGGCACTGAGGAAGGGTGTGCCCGATCCCGGCGCGCAGGCGGTGAGCGCTGCCGTCAGCACGAGTGCCACGAGAGGTCGCGGGGACGAGGCGGCCCGGCCGGTGGGGGGAGAAAGCTGCAATGCGGATTTCCTTCTTCTGGGCGGACATGAGCCATCCGGTCCCTTCGGCCGACCAACCGCCAATCGGTCCCGAGGCGACGGGTTCAGCCAAGGGTAACGCGAGCGGCAACGTTCCCAAAGCACCAAGCGCTGCGCTGCGAACCGGGGCGGCCTTATGGCGTCCGTGCCGGAAAGCCCAGAAGGCGGCGTGGCTGGCACGGACTAGGGCTCGCGCGCCGCGTGCGAAGGAAACCGCTGCTCGGCGATCCGCTGCGCGTGGGCTTGTGCGTCCTGCGCTAGGCGGGCCGCGAACTCGCGGGTGTAGCCTCCATCCGGCTGGGCAGGCGCAGGTGCGGACGGCGGCGGCGGCGGCGTCGCAGGCAGTTCCGGCCCCCAAAGCGCCAGAACGCGACGCCTGTAATCCTCGCTCATGCCGACGGTGTGCGAGTGGTAATCGGCGACAGCAGTTTCCCAGTTGCCGGTGCGGTGGAACAACTGCTGAAGGAAGAGGGCCGCGTAGCGGGTATTAGCCTGCGGGTCGAACGCCTGGTCGAGCGAGCCGAATGCGTCCGGATGGTGATACAGATTGATCTGCATGCACCCGACGTCGATCGAGGTCTTGCCGGCGGCGTGGAACGCTTCCACCGCCGTGATGGCCTCCTGCTTGGTCGGGTAGAAGAATCCTGTGCCCTCGACGTTGATGGTCCAAGCCCAAGGGGCGACCCTGCCGCTTGCGGGGTCGATGCGGCCGCTCTCGACGACGGCGATGGAGTGGAGCAGCCGGCGCGGCAGCACCGAGCCGCTCTGCGTCGCGTCGATCGCGGCCGTGCAGGACTGTGCGGGCGAGTCCGGCTGTGCGGCGGGAACGACGCGGCCGCGGGTTAAAGCTGCTGCTGCGGGAACGGGTACCAGGCTGCGCACCGCGTGCATCAGGGGTTTTTCGGCCGCCGCCGCGGGTAGGACCCAGAGAAGGGCGAGCACGAATATGCCGAAAGGCGACCGGCGGCCCGGCCGGAGCGAACTGCGGTGCGGCGCCTGCTCATAGGGCGCGACGCGGAGGCCCGGCGTGCCGGCGCGCGCTGGCATCACCGCCGCACCGTAGCTGACGCACTGGCCGGGAAGGCCGCCGAGACTTCCGGCGGATCGACGGCGAGCTGTCGCGTGGACAGGCCGGATCTAGCCTGCAGCCATTGGCCGAACCGACGTTCAATCAAGCGCTGGCTCGCGGCCGCGACGAGAAGCGAGGGCGGCAACGCGACCAGGAACAGCAGCATCTGCGCGCCACTGCCTGCGGCCACGGCAAGGCCGCTCCTGGTCAGCGCCTGCTTGGCAACGGCCATCACGATCGGGTGCCACAGATAGAAACTGTAGCTGATCGTCCCGAGCCATTGCAGGAGCCGGGTCCTCAGCAGCCACCCAAGGACACCGTGGCCGCCGGCCAGGCCGGCGAACCCGATGGTGGCTGCGGCAAAGGCGAGCAGTGCGAGCGGGAAGCGCGCGTCGCCGGTCCAGTCGAACAGCGTGTAGCTGGTGATGTTCTCCGGGCTTGCCCGCTGCACGGCGTTCCAGGCCGCAAGGAACAGCGTGATCCAGGCCACCGGATACCGGCGTACCGCTAGCGGCACCCACGCGCCTGTCCACAGCACCAGCACGCCCGACAGGAAGAACAGACCGCGCGGGTAGAAGCACACTAGGGCCGCCACGATCGGCGCCATCACCGCGCCGGCCGTTGCCGATCCGCGGCGCCGGCCGAGAAACCAGGCGGCAGCGCAGACCAAGTAGAATAGCCACTCGTAGCTCAGCGACCAAGCGGCGCCGTGGATGTCGGGCAGCGGCAACACCCCGGGCAGCACCAGCATGTTGGCCGGCAGGAGCCAGACCAGGGTGGCCAGCGGGAAGTCGCTGCCCGCCTTGTGGGACAGCCATCCCAGCGGAACGATCACGACGAAGGTCGCCCAGAGCACCGGCAGGATGCGGATAGCCCTGTCGCGCAAGAACGCGCCGACCGAGGCGCGCGATGCCAGCGAGCCGGCGATGACCAAGCCGCTGATGCAGAAAAACAGCTCGACACCGTATTCGGAAGTGCGAAAAACCTGGTATGCAACCCCGAATTGCACTAAAGAAAATGTTGTCAACCCTGAATTTACAGTATGGAACAGGAACACCATTGAAGAAAAAAGCCCGCGGGCTCCATGCACGTTGGGATTGAAACGTTCCTGCAACGGACGAGGCGCGGGACACGCGAGAACTGGCGCCGCGTCGGGATTGTTTCCTCGGCGTGCTGGACTGTTGTTCGGCATGGCCGCGGATATGACGCCGGATCCGCGATGGTGCAACGCAAAACCCGGGTAGCGGCGTGCTGCGTGCAGGCGACTCTGCGTCGCAAGGAAGCGGGGAAAGCGCGGCTGTGCGACCAGTCCCGTGTACAACGAATACGACAGCAACCACCGCTCATGGCGTCAGGGTCGCCCCGAACGCGGTCGCCCCGAACGCGCCGGCGTCGTGCTTCCGGACTTTCGGCACCATTAATTACTTGTAATTACTATCTTTGTAGGATAGGCCGGCGTCGCCGCCAGCTAGAAGCGGGGAAGCGGCCAGTCCATTAAATCCTGCCTGTGCAAGCTGCATCGCCGTTGCGGGATTGTCTCGCCCGTGGCCTATTCGTCGGGCGCCGGTCCTACCACGCTCGGCAGCGATATGGTCTCCGCGGGCGCGGGAAATGCCATCCTGACCGGCAGCACAGGGTCGCAGGCCGGCTTCGCGGGAAGCGGCTCCGCCTCCCTGGCCATTGGGAGCGGCCAGCTCGTCGCGGACCTTCTCGGCGGGAGTGCAGGCGGCTTGCTGCCGCTCGGCGGCCTCGTGCCCGGCAGCGGTATCCTCCAGCCGCAGGAATCCTTTCCGGACGCGATCCAGGGTCAAACCGTTTCCGGCGGCTCGACGTTGTTCGTGCTCGCCGGCGGCACGACGCCGAGCCTTGCGGGCCTAGCGACGATCCCGATCGCGCATCCGACCCTCGGGTAGCGCTGCGGCCCGCGCACTCCCCACTGGTCGGGTCGAGGTCACCCCTCGACCGCTTGCCGGTGCAGTCCTATGAAGAGGAAGCAGAAGCGCGGGTGCGTCCCCGTTGGAAGCCCCACTGACCGGCACATGCCTACAATGATCGTCGAAGATTTTCGCACCCTGAACGTCGAGGCCGCGATCGAGGCGGATCTCTGCCTGATCGGAAGCGGCCCCGCCGGATGGACGATCGCCGAAGAGCTGCGCGACAGCGGCCTGAGCGTGCTGGTCGTGGAAAGCGGTGGCGCCAGCCCGGCAGCCGACCCGGGCGCGCTGATGGAGATCGAGAACGTCGGCGCGCCGCTGTTCAACGGCCGCGACAACGTGCTCGGCGGGACGTCGCGCTCCTGGGGCGGTCGCTGCATCCCGCTGGACGACATCGACTACGAGCCGCGCGAATGGGTCGGGTACTCGGGCTGGCCGTTCGGGCCGGAGGCGGTCGCCCCCTTCCTTGATCGCGCCGCCGAGCATCTGGGCGCCGGCCCCTACCAGGCGGACGGCCGCAGGCCGGAAACGCAGGGCCTGCACCCCCGCCCGGCGGTCGATCCTACGCTGCTGCGAAGCGTCTGCTGGGAGGACCCGAAGCCCGTCGACTTCGGCCGGCTGTTCCTGGCACGGCGCAACCCGAACCTGCGCATCCTGCTGAACGCGACGCTCACGCACATCGACACCGACGGGACCGGTGCGCACCTGCGCTCCCTCGAGATCACCGGCGCGGACCAGCGGCGCGCGACCGTGCGGGCTCGCGCCGTCGTGCTCTGCGCAGGCGGCATCGAGAACGCGCGCATCCTGCTCTGCTCGAACCGCGTCGTGGGCAACGGCCTGGGCAATGCCCACGGGCTTGTCGGGCGGTTCCTGATGGACCATCCCCGCGACCCCGGCATGATCGTGCGCTTTGAAGCGCGTGACTTCGCTCGCGTGCGCGACCTGTTCGGGCCGTAC
>JBPBQS010000068.1:0-7108 GCA_050920955.1 Janthinobacterium lividum | reverse complement strand
ATGGTGCGCGCCGCCGCCCCCACCTGGCGCATCGGCACCAGGAAGTGGCGCGTCGAGCGCGAGCCGTCCGTGTCCTGGTTGCCGTACTTGACCTCGTCGGCCGGCGCCTGCGCGACGTGCACGCGCGACCAGTCCGCGCCCATCTCGTCGGCGACCACCATCGGCAGGCTGGTGCGGATGCCCGTGCCCATCTCCGCGCGCGCGGCGACGATCGTGACCAGCCCGTCCGGCCGGATGGAGACGAACACCAGCGGGTTGTTGATCGTGCCGTGCGGCATCGCGCCCGCGCCGGTGCCGTACTTCAGCGGGAACGCCGCCTGCGCCCGCCCGGGGAACAGCTGCGCCGCGAGCACGAGCCCGCCCAGCGCGCCCAGGCCGCCCAGCAGCCCGCGCCGGCTGACGTTCTCGACCGGTGCCGCCACGACCGGCGCGGCCTCGGGCGTCGGGGCGAGCATCGCTTCGAACCGGTTCATGCTCATGCTCCCGTCGCCGCGGCGCGGATCGCGGTCTCGATGCGCTGGTAGCAGCCGCAGCGGCAGATGTTGCCGCTCATCTGCTCGCGGATCTGCGCGTCCGTGGGGTGCGGCGTCTGCGTGAGCAGGGCGGCCGCCTGCATGATCTGCCCGGCCTGGCAGAACCCGCACTGCGGCACGCCGGCGTCGCGCCAGGCCTTCTGCACGGGGTGGTCGCCGTGCGGGTGCAGCCCCTCGATGGTGACGACCTCCTGGTCGCCCACGTCCGAGATCGCGGTGAGGCAGGAGCGCGCCGCCTGCCCGCCGATGTGCACCGTGCACGCGCCGCACAGCCCCTGGCCGCAGCCGAACTTCGTCCCGGTCAGCCCGGCCTCGTCACGCAGGAACCAGAGCAGCGGCAGCGAGGGGTCGCCGTCGTAGCTGCGCTGCTGACCGTTCACCTTGAGCGTCGTCATTCGGGTCGTCCTCTTCTGGACCAAAGGGAAGCGCCACGCCCCGCGCGGGGCCGGCCGTCGTCTCGCGTCGGCGCAGCCTAGGCGATTGCGCAAAGACGCGCCATCACGGCGCTGCGGCCGCGAGGATCGTCACCTGCGCCGAGCTGGTGAAGTCGCGCAGCGGCCGCGCCGGATCGCGGTACAACGCGCGCTCCACGGCGTAGTGCCGCCCGTCCGCGTCCTTCTCGCAGTGCTGGTCGACGAACACGTCGCCGATCGGCTGGCGGCCGGCACCAGGCGGCCGGTCCTCGCAGCGCCAGCCCTCGCCGCCGTAGCGCGCCCGCGCCTGCAGCCCGAACACGTCGGCCCGCCTGCGCACGAACAGCGGCTGCTTAGGGTCGGTCGCGATGCGCAGCCCCTCGAGCCGCCCGTCCGCGATCAGCAGGCTCGGCAGCACCGGCTGCCCCGCGACCTTCGTCCCCTGGCCGTCCTCGCTGACGCGGGCCAGCGCGTTGTCGGCGTTGTCGTAGACGAAGCCGACCTCGTGCCGCCCCTGCGCGTCCGCCGGGCAGCGCGCCCACTCGCCCCACGACCCCAGCGCCACCGACGGCGCCGCCACGCAGAACAGCCCCGCGTAGCCGTGCAGGGTCATCGCCTCCACCGGCATGCCGACCCGGAAATCGCGCAGGTCGTTGCGCGCCGTCGCCACCCCCGCGCCGCCCGCCAGCACGGCAAGCGCGAGCGCGGCCACCGCCCGCCTCATTTCGCCCCCGGCGCGTTCGCATCCGGCGCCGTCTCGATCGCGAGGCGCCCATGGCCGCCTGGCGCGGCATTGGCGTCCGGCGCGGCCTCCACCTCGGCAGGCCCTCGCTCCCCGGCCGAGGCGGACGCCGCCCCACCCGCCGCCGGCGGGAAGCTCGCGCACAGATGCGTCGCCTCGCCGAAGAACGCCTGGCACTCCTCCAGCGTGGGCGGCCCGCGCCCCTTGATGCTGCGCACCACGAAGTCGGCGACGGCGCTGATCTCGCGCGGCTGGAGGAAGTGGTCGCCGGGCAGGGGCCGGCTCGCCTCGTCGAGGTCCGCCGCCTTCAGCCCGTAGCAGCCGCCGTCGGCGTAGGCGTCCTCCCTGAAGTAGGGCATGCCCGTGCCCGGCCGCCCGCAGCTCACCGTCTCGACGATCTGCTCGCGCGTCAGCGCCGTCTCGCGCAGGTTGGCGGCGGGCCCGCCGTACCCGCCGCCGCCGCCGCCGAACCACTTGTGGCAGCCCACGCAGTTCGCCCCGCGGAACGTCGCCTTGCCCAGGCCGGACGCGGCCACCCCCGGCCCGTCCTGCGCCGCCCGCCCTGGCGCCGGCGCCCACGCCAGCGCCAGGCCCAGCAGCACCACCGCCGGCAGCAGCCGCACCCCTCAGTCCACCGCGAAGACGTAGAGCGTCGAGCCGGGCTGCAGCGACTTCAGCTCCGGCGTGCCGTCCACGTACCACTTGTCCCACGCGCCCCCGAGCCCGACGAGCAGCGCGATGTACTCCTTGCCGTCCACCGAGAACGCCATCGGCGGCGCGTTCACCCCGGCCCCGGTCTGGAAGTTCCACACCGGCTCCAGCGTCTTGGCGTCGAGCGCCATGACGTTGCCGTCCGGCGCCCCGGTGAACACCAGCTCCGGCGTCGCCAGCATGCCGCCCAGCATCGGGAACGGCGTCGGGTGCTTGGCCACCATCTTGCCCGTCTCGACGTCGATCGCGGCCACGCTCCCGGTGATGCGCTCGGGGTCGGTCGGCCCGCCGCCGGTGAACCCCTCGCCCGCCTTCAGCGCCGCGTGCTCCGGCGCTGGCTTGGTGGTGATGCGGTTGCAGCTCTCGATCACCGGGATGTACCAGAGCTTCTGGTCCGGGTTGTACGCCGTCGGCGGCCAGTTCTTGCCGCCCATGGAGCCCGGGCAGATCATGCTCACCCCGGTCTCGCGGTTCGGCGTCACCGCCGCCTGGTACACCTGCACGTCGAGCGCCGGGTCGTACTCCAGCGGCTTGCCGGTCTGCGGGTTCAGCCCCTTGGTCCAGTTCGCCTTGTCGACGAACTGCGTGCCCCACACGAACTTGCCCGTGTCGCGATCCAGTGCGTAGGCGAAACCGTTGCGCTCGGCTGACACCGTCAGCTTGCGCACGCCCTGCGGCCCGGGCACGTCGATCAGCACGCTCTCCGACACGCCGTCGTAGTCGAACGCGTCGTTGGGCGTGTACTGGTAGTACCACTTCAGCTTGCCCGTCGTCGCGTCCAGCGCCAGCGTGCTGTCCGAGTACAGGTTGTCGCCCGGCCGGAACTGGTGATCCCAGTCCGGCCCGGGGTTGCCCACGCCCCAGAACAGCGTGTTCGTCGCCGGATCGTACGTCCCCGTCACCCAGGTCGCCCCGCCCCCGGTCGCGGCCGCGTCGTGGTCGTCCTTCCAGGTCTCGATGCCCGGCTCGCCCTTGGCCGGGATCGTGTAGGTCCGCCACAGCTCCTTGTGCGTCGTCAGGTCCGTCGCCGCGATCCAGCCGCGTATGCCGTACTCGCCGCCCGCCACCCCGGTGATCGCCATGTTGTTGATCACCAGCGGCGCGCCCGTCACCGCCTCGCTCTTGTCGGGATTGGCCACCTGGCGCTGCCACGCGATCTTGCCCGTCATCGCGTCGGTCGCCAGCAGCCGCCCGTCCAGCGTGTGCGAGATCACCATGCCCTGCCACAGCGCAACGCCCCGGTTGTCCACGCCGCAGCATGCCACCGCGCCCGCCCAGTCGTGGTCGGTCTTGGGGTCCATCTTCCACAGCAGCGTGCCGTGCCCGCCGTGCGTGTCGATCTTGTAGATCGAGCCCCACCCGTCGGTGACGTACATCAGCCCGTCCTTGACCATCGGCGTGCCCTCCAGCCCGCCGTGCGACCAGATGCCGCCGCCCTCCACGCCGCCGAGCTGCATGGTCCACGCGACGTGCAGGTGCTTCACCGTCTCCTTGTTCACCTGGTTCAGCCGCGTGAACCGGTGCGCCGACAGGTCCTTGCCGTACGTCAGCCAGTCCGCGTCGTTCTCGTCGGCCGACTGCAGCGCCTGCTGGTCGACGGTCTCCATCGCGCGCACCGGCAAGGCCAGCAGCGCCGCGAGCGCCGTGCCCATGAGCAGGGCGGGGACGGGCAGGGCGGCACGCGATCTCGTGGCGAGGCTTCCGGTCATGGACGTTTCCCTGTGGTGTGAGGCGCACGGCCGGTTGCCCCGGCTCGCACGCGGTTCAGGCACGGCCCCGGACGCGCCCCGGGGCCGGTGGAACTAGGACGGCCGGACCTGGACCGTGACCGCCACGGCGCCGGCGTTGCGGAAGGTCATCGTGCAGCCGAAGCTGCCCCCCTGCGGCAGCGCCTTCGCCGTCTGCAGCAGCATGATGTAGGCCGTGTCCGTGCCCAGCACGGTCGGCCCGCCCGCCGCGACCGGCAGCGCGCGCACCTCGCGCGGCGTGGGCGGCCCCTCGCCCCGGTCCACGACGCGTTGCTCGGTCAGCGTCGCGACCGGGCAGCGCACCCGCAGCAGCGCGTCGGCCTCCGCCGCCCGGTTGAGGATCGTCATCGACAGCGCGACATCCGCGCCCGCGTCCGCCTGCGCCGCCACCCAGGCGCCCGACACCTCGACGCCCGCCCCGTCCGCCGCCAGCGCCGTGCCGCAGCACGCCGCGGCACCCGCCGCCGCGCACAGCCACGCCAGGGCTCGCAGACCGCCGCCGGCTTGCAATCGCGCCGCGCCCGCCAAGCTCCGGGCAGGCGCCGCCTGGTGCCCCCGCAAGGGCATCCGCAGGACATTCTGTCCCCGCATCGTTTCCCCCAGCCGCCCGAGGCGACTTGACCCTTATCGAAATGATGGTCAACTCCATTGACCAACCCCGTCAAGAGGTTTCCGCATGGTAGCCGGTTACGGCCCGCCCGCCGTGTCGCGAGCGCCCTCGCCCCCGCGCCGCGATGTCTGAGGGCAGGGCACGCCCCGCGGCCGAGATGGTCGCCGCGCGCATCGAGGCGCTGATCCTGGAGGGCTCGCTGCGCCCGGGCGAGCAGCTCCTCCCCGAGCGCGAGCTGGCCGAGCGCATCGGCGTCTCCCGCCCCACCCTGCGCGAGGGCGTCCGCCTCCTCGAGGAGAAGGGCCTGCTCTGCGCCGAGCGCGGCGGCGCCACCCACGTCGCCCGCATCGGCGCGAGCCTCGCCGACCCGCTCGCCGCACTCCTCGGCACCCGCCTCGAGACCACCTACGACTACCTGGAGTTCCGCGAGGCCATCGAGGGCCCCGCCGGCGAGATGGCCGCCCGCCGCGCCACCGGCGTCGACCTCGACGCCCTCGCCGCCTGCATCCGCCGCATCGACCAGGCCCACGCCAGCCCCGACCCCGTCGAGGAGGCCGCCGCCGACGCCGACTTCCACGTCGCGCTCTACGAGGCCACCCACAACCTCGTGCTGCTGCACATCATGCGCACCCTCTCCGGCATGCTGCGCTCCGGCGTGTTCTACAGCCGCGAGCGCCTGTTCGCGCAGCCCGCCGTACGCGGCCTCCTGCGCGAGCAGCACCACGCCATCCTCGACGCCATCGTCGCCCGCGACCCCGTGGCCGCCCGCGACGCCGCCGCGCGCCACATCAGCTTCACCCACGGAGCCCTGCGCGAGATCCGCGCCGCCGACGAGCGCCTCGACGTCTCGCTCCGACGCCTCGGCAACGGCCGCATCGGCGCGGGCACGGAGCCGTAGAAAGGAAGCAAGGCCTTCTTTTTCTGAAGAAAAAGAAGCAAAAAGACTCTGCACACAAGATCCTGGCCTACCCCGGCGGGCACAGGCCCAGTGTGCAAAGTTCTTTGGTTCTTTCTTTCAAGAAAGAACTGCTTGCTTCCTTCAGCGCCCCGACCGCGCCCTGAACCGCGCGAACAGGCACACCGCCGCGCAGCTCAGCCCCGCGATGATGCCGACCCACATGCCCTGCGCCCGCATCCCCCCGGGGAACGCCAGCAGCAGCCCGACCGGCATCCCCACCGCCCAGTAGCTCAGCGCCGAGATCGCCATCGGCACCCGCGTGTCCTTCAGCCCGCGCAGCGCCCCGCCCGACGCCACCTGCACGCCGTCGGAGAACTGGAACACGCACGCGAGACGCAGCAGCGGCCCGGCACTCGCCGCCACCGCCGCGTCCTGCGTGTAGGCCGCGATCAGCGCCCCCGGGAACAGCGCGATCACCGCGCACGACACCGCCTGCGTCACCAGCGTCAGCCCGACCCCCACCAGCCCTGCCCGCCGCGCCCCCCGCGGATCGCCCCGCCCCACGGCCGCGCCCACCCGCACGGTGATCGCCATCGCGATGCCCAGCGGCACCATGAACGCGACGCCGGCCACGTTGAGCGCGAGCTGGTGCCCCGCCACCACCGACGCCCCGAACCCCCCGATCACCAGCCCCGCCGTCGTGAACAGCCCCACCTCCAGCAGCAGGCCCACAGCGATCGGCGCCCCCAGCCGCACCAGCCCGCCGAGCAGCGCCGCGTCCGGCCCCCGCCGCCCCGCGCCCCACCCCAGCCCGCGGAACCGCGGGCTCAGCCGCAGGTACGCCGCGAGCCCGAGCGCCTCCCCCCACAGCACCGCCGCCGTCGCGAGCCCGCTGCCCACGGCGCCCATCCCCGGCACCCCGAGCCCGCCGTACATCAGCACGAACCCCACCGGCGCCAGCACCAGCAGCCCGAGCAGCCCCGCGACCATGCCCGGCAGCGTCATCCCCAGCCCGTCCGACAGCCCGCGGCACGCCAGCAGCAGCGCCAGCGCCGGCACGCCGAGGCTGACCGCGCGCAGGAACCCGCCGGCCCCCGCCACCAGCTCCGGCGCCACGCCCGAGGCGCCCACGAGCGCCGGCCCGCCCCACCACACCGCCTGCTGCAGCATCAAGCCGAGCCCCAGCGCCAGCCACAGCGCCTGGCGGAACAGCGCCCCCACCTCGCGCGCGCGCCCCTCGCCGTGCAGCTGCGCGACGCTGGGCGGCAGCGCCATCATCACCCCCGTGACCGCGACCAGCGCGAGCGCGAACACGTTGCCCCCCAACGACGTGGCGCCCAGCACCGACGCTCCGAGGTGCCCCGCGAGCACGTTGTCGACGACCTGCATGCCCATCGCCGAGAGCTGCCCGATGACCAGCGGCACGGCCAGGCGGACAAGGGAGCGGGCCTCC
>JBPBQS010000014.1:0-7165 GCA_050920955.1 Janthinobacterium lividum | reverse complement strand
ACCGCCCTGGAGGAGATCGGCCACATCACCCGCCTGCGCCTCGTCGACCGCGTGGACGGCCCCGGCGCGCCGGTGGTCCACGGCTCGCTCACCACCCACGTCCTCGACGCCACGCGCGGCCGCCCGGCGGCAGGCGTCGACGTGTCGCTGTTCGAGGTCGGAGGCGCGCAGCCCCATCCGCTCGCCACCGCCACCACGGACGCGCAGGGCCGCACCGCCCGCCCGCTGCTGCACGGCGCCCCGCTGCGCGCCGGCCTCTACGAGCTGCGCTTCGACATCGGCCGCTACTTCGCGGACGCCGCGGCGGAACAGCCGCCGTTCCTCGGCGTGGTCCCGATCCGCTTCGGCATCGCCGAGCCGGAGGCGCACTACCACGTCCCCCTGCTCGCCAGCCCCGGCGCCTACTCCACCTACCGCGGCAGCTAGGAGCCCGTCCGGGCAACGGGGGCGAGGCAGGACGCGAGCGACGCCATCCCGACAGGGCCGCGTCCCGCCACACGCCAGCGGCCGTCAATCCCCGACCGCGCTCCCGACACCGGCGAGCTGCAAGGCGGAACGGTCGGCCGCCTGGAAGCGTCGCGCGAGGATGCCGTAGGCGAGCGCCCCGACGCCGATGCCGATGAACCAGGAGAATGCCCCCAGCGCGGCGAGCGCCGGCACCACGTTGCCGATCAGCGCCGCGGTGCCGCCGAGCAGGAAGGCGACGATGCCGGCGGGGTTCCAGCCGCCGCGACCGCTGTAGCGGCCGGCGTAGGAGTAGAGCTCCTCGATCGCGAGATGCTGTCGCTGGATCAGGTAGAAGTCGACCAGCATGATGCCGGTGACGGGGCCGAGCAGGCCGCCGATGGCGCCGAGCACCTTGAAGATGCTGTCCGCATCCTTGAACCAGAGCCAGGGCGCGAACAGCAGCCCGAGACCGAGCACGAGCAGGGAGGCCGAGCGGAAGTTCAGCCGGCGGGGGAACAGGTTCACCAGGTCGTAGGCGGCCGGCATGATGTTGGCGGCCACGTTCACCGACAGCGTCGCGACGATGATGGTCGCACCCCCGAGGAGGAGAACGAGCGGCTGGTTCAGCGCCAGCAGCAGCGTCACCGGGTCCCAGATCGGATGGCCGAACACGAGGATGGTGGCCGAGGTGGTGATGACGCTCATCGCGGTGAACACCACCGCCGTGACCGGCAGCCCGATCAGCTGGCCGATGACCTGGTCGCGCTCGGAGCGCACGAAGCGCGAGAGATCGGGGATGTTCACCGCGAACGACGACCAGATCCCGATCATGCCGGTGACGCCGACCGCGAAGGTCAGCCAGGCGTTGGCGCCGTGCAGGCGCGAGGGCTGGTCGAACAGCGGGCCCACGCCGTGCGCCACGTGCAGGCCCCAGCCGGTGGCCAGGATGCCGACGAGGATCACCAGCGGCCCTGCGACCAGCTCGAAGTTGCGGATCCGATGCACGCCATGCGAAACGACCCAGGCGTGCAGGCCCCAGAACATCGCCACCGCGATCCAGCCCTTGAGCGCCATGCCGAGAACGGGCGTGGTCAGGCTCGACCAGGCCGGGAACAGCGTTCCGAGGACGGCGTCGATCGCCTGGCTCCCGGCGTAGCCCTGCACGGCGAACCAGAAGATCGCACAGAACCCGCGCAGCACGACGGGGATCTGCGCGCCCCTGGGGCCGAACGAGGAGCGGATCAGGACGCAGAACGGGATCCCGTAGCGCGTGCCCGGACGGGCATTGAACCACATCGCCAGGAACAGCAGCCCGTAGGCGACCGCGACCGCGAGCAGCGCCTGCACCGCGTTCAGGCCGAGCGCCATCAGCCCGGCCGCCGCCTCGTAGGCGACGACGTTGTGCACCATGCCCATCCAGACGGTGGACATGTTGACCCAGGTCCAGTCCCGCTGTTCGGCGGGCACCGGCGCCAGGTCGGCGTTGTAGAGATCGGGATCCTGATCCAGCCCGGGGGCGGTGCTCTGCATGGTGATGCGTCCTGCGCGGGCGCCGGCGTGGCTGCCCGGTGCGGCGGACTGTCGCAATTCACGTGCCACGCCCATGCCAGAGCCCGCCACCCGCCCGTTCACGGGGACGCCCTGCGTGGCTCCGTGCCACCCCGCCGGAAAAGAACCTGAAGTGCAAAGTCTTTTTGCTTCTTTTTCTCCAGAAAAAGAAGGCCTTCCTTCCTCCTAGACCGCCCTGAGCCATCCCTCCCATCGCGGGTCGCCGAGCATGGCGCGCGCCCGCATGTGCTTCCACGCCCCGTACTTGAAGAAGTCGAAGTCCAGCGCCGACACCTTCTGCTGCACCATCGACCAGGTCGCCCACTTCAGGTCGGCCAGCATCCTGTGCACCATCACCCGCGCGACGACCGCGGGCTCGACCCTGCCGAAGTAGTGCTCGATCAGCGCCAGCTCGGTGGCCTCGTCGAAGAACATCTCGCCGAACCAGATGCCCAGGTCGTAGCAGCGATCGTTGTTCGACGCGTACTCGTAGTCGATGAGCATGACCGACCCGTCCGCCTCGTCGAGCATGAAGTTGCCCGCCATCGGGTCGTTGAAGCACGGCACCAGGTCGAGCCCCGACGCCTCCAGCGCCGCGCGCGCCCGCCTGTACTGCGCGTCCAGCTCGGCATGGTCCGCCGGCACCCACCCGCCGAGCACGCGCACCTGCTCCACGTGCTCGTCGATCATGTCGAACACGGTCTTCGTCAGCCCGAGCGCCGGCCCCCCGTGCAGCCGGCGATAGACGTCGAGCACAGTACGGCATCGCCCGAGGTCGCGGAAATCGGCGTGCGTGCACGACCGCCGCCCCTCGATGAAGTCGCTGATCTCGATGCCGTCCGCGGCCAAGTCGTCGTACACGCGCGGCCCGATGCCGACGCCAGCGGCCTTGCGGCTGGCGTCCATGGCGGCGACGCGGTCGATGAACATCTCCGTGCCCTTGCCCGGGATCTTGACGAAGAACCGCCCGCCTACCCCGTCCACCGACACGCGCCAGTTGGAGTTGCTGATCCCCCCGCTGACCGGCGCATACCGCAGCGCGCGCCCCTGCCAGGCCGGCACCCGCCGCACCGCCGCCTCCAGGTCGCGCTCCGCCTCGCCCACGCCCTCGCCCAGCAAACGTTCCATGTGCGCCTGTCCCCGAAATCCGGTTGCGGTTCGCTCGCGAAGCAGAGCAAGCAAGAAGTTCTTTTTTGAAAAAAAGAACCAAAAAACTTCTGCCACGAAGCTCCTTCGCCGACGCCGAGCCCGGAACCCAATCATGCAAAGTCTTTTTGCTTCTTTTTCTTCAGAAAAAGAAGGCTTCCTGCCCTTTCTCGCTCAAAGCCGGTGCAGCCGCGCCGCGAACCCCGGCTCGCGCAGCGCCATCCGGCAGCGCAGCAGCCGCCACTCGCCGTACTTCAGGAACTCCACGTCGCGCCGCGGCGACACCGCCGACAGCACCAGCCCCTGCAGCCCCCACATCAGGTCGTCCGCCACGGCATACGCGCGGCAGCGGTCCATCACCCTGGCGTCGCAGCGCCCCTCCGCCATCTCGACGCCCGCCTGCCACCCCGCCTCGGTGTCGTGCGCCTCGTTCAGCAGCACGGCCAGGTCGTAGTGCGGATCCGCCTGCCCCGCGCAGTCGAAATCCACCAGCAGAACCGCCCCGCCCGGCCCAAGCAGCACGTTGGACGCCTGCCCGTCGTTGTGGCACGGCGCCACGTCGCGCCCCGCCGCCGCCATCGCCACGCCGACCTCGCCCACCGCCGCCAGCAGCGCCTCCACATCCCCCGGCAACGCCACGCCCGCCGCCCGCGCCGCCGCCGCATGCCCCCGCACGCGCGCGAACACGTCCCAGACGCGCGCCATCGCTGGCCCCCGCCGCACCGCCGCCTTGGCCGCGATCGCCGCCGCCAGCACCTCCGGCCGCCGCAGGTCGTCCAGCCGCGCCCCCCGCCACGGCGCCGGCAGGAACGCGAACGCGACTGCCGAGCGCCCCGGCAGGAACCACTCCACCGCCGGCGCCACCCCCGCGGCCGCCCCCGCGCACGCCCCCGCATGGGCCGCCTCGACGTCCACGAACCCCGCCACGTCCGGATGGAGCACCTTGAGGAACAACGCGTCCGCCGCCCCCTCGGCCGAGACGACGAAGTTCGCCCAGTCCACCGCCTGGCACATCGGCGACGCCACCGCCGCCACGCCCGGCCGCCACCGCAGCCCCGCCCGCCCCGCCCACGGCGAGTCCGCGAGCACCGCCGCCACCTCCGCGCTCACGCCACGCCCGCCGCGTCGATCCCGTCGCGACACAGCCGCCACAGCACCCGCGCCAGCACCTCCGTGCCCAGCGCCAGATCCTCGTCGCGCGTGAACTCCGTCGGATCGTGGCAAACCCCGCCCACGCTCGGCACCACCAGCACCACCGACGGGCACAGCGCGATCATGCTGATGGCGTCGTGCGCCGCGACCGTGTCCAGCCGCCCCATCCCCACGCCCAGCTCCCCCGCCGCCCCGGCCGCGAGCGCCACCAGCCCCTCCGCGAAGAACCCCATCGCACGCCGGTCCACGAACCGCACCTCGTGGCGCACCCGCGCCGCCGCGCATGCCGCCTCCGCCAGCACGAGCATCTCCCGCTCCGCCCAGTCCAGCACCGCCTGCTCCGGCGAGCGCAGCTCGATGAACAGCACCGCCTCGCCCGGCACCACGTTGGGCGAGTTCGGCCTGACCTCCAGCCGCCCCACCGAGGCGTGCAGCACGCCCCCCTCGCTCCGCCCCGGCATCGCCCCCAGCGCCACGACCAGGTGCGCCGCCCCCAGCAGCGCATCGTGCCGCTCGGCCATCGGCGTCGGCCCGGTGTGCGTCTGCGCGCCGAGGAACGCGAGCCGGTACTTCACCGCCCCCCAGTGCCGCGTGATCGCCCCGAGCCGCCCCCCCGCGCGCTCCAGCACCGAGCCGCACTCCACATGCATCTCGACATAGGCCTGCGGCGCCGCGAACACGCCGTCCCCCGCATACCCGATCGCGTCCAGCGCCTCGGCCACGCTCACCCCGTCGCCGTCCCTGCGCCCCCGCGCGTCCGCCCCGTCCATCAGCCCCGCGAACACCGCGCTGCCGAGCAGGCTCGGCTGGAACCGCGCGCCCTCCTCGTTGGTCCAGTTCACCACCGCCAGGTTGCAGCGCGGCGCGACCCCCTCCGCCGCCGCCCGCGCCCGCACCGCGAGCAGCGCCTCGCACCCCGCCACCACGCCGTAGGCACCGTCGAACCGCCCGCCGCGCGGCTGGCTGTCCAGGTGCGAGCCGGTCATCACCACCGGCGCCCCCGGCCCCGCCCAGTCGAGCAGCCCGAACATGTTGCCCATCGCATCGACCGTCACGGACAGCCCCTGCGCGCGCATCCACGCCCCCAGCGCATCGCGCGCCGCCCCGTCCTCCGCCGACAGCGCGAGACGGTGCATGCCCCCGTCCGCCGTGCCGCCATGCGCCGCGAATTCCCCCATCAACGCATCGAGCCGCGCCGCATCGATCAGCGGCTCGGAAATGTCCGTCATGGTCTCTCCCAGCATGGTTCCCGGCCCCGGCTCAGACGACCGGCGCCGGCGCGGTGACATGGCACGCCGCCATCCGCCCCGCCATCCGCGTCCACAGCGGCGGCTCCAGCGTGCGGCACAGCGGCAGCGCCTCCGGGCAGCGCGCGGCGAACGAGCACCCCGGCGGCAGGTCGATCGGGCTCGGCGGCTCGCCGTCGAGCAGCACGTCCTCCGTGCGCCACGGCTTATCGTCCAGCGTCGGCACCGCGGACAGCAGCGCCTTCGTGTAGGGGTGCCCGGGATCGTGGAACACGCCCCCGGTGTCGGCGACCTCCACCATCTTGCCGAGGTACATCACCGCGATGCGCGTGCACACCCGGCGCACCATCGCCAGGTCGTGCGAGATGAACAGGTAGGTCAGCCCGTGCCGCGCCTGCAGCCGCTCGAACAGTGCCAGCAGCCGCCCCTGCTCGACCGGGTCGAGCGCCGAGAGCGTCTCGTCCAGGATCACCAGCCGCGGCTCCAGCACCAGCGCACGCGCGATGTTGACGCGCTGACGCTGCCCGGCACTCATGCCCACCGGCAGCCGGTCCGCATCCTCCGGCGCGAGCCCGACCTCGCCCATGACGTCGCGCACGCGCGACGCGATCTCGCGCCGCCCGACCCCGTGCACCGCGAGCCCCACGCCGATGGTGCGCCCGACCGGCATGTGCGGCGGGATGCAGTTGTAGGGGTCCTGCAGCAGCAGCTGGAACCCCCGCCGCATGGCGAGGCGCTCGCGCCGATCCATGGCCGCGATGTCGCGCCCCTCGAACAGGATCGAGCCCGCGTCCGGCTCCTCCACCCACGACAGCAGCCGCGACAGCGTCGACTTGCCGCACCCCGACTCCCCCACCAGGCCGAAGTTGTCGCCGGGGAACACGTCGAAGCTCACGCCCCGCACGGCCTGCACATCCTGGCGCGCGAACAGCTGCCCGCGGCTCCTGACGTGGTAGGTCTTCGCGACGTCCACCACACGCAGGATCGGCTGCCCGCGCACCGCCCCCCCGTGCGCCGGGGCAGGGCCCCCCGGAACGCCGGCCTGCGCCTCGGGCGGGGGCGGCACGGCCTCGCCGGTCCAGATGCGCGGCGTGCGCGCGACGAGCTCGCGCGTCGCGGCATGGCGCGGATGGCGCACCACGACCGCCGGATCGCCGCGCTCGACGACCCGCCCGCCCGCCAGCACCACCATCTCGTCGGACACCTCCGCGACGGAGGGCACCGACGTGCTGATGAACACGATCGCGGTCGACATGCGCTCCCGCAGCTCGCGCAGCAGACGCACGATCTGCGCCGCCACGGTGACGTCGAGCGGCTGGATCACGTTGTCGCAGATCAGCAGGTCCGGCTCGGTGATCATCGCGTCCACGATCACCGCACGCTGCAGCATCCCCCCCGAGTACTGCCCCGGGAACTCGCCGTAGCGCTGCGCCGCCGAGGGGATGCGCACCGCGTCCAGCAGCGCCACCACGCGCCTGCGCGCCTCCGCCATGTCGAGCCCCGCGCCCTCGCTCCGCCCTCGCACCGCGCGCAGCTTCTCCGCGATCTGCACGCCGACCGGCAGCGTCGGGTCGAAGGCGCTGCCGGGGTCTGCGCCGATGAAGCCGATGCGCGCGCGCGCCGCC
>JBPBQS010000296.1:0-7188 GCA_050920955.1 Janthinobacterium lividum | reverse complement strand
TGGGCAGAGCCCATGCTTGCTTCCTACCCGCGGTTGCGCAGGACCCGCGCCTTGTCGCGCGCCCAGTCCCGCGCCGCGACCGCCTGCCGCTTGTCGGCCTTCTTGCGCCCTTCGCCGACGCCGATCGTCACCTTGGCGACGCCGCGCTCGTTGAAGTGGATGTCGAGCGCCACCAGCGTTGCGCCGTCGCGGTTCGCGGCCCCCAGCAGCTTGTCGATCTGTTTCCTGTGCAGCAGCAGCTTGCGCGGTGCCCTCACGTCGAACGTGGAGAGGACGCCGCCCTGGTACTCGGGGATGTAGGCGTTGAACAGGAACAGCTCGCCGTCGCGCTCGCCGGCCCAGGCCTCGTTGATGGTGGCGCGGCCGTGGCGCAGCGACTTCACCTCGGGGCCGAAGAGCACCATGCCGGCCTCCACGGTCTCCTTGATGGTGTAGTCGAAGCGCGCCTTGCGGTTCTGCGCGGCGATGCCGTGCGAGATCAGGCCGCTCTTCTTCGTCGTCGCCGCCACGCTCAGGCGTCCGCGCGGGCGGCCGCGCCCTGCCCTGCCCCGCCTGCGCCAAGCCTGGGCGCATCCAGCAGGCCGAGCGCCGCCATGGCGGCGCGCACGCGGACGCGGGTCGGCTCGGTCAGGGGTGCCAGCGGCAGGCGGCAGCGCTCGGTGCCGTGGCCGAGCAGGCTGACGGCGTACTTGGCGGGCGTGGGGTTGCTCTCGGCGAACATGGCGTCGTGCAGCGGCACCAGGCGGTCCTGGGCGGCGATGGCCTCGGCGACGCGGCCGGCGGCCCACAGGCGGTGCAGCTCGGCGCACTGGCGGGGGGCGACGTTGGCGGTGACCGAGATGCAGCCGTGGCCGCCGGCGGCGAGGAACGGCAGCACGGTGTGGTCCTCGCCCGACATCTGGCAGAACGCCGGGCCGCAGGCGATGCGGGTGTGCAGCGGGCGGGTGAGGCTGGCGGTGGCGTCCTTGACGCCGACGATGTTGGGGTGGCGCGAGAGGCGGCCCATGGTCTCGGGCGTCATGTCGACGACGCTGCGCGGCGGGATGTTGTAGATCACGATCGGCAGGTCCACGGCGTCGGCGATCGCGGTGTAGTGGAGGAACAGGCCCTCCTGGGTGGGCTTGTTGTAGTACGGCGTGACCACGAGCGCGCCCTCTGCGCCGGCCTCGCGGGCGTGGCGCACCAGCTCGATGGCCTCGGTCGTGCTGTTGCTGCCGGCGCCGGCCATCACCGGCACGCGGCGGGCGGCGACCTCGACCGTGACCTCGACGACGCGGCGGTGCTCGGCGTGGCTGAGGGTGGCGCTCTCGCCGGTGGTGCCGACGGGCACGAGGCCGTCGGTGCCTTGGGCGATCTGCCACTCCACGAACTCGGCGAGCGCGCGCTCGTCCACGGAGCCGTCGGCCCGCATGGGCGTGACGAGGGCGACGAACGACCCGTTGAACATGGCACGCACTCCCCCGCTGGTGGCCGAAAACTAGGCACGGCGGGGGGCGGACGCAAGCAACCGCCGGGGGTGGGGCGCGCCGCCGCGACGGTGCCGGCGGCCCCGGGCCGAAACCGCGAGACACGGCGCGGCGGCCGGGCGCAGGCTCGGGCGCCGCGTCGCCCGACGCACGGGCGCGACAGGCCGGAGTTCCCGACGCGATGGAGCGTGCAGCATGACCGTCAGCAGCTGGACCACGGCGTCGGGGGTCTGGACGAGTGCCGCCAACTGGTCGGCGGGCGTGCCGGGACCTGGCGACACGGCGGTGTTCGACGACGTGGCGACGGCGGCGGCCGTGGCGCCGGGCGCGTTCGGGTACGTGGACGGGACGGCCGAGACGGTGACGGGCGCGGGCGTCGCCGGCACGGTGATCGTGGCCGACCCGGCAAGCCTGTTCGGCACGATCACGGATTCGGTCGGGATCATCCGGGGCGTCGCCACGACCTCCGCGGGGCTGGCGAAGGCGAACCAGTCGCCGCGCGTGGTGCTGGCCGGCCCGGGCGCGTTCTGGAGCAGCGGCACCGGGATGGTCCTCGCGGCGAACACCGCGCTGGACGTGCAGGACGGCGCGGTGCTGTCCGTGGGAACGGCGGGCGTGACGCTGCAGGACGGCGCGACACTGAACCTGGCAGGCGCGCAGATGGGGTCGACGGAGCTGCCGGGAGCGCTGTCCGGCCCGGTGGTCCTGGCGGGCGGCCTCCTCGTCGGGTCCGGCAACGAGACGGTGGCCGGCGCGATCCTGGTCTCGGGGTTCGGGACGCTCGCGGCCAGCAACTTCTACACCGATCGGTTCGTCCTGTCCGGCCCGGTGTCGGGCGGCGCCCTGACCGTCGGCGACATCGAGCCCGCGCCCGCCGGCGACGCGTTCGAGAACGCCTACGAGAAGAGTTCCGGCACCCTCGTGCTTGCCGGATCGGACACGCTGGCGTCCGGGATCTCCGTGCTGGTCGGCGAGACCCTGGAGCTTGCCGCGCGGGATGCGGCGGGCGGCGCGGCGATCACGCTGCAGGCCGGGGCCGGGCTGGCGGTGGACGCGGGCGCGGTCGTGTCCGGCGCGATCACGGTCACGGGCCTGCCTCCCGGGTTCTTCCGGAGCCAGGCCACCACGATCACCAACACCGACGCCTCGCTGCTCGTGCTCGAGAGCAGCAGCGGCACGGTGGTCACCGGGCCGAACTCCGTGCTGGTCAACGAGGTGCGGCTGACCTTCCTCAACGGCGCCGGCCGCTCCACGGTGATCGGCGGCAGCGGCGACGACGCCGGCGGCGGCCTGATCCTGGGCGGCACCGGCAGCGTCACCGTGTTCGGCGGGCGCAACGAGGTCGTGGGCGGCACCGCGGGCCACAACCTGATGGTCAGCACCGTGGGCGACCCGACGCTCGCGCAGACCTACGGCGGCACCATCGGGCAGTCCCTGTTCGGCGGCGGCACGGGCGACCTGCTCGTGGGCGACAGCGGCGGAGACCTGCTCGTCGCGGGCGCCGGCAACGAGACGCTGACCGGCGCGGGCGAGACCAGGGCGTCCTACGGGCTCGGCACGGGGACGATGATCTTCGGCGCCGCCGGGGCCGACCTCCTCGTCGCGGGCGGGCTCGCGGACACCGTGGTGGCCGGCAGTGGGCCGACCACGATGTTCGGCGGCTCGGGCCCGGGCCTGCTCGACGCCGGGAGCGGCGCGGACCTCGTCGTCACCGGCACCGGCAACGCCTACGTGCAGGCCGGCACCGGCGCGGCCACGGTCCAGGCCGCGCTGGGCGCCAACACGCTGGTGTTCCTGAACGGGCACGGCGGCGGCACGGAGCTGGTCGAGGGGTTCAAGGTCGGCCAGGACATGCTGTCCCTGCGCGGCTTCGGCGGCGGGCCGCAGTCGGGCGTCGCGTCCAGCCAGGCGCTGGGCGGGAGCACGGTCCTCACGCTGGCGGACAGCACGCGCATCACCCTGGACGGCGTGGCCAGCCTCGGGGGGGCGTCGTTCGGGTAGGAAGGCAAGCGCGTTCTTTTCTGAAAAAAAGAACCGAAAAACCTCTGCCACGAGGATCCGTCGCCGACGGGGAGCCAGGGACCCAAACGGGCAAAGTCTTTTTGCTTCTTTTTCTTCAGAAAAAGAAGACTTCCTGCCCCTGCGTCCTCCCCGCCCGTGGTGGCGCTTCCTTCCCGTGGCATCCCGTCCCTGTATGCTCGGCGCCGTGAAGCCCGCCCCGCCCCTGCTCCTCCTGGCGTTCGCCGCCTCCGCGCTGGGCTGCGCGCGTGCGCAGGTCGCGCCCATGGCCGCCGTATCCGACGCTGCGCCGGAGCGGTGGGCGAGTGCCGCGGCGGGGTCGGCGGACCCGCTGGCGCCGCGGCTGGCGACGTACCTGCGCCTGGTCGGCGACAGGACGGGGGCCCCGGACCCCGGGGTGGCCGCGCGGTTCCTGGCGGAGAACCCGAGCTGGCCGAACCGCGCGGTGATCGCGCGTCGGCTGTCGGACGGTATCGCGGCGTCGGGGGCGGACGAGGCGGTGCTGCCGCTGTGCGCGCAGGGGCTGGCGGGGACGGCGGCGGCGCTGCTGCGGTGCGCGGAGGGGCAGGCGCGGGCGGGGCGGACGGACGCCGCCGCGGGCTCGGCGCGGGCGGCGTGGGAGGCGGGGCTGGACGACCCGGCGGCGGAGGCGGCGTTCCTGTCGGCGTGGTCGGGGGCGCTGACGCCGGCGTCGCAGGAGGCGCGGTTCGAGCGCCTGGTGGGCGTGGACACGCCGGCGGCGGCGCGGCAGGCGGCGCGGCTGGAGCCCGCGGCGCGTCGGGTGGCGGAGGCGCGGCTGGCGCTGCGGCGCGACGACGCGGGGGCGATGGCGCTGGTGGCGGCGCTGCCCGCGGAGGGGCGGCGCGACCCGGGGCTGGTGCTCGACGAGGCGCGGTTCCTGCGGCGCGGCGATGCGTCGGGTGCCGCGGCGCTGGCGGAGTGGCGGGCGGAGGGCGTGGCGGCGGAGGAGGCGAGCGCGCCGGCGCGGCAGGCGGGCTTCCGCACGGAGCGCGAGCTGCTGGCGCGTCGGCTGCTGCGGGCGGGCGACGCGGCGGGGGCGCTCGCGCTGATGCAGGACGAGATCGCGGTGGCGGCCCAGGACGGCGGGGCGGAGGCGGCGGACGCGGAGTTCCTTGCGGGGTGGATCGCGCTGCGCCGGCTCGGCGACACGGCGGGCGCGGCAGGGCACTTCGCGGCGCTGGCGGCGGGGTCGCGGGCGGCGATCTCGCAGGGGCGGGCGCACTACTGGCTCGGGCGGACGGCGGCGGCGCGCGGCGACGCGGCGGGCGCGCAGGCGGAGTACGTGGCCGCGGCGGCCTGGCCGCTGACGTTCTACGGGCAGCTCGGCGCGATCGCGGCGGACGGGGTCGGGGCGGAGAGCGGCGCCGCCGAGGTGCGCGGCGAGGCGGGGCTGCGGGCGCGGCTGGCGGCGCTGCGCGACCCGGCCTGGACGCCGGAGGAGGCGCTGGCGTTCTCGGGCTCCGAGCTGGCGCGGGCGGGCGAGCTGCTCGTGGCGTGGGGCGAGGCGCGGCGGGCGCGGGCGTTCCTGCTGCGGCTGGGCGAGCTGGCGCCGGACGCGCGCACGCGCTCGCTGGCGGCGGCGCTGGCGCTGCGGCTCGCCGAGCCGGACGTGGCGGTGGCGGCGGCGCGGCTTGCCGGGCGGGCCGGCGGGATGCTGCCGCGCGACGGTTGGCCGGTGGACGTGCCGGGCGACGTGGGCGAGGACGGCGCGTCGGGGGTGGAGCGCGGCGTGGTGCTGGGTTTCGCGCGCCAGGAGAGCAGCTTCGACCCGGAGGCGGTGAGCCCGAGCGGGGCGCGCGGCCTGATGCAGCTGATGCCGGCGACGGCGCAGGAGGTGGCGCACCGCCTCGGCGTGGCGGCGAGCACGGCGGCGCTCACGGCGGACCCGGCCCTGAACGTGCGTCTCGGGTCGGCGTACCTGGCGGGGCTGCTGGGGCGGAATGGCGGGGTGCTGCCGTATGCGGCGGCGGCCTACAACGCGGGGCCGACGCGGCTGCGGGAGTGGCTGGCAGCGGGCGATCCGGCGGCGGGCGGAGGGGACATGATCGACTGGATCGAGATGATCCCGGCGGGCGAGACGCGCAACTACGTGCAGCGCGTGATCGAGAACGTCGTGGACTACCGGGCGCGGCTGGGCGTCGTGGCGCCGCACCCGCTGGCACGGTGGCTGGGGTGAGGCAGGGAGCAGGCAAGGCCAGAGGCTCTGCCTCTGGACTCCGCCAAGGGAAGCCCCTTGGATGGCTTTACTTAAGTCATGGGATCAAAGGGTCCTCGGACCCTTTGCGGGTTTGGGCAGAGCCCATGCTTCCTTGCTGCCCATGGTGAGGAGCCGCGCGGCCTGGCTGGTGGCGACGGTGTGCGGCGTGGGGACGCTGCGCCCGGCGCCCGGGACGTGGGGCGCGCTGGTGGCGGCGCTGGCGGGCGCGGGGCTGGTGGCGCACCCGGGCTGGCTGGCGGCGGGCGTGGTGGCGGCGTCGCTGGCGGGGGTGTGGGCGATCCCGCGGGTGGGCGGCGAGCACGACCCGGGGTGGATCGTGATCGACGAGGTGGCCGGGCAGTGGCTGGCGCTGCTGGGCCTGGCGGGAAGCGGGCTTTCGGGCGGCGCGCTGGCGGTCTGGGTTGCGGCGACCTTCGTGGCGTTCCGGACGGTCGACGTGGCCAAACCGGGGCCGGTGGGCTGGGCGGACCGGCACGACGGGCCGGCGTGGGTGGTGGTCGACGACCTGGTGGCGGGGGCGATCGTGGCTGGGGTGCTCGTGACGGTGCGGGCCGTCGATTGGTGGGTCGCGGGCTAGGGCGGCGGCAGGCGCCGCACGGGGCGGGCCGGAACGGAGGGCGCGGGATGATCGACGAGGCGACGCTGGGCGAGGCGGAGGCGCTGCTGGCGCTGCTCAGGGCGCGCGGGCAGCGGGTGGCGACGGCGGAGAGCTGCACGGGCGGGCTGATCGCGGCGGCGCTGACGGCGGTGGCGGGCTCGTCGGACGTCGTGGACCGGGGGTTCGTCACGTACTCGAACGCCGCGAAGACGGAGCTGCTCGGCGTGCCCGCCGCGCTGGTCGAGGCGCACGGCGCGGTCAGCGAGGCGGTGGCGCGCGCGATGGCGGAGGGGGCGGTCGCGCGCTCGCCGGTCGAGCTGGCGGTCGCGGTCACCGGGGTCGCCGGGCCCGGCGGCGGCACGGCGGCCAAGCCGGTCGGCCTGGTGTGGTTCGGCCTGGCGCGGCGCGGCGGGGCGACGCTGGCCGAGTCGCGGGTGTTCCCCGGCGACCGCGCGGCGGTGCGGCTGGCCACGGTGCGGCACGCCTTTGCGCTGCTGGCCGCGGGGTAGCGACGGGGCGTCGACGCCGCCCGTCGCCGAGGGCTCCCGGCGGGGCCTCCACCCTGCCCGACTCCGCCTGCACCGGAGCCGCGGTTCCCGGTCGTTAACGGCTGGCGTGGCGGGCGTTGCCAGGAGCCGGGGGGTGGTTAAGCCGGCACGCGGCCGCGAGGCCTTCGGGCGCCGCCTGCCATGCCCCAAATATGAGATTTGCCACGCAGATCGTAAAAATCTGCCGCGATGAGACAATCTCCGGTTGCATCCGTTAATGATTCCCGTTAACAGTCTCATTAACGAGGCAGCGCACGGCCCCGGCCAACCGGCGGCGGCGCATCAGGGATCAAGACCATGGCCACTGTCACCGTCACC
>JBPBQS010000147.1:0-7205 GCA_050920955.1 Janthinobacterium lividum | reverse complement strand
CGCAGTCCGAGTTCCAGGCCCTGGCGTTCCGCGTAGCACTCGGCATCGACCGCCTGCGCATCCACGACATCGACCCCGCCGCCACCGCCAAGTTCCGCGCCAACCTGCACGGCGCCGGCTTCTCGATCACCGTGGCCGCCGACGCCGCCGACGCCGCCCGCGGCGCCGACATCGTGACCACCGCGACCGCGCTGAAGGCCCACGCCCGCGTCCTCACGCCCGCGATGATCGAGCCCGGCATGCACCTGAACGCGATCGGCGGCGACTGCCCCGGCAAGACCGAGCTGGACCCCGCGATCCTGCGCGCCGCCAGCGTGTTCGTGGAGTTCCTCGACCAGGCCCGCATCGAGGGCGAGATCCAGCAGCTCCCCCCCGACTTCCCCGCGACCGAGCTGTGGCGCGTCCTCGCCGGCACCGCCCCCGGCCGACGCGACGCCGCCGAGGTCACCGTCTTCGACTCCGTCGGCTTCGCGATCGAGGACTTCTCCACGCTGCGCTACCTGCGCGATCTGGCCACCCGCACCGGCCTGTGCTCGACGCTCGACCTGTTGCCCGACCTCGCGGACCCGAAGAACCTGTTCGCCCTGCTCGAACCCGCCCCCGCCCCCGCCGAGGCCCTGGCCTAGATGCCCGACATCGGACCCGCCGCGGACACGCTGACGCCAGCGGAACAGGGCAGGGGCCCCGGCCTCCTCGACGCCGCCGCCTACGCCCCCGACGAGGCCGCCCTCCTCGCCCCGCTCCTTGCCGGCGCCACGCTCCCCCCCGACCGCGAGGCCCGCGTCGACGCCCAGGCCACCCGCCTGGTGACTGCGATCCGCGCCCGCGGCGGCCTGGGCGGCCTGGAGGAGGTGCTGCGCGAATACAGCCTCTCCACCCGCGAGGGCCTCGCGCTCATGGTCCTCGCCGAGGCCCTGCTGCGCGTCCCCGACGCCGCCACCGCCGACGCCCTGATCGAGGACAAGCTCGGCGCCGCGGACTTCGCCCGCCCGCCCGGCGCCCCGCGCGCCGCCCCGCTGGTCGGCGCCTCCGCCTGGGCCCTCGCCCTGTCCGCGCGCGTGATCCAGCCGCACGAGACCCCGGAGACCGTGCTCGCCCGCACCGCGAAGCGCCTCGGCGTGCCGACGGTGCGCGCCGCCACTCGCCAGGCGATGCGTGTGATGGGCGGCCACTTCGTGCTCGGCCAGACCATCGACGAGGCCCTGCGCCGCGCTGGCTCCCGCGCCGGCCGCGCCTACCGCTACTCCTTCGACATGCTCGGCGAGGGCGCCCGCACCGCCGACGACGCCGCCCGCTACGCCCGCTCCTACGCCGACGCCATCGAGAGCATCGGCCGCGCCGCCGGCAACCGCCCGCTCCCCGACCGCCCCGGCATCTCCGTCAAGCTCTCCGCCCTGCACCCCCGCTACGAGGCCACGTCACGCGCCCGCGTCCTCGCCGAGCTGGTCCCCGTCGTCACCACCCTGGCCCGCGCCGCCCGCGCCCACGACCTGAACTTCACCGTCGACGCCGAGGAACAGGACCGCCTGCAGCTCTCCCTCGCCGTGATCGAGGCCGTCCTCCCCGACGCAGCGCTCGCCGGCTGGGACGGCTTCGGCCTCGCCGTGCAGGCCTACGGCCGCCGCGCCCTCCCCACCATCGACGCGATCGACGCCCTGGCCGAACGCCTCGACCGCCGCCTGATGGTCCGCCTGGTGAAGGGCGCCTACTGGGACACCGAGATCAAGCGCGCCCAGGAACGCGGCCTGCCCGACTACCCCGTGCTCACCCGCAAGCCCGCGACCGACCTCGCCTACCTCGTCTGCGCCGAGCGCCTGCTGGCAGCGCGCCCCCGCCTCTACCCCCAGTTCGCCACCCACAACGCCTTGACCGTCGCCTCCATCCTGGAGCGCGCGGACGGCACCGACGGCTTCGAGTTCCAGCGCCTGCACGGCATGGGCGACGCCCTCTACGCCGCCCTCCTGCGCGAGCACCCCGCGCTGGCCGTGCGCACCTACGCCCCCGTGGGCGGCCACGCCGACCTGCTCGCCTACCTGGTCCGCCGCCTGCTGGAGAACGGCGCCAACACCTCCTTCGTCGCCCAGGCCGCCGACCCCGCCGTCCCCGTCGCCCGCCTCCTGCAGCGCCCCGCCGACGCCCTGCGCACCCCGCCCGCGCACCCCCTGCCACCGCCCCCCGACCTGTTCCCCGGCCGCCGCAACAGCGCCGGCACCGAGCTCGGCGACCACGCCTCCCTCCACGCCCTCCTCGCCGACATCGCCGCCGCCCGCGCCCACCCCCCCATGCCCCCCGACCCCGCTCCCTCCCTCGAAGCCGCGATGCACGCCGCCCACCGCGCCCAGCCCGCCTGGGACGCCCTCGGCCCCGACCCCCGCGCCGCCGCCCTCGAACGCGCCGCCGACCTCCTCGAGTCCGGGCGCCCCTCCTTCCTCGCCCTCCTCGCCGACGAGGCCGGCAAGACCCTCGACGACGCCCTCGCCGAGCTGCGCGAGACCGTGGACTTCCTCCGCTACTACGCCGCCCAGGCCCGCGACCTGTTCCGCCCCCTCGACCTCCCCGGCCCCACCGGCGAGCGCAACACCCTGACCCGCCACGGCCGCGGCGCCTGGGTCTGCATCTCCCCCTGGAACTTCCCGCTCGCCATCTTCACCGGCCAGGTCGCCGCAGCCCTTGCCGCCGGCAACACGGTCCTCGCCAAGCCCGCCCCGCAAACCCCGCGCATCGCCGCCGCCGCAGTGCGCCTCCTGCACCAGGCCGGCATCCCCCCCGACGTCCTCCACCTCGCCCCCGCCGACGCCGGCCCCGCCCTCGTCGCCCACCCGCTGGCCGCCGGCGTCGCGTTCACCGGCGGCACCGCGACCGCGCGCCTCATCAACCGCGCGCTCGCCGCCAGGGACGGCCCCATCGTCCCCCTGATCGCCGAGACCGGCGGCATCAACGCCATGGTCGTGGACGCGACCGCGCTCCCCGAGCAGGTCGCCGACGACGCCGTGACCAGCGCCTTCCGCTCCGCCGGCCAGCGCTGCTCCGCGCTCCGCCTGATCTGCGTGCAGGACGACGTCGCCGACCGCATCGCCGCCATGATCGCAGGCAGCGCCGCGTCGCTGCGCCTCGGCGACCCCGCCGACCCCGCCACCCACATCGGCCCCGTGATCGACGACGCCGCAAAGGACCGCCTCGACCGCCACGTCGCCCGCATGAAGGCCACCGCCCGCACGCTCCACGCCGGCGCCGCCCCGCCCGGCCGCTTCGTCGCCCCCCACCTGTTCGAGATCGCGCGCGCGAGCGACCTCGGCGAGGAGGTGTTCGGCCCCGTCCTGCACCTGGTCCGCTGGCGCGCCGACGGCCTGGACGCCCTGCTCGACGCGCTGGCCGCCACCGGCTACGGCCTCACGCTCGGCGTGCAGAGCCGCGTCGACGGCTTCGTCGCCCGCGTCCTTGCGCGCGTCCCGGCCGGCAACAGCTACGTCAACCGCTCCATGATCGGCGCCGCCGTCGGCAGCCAGCCCTTCGGCGGGCACGGCCTCTCCGGCACCGGCCCCAAGGCGGGCGGCCCCGACTACCTCCGCCGCTTCGCCACCGAGCGCACCACCACCACCAACACCGCGGCCGCCGGCGGCAACGCCGCGCTCCTCACCGCAAGCCAGTAAGCAAGGTCGGGCTCTGCCCGAACCCGCAAAGGGCCCGAGGCCCTTTGATCCCTCTACTTAAGCAAAGCCGTCCAAGGGGCTTCCCTTGGCGGAGTTTGAGGCAGCGCCTCAACCTTGCTTCCTTACCCCGCCAAGTCCCGGAACCCCCTGTGCAGCTCGAACTCCGGCGACGTGACGGCGCGCTCGACCTGCGCGACCCTGGCCTCGACCGCCGCGAGCCGCTGCTGCAGCACCGCGACCTCCGGATCGCGCGACCGCGCCGCCGCCGCCTCGCGCGCCCACCCCGTCGCCGGCGCGGCGCCCCGCTTCCACCCGCCGCGCAGCGAGGCCGGCCTCCGCCGCCGTGCCGCCCGCGCCCGCAGCGCCACGCCCGCCGCGACCAGAACCCCCAGCCCGACCAGCCCCGGCGCCAGCCAGCCGGGCACCCCCGCTCCCGGAACGCCAGACGGCATGAGCGGTATCACGGGCATCACGGGCATCTGCGGCATCACGGGCATCGCCGCCTCGCCCGCCCGGCCGTGCACCGTCACCGTGCCGCCGCCCGACTCCACCTTTGCCAGCGACCCGTCGACCTGCGCGACGTCGATGCCCGACCCCCCGCTCGCCACCAGCCGCGCATCGCGCACCACGGCCGAGACATGCAGGTCGCTCCCCCCCGACATCGCCGCCGAGAGCCGCCCGACCCGCCCCGCGCCCACCGACACGTTGCCGCCCCCGCTCCCCGCCACGTCCAGCACGTCGAGCGACGCCGCCCCGACCGACACGTCCCCCGCCGCCGAAACCCGCAGTGCCGCCTCGCCCGACGCCTCGCCCACCGCCAGGTCGCCGGCGCCCGACAGCGCCGCGTCCAGCCGCTGCGACACCGACACGACCCGCACGTCCCCGCTCCCGTCCTGCGACAGCCGCAGCACGCGCAGCGCCCCGAACGTCGCCCCGCCGTCGCCGTGCAGCGCCGCCTCCACCTCGCCGCCCAGCGCGCCCACGCGCCACGCCGCGTCCCCCGCCAGCCGCACCGCCATCCCCGGCGACACGCGCAGCACGAGCTGCTGCGCCCTGCGCCCGCACGCGCCCCCGACCCGCACGACCCCGCCCGAGGCCGCCATCCCCGGCCCCGCCCCGCCCGGCTCCGCCGCCAGCGCGACCTGCCCATCCCCGCCCACCCGCAGCAGGAACGGGTCCTCCCGCAGCTCGACCACCGCCGCGCACGGCCCGTCGACCACGAGCGACTCCCCCGTCGCCTTCTGCTCCAGGCCCCCGTCCACGCCCGCCTGCGCCCACGCGCCCCACGACGCCACCGCCAGGGCCGCCGCCACGGCCAGCGCCGCGCACCGCCCCCGCACCGCCGCGCGCCCGCTCACCCGCGCGCCCGGCTGCGCCAGCCCGGCAGGTCCGCGTCCAGCACCCGCTCCAGCGCCTCGACCCGCTCCTCCAGCCGCTCCGCCGCCCGCAGCGCCCCCTCCAGCGCCGGCCCGCCGCCCGCGCTCCCCCGCCGCGAATACATCCGCATCGCCACCAGCAGCAGCACGAAGACGAAGATCGCCACCAAATCCCAGTCCATCGCCCGCTCCCGTCCCGCCCGGCCCGCCCGAGACTACCCCGCCCCGCCGTCCTTCGTCCCCCCGAGCCGCCGCTTCATCGCCGCCAGCTCGTCCTCCACCGCCGCCTCGCTCTCCAGCCCCGCCAGCTCCGCCTCCAGCCCGACCGGGCCGCCCGCCTTCGCGCCGCCCCGCCCGACGTCGTACGCCTCGACCCGCCCCTCCGCCTCGTCGAGCCTGCGTTCCACCGTCTCGAACCGCTCGAACGCGTCCGCGACCCTCTGGTCGTGCAGCGACGCCCTGAGCTGCAGCCGCCCCGCCGCGATCTTGCCCCGCGTCGCCAGCGACTTCTCCCGCGACCGCGCGTCCGTCAGCTTCGCCTGCAGCCGCGCGATGTCGTCGGACTGCGCCGCCAGCCCCTCCGCCACCTGGTCGAGCTGCCCCTGCGCCGCCTCGCGCGCCCGGCCCGCGTTCAGCCGCGCCTGCAGCGCCATCCGCGCCAGGTCCTCGCGCCCCCGCGACAGCGCCAGCTCCGCCTTGCGCGCCCACTCCGCCTCGTCGCGCGCCAGCCCCTCGACCCTGCGTCCCAGCTCGCGCCGCTCCGCAATGGTGCGCACCGTCTGCGAGCGCACCTCCACCAGCGTGTCCTCCATCTCCTGGATGACGAGGCGGATGATCTTCTGCGGGTCCTCCGCACTCGCCAGGATCGCGTTCAGGTTCGAGTTCACGATGTCGGACAGTCGCGAGAAGATGCCCACGGGGCGCACTCCTGATGCCGGAAGGAAGAGAAGGACGCTGGCGGCCGCCCGGATCATACGGCCGCCAGGCCCGCGTCGCGAGAGGCAAGCCCGGGCCCTGCCCGGACCCGCCAGGGGGGAGCCCCCCCTGGACCGGCACAACGGGAGTCTCGAACCGGCGGTCAGGGACTCCCGGTGCGCCGGGGTCCGGGGGCGGCCTCGCCCCCCGGCCTTGCCTGCCTTCCCTCCGCCGCGCACGCTCTCCACCCTCACGGAGCACCCGCCCTTGGCGCGATCCGCCACAACCTCGCCCCCCGAGACACAGACCCCGATCGGCGAGGCCGAGTGCTTCACCGCGATGCTGGCGCACGTCTCCGCGCTGGCGCCGATCGCGCGCCCGGTGCTGGTGGTGGGCGAGCGCGGCACCGGCAAGGAGCTGGTCGCCGCCCGCCTGGCCTTCCTCTCGCCGCGCTGGGACCGCCCGTTCCTCAAGCTGAACTGCGCGGCACTCCCCGACACGCTCCTGGACAGCGAGCTGTTCGGCCACGAGGCCGGCGCCTTCACCGGCGCGCAGAAGCGCCGCGCCGGCCGCTTCGAGCAGGCCGACGGCGGCACGCTGTTCCTCGACGAGATCGGCACCGCCTCGCCCGCGGTGCAGGAGAAGCTCCTGCGCGTCCTGGAATACGGCCGCTTCGAGCGCGTCGGCGGCGCCGACACCGTGGCCGTGGACGTGCGCGTGGTCGCGGCCACCAACGCCGACCTGCCGGCGATGGCGCGCGACGGCCGCTTCCGCGCCGACCTGCTGGACCGCCTGGCGTTCGACGTCGTCACCGTCCCCCCGCTGCGCGCGCGCGCCGACGACATCCCCCGCCTCGCCGAACACTTCGCCGCGCGCATGTCCGCCGAGCTGGGCCGCCGCAGCTTCGCGGGCTTCGCCCCGTCCGCAACGCGCCGCCTGCTCGCCCACCCCTGGCCCGGCAACGTCCGCGAGCTGCGCAACGCCGTCGAACGCAGCGTCGCCTTGAACCCTCGCCCGGAACGCCCCCTCGCCGACCTCCGCCTCGACCCCTTCGACAGCCCCTTCCGCCCCGCCGACGCCCGCCCGCCCGCCCGCGAACACCCCGCGCAAGCCGCCGACCCTTCGCCCGAGAGGGCGGGGCAGGGGCCTGCGCCCTCGGACTTCACCGGCCGCGTGCGCCGCTTCGAGACCGCGCTGCTGCGCGACGCCCTGGAGCACGCCCGCTTCAACCAGGCCGCCGCCGCCCGCCTCCTCGGCCTCGGCT
>JBPBQS010000183.1:0-7261 GCA_050920955.1 Janthinobacterium lividum | reverse complement strand
AAGGCGGGGCCGGCCTGCTCCTGGGCGGCGATGTCGTCGGTGGCGCGCAGCAGCGCCAGGCGGTCGCGCGTCTCGGTGCCCTGGTCGAACAGCGCGGCGGCCAGCGAGGCCACGCCCTCCTGGCCGGCGGGCTCCTGCATCGCGTCCTCCGAGCGCACACGGCCCTGCACCGTGACGGTGTGGCTCACGTGCTCCGGCTGCACGACGAGGCGCAGGCCGTTCGGCAGCACGCTCACGTCGGGCGGCTCCGGCGCCGTCGGCAGGTGCAGCCCGGCGAGCGCCTCGGCCGCCCACTGCGGCAGCACGACGGGGTGGTCGGGCGGCGCGCCGAAGCTCTCCGCGCCGCCGAAGCCCGCGCCGGTCACGGGCCTGCCGGAGCTGCGCGGGGTCAGGACCGCGGTGATGGTCGCCGCCGGGTCGAGCAGGGTGCGCGCGAGGCGGTTCACGTCGTCGGGCGTGACGGCGGCGTAGGCGCGCGCCAGGTCCTCGGGCGAGTCCGCGCCCTGGAACGCCAGCACGCGCGACCAGCTGCGCGCGAGGCCGGCGATGCTGTCGCTCTCGAAGGCGAGCTGGGCCAGCTCCTGGCGGCGCGCGGCCTCCACCAGCTCGGCGGGCACGCCGTCGCGCGCGGCGTCGGCCAGCACGCGGCGCATGTCGGCGAGCAGCGGCGCCGGGTCGCCGCCGCGCGGGAAGGCGCCGATCGCCAGGCCGAAGCCCACGCCCGGCTTGGCCTGGAACCGGAACTGCGTCAGCAGCGCGCGGCCCTCCGGCACCAGCCCGTACAGCGCGCCGCGCTGGCTGCCGAGCACGTCGCCCAGCACGTCGGCGGCGGCGAAGTCATGCGTGGTCAGCCCCGGCATCCGCGTGCCCAGCGCCACCAGCCCCACCGGGAAGTCCGTGGCCAGCGCCAGCGTGCGCGCCTGCACCGGGCCCACCGTGAACGCCGCGTGCTCGGGCACGGGGCGCGCGGGGATGTCGCCGAACGCCGCCTGCGCCTCGGCGAGCGCCGCCGGCGGGTCCACGTCGCCGGCGATCACGAGGATCGCGTTGTTGGGCGCATACCAGCGCTCGTAGAACGCGCGCAGCAGGGGGGCGTCGGTCCTGTCGAAGGACGGGCGGGTGCCGAGGGCGTCGTGCGCGTATGGCGTGCCCTCGAACAGGATCGCCTGCATCTGCGACAGCGCGTCGTAGATCGGGCTGGACAGGTCGCGCGAGACCTCCTGCTCGATGGCGCCGCGCTCCTGCGCCCAGTCCTCGGGCGTGATCGACAGGCCGCGCATCCGCAGCGCCTCGCTGCGCAGCGCCACGCCCAGGTCGTCGGCCGGCACGGTGTAGGTGTACTGCGTGACGGTCTCGGTGGTGTCGGCGTTGTAGACCCCGCCCAGCAGCGCGCCCACCTCGGCGAGCTGCTCGCGGTCGAGGCCCTCGCTGCCGCGGAACATCATGTGCTCCAGGGCGTGCGCGGTGCCGGGGAAGCCGTCGGGCGCGTCGTTGGAGCCGGCCAGGTAGTTCAGCTCCGTGGACACCACTGGGGCGAGCCGGTCCGGCACCACCACCACGCGCAGGCCGTTGGGCAGCGTCGCGCGCAGCACGCCGCCGGGCACGCTGCCCGACAGGCCCGCCGGCGCGTCCGCACGCACGGGCGTGGACACCGCCAGGAAAGCCGCCGCCAAGCCGATCAGCCGATGCCGCAATCCCGCCTCCCGCGTGGTCCTCGGGAGACTAGATGAGGGCGCGGGGGCCAAGGCAAGGTTGAGGCTCCGCCTCAAACTCCGCCAAAGGCTGCGCCCTTGGAACGCATCCCTTAAGTAGAGCCAGTCCAGGGCGGCTCGCCCTGGCGGGTTTGGGCAGAGCCCATGCTTGCTTGCCCTAGGCCGGGCCCTCGCCGCGGTAGTCTTCCGGCGCGATCGGGCCGCCGGCCGCCTCGACCGCGCGGCGGTCCGCCTCGCCCAGGGTCTCGGCGAGCGGGGCGATGCGCTTCCAGGCCGGGAACGGCTGGCGCCCCGACGCGTCGGGCACGTGGCGCGACAGGGCGGCGGGGGCGGCCGGGTGGATGTAGCGGCCGCAGTTGACGAAGATCGTCTCGACCGCGACGCGCACCACCAGCTCGGCGCCGGGGTAGGCGGCGAGCAGCGGGTCGTCGTCCTCCAGGCGGGCGGCGCCCTGCACGCGCAGGCGGCGGGGGTGGGCGAAGTCGATGAACAGCAGGCCGACCTGCGGGGAGGCCGCGAGGTTGCCGAGGGAGAGGAACATGCCGTTGCCGTCGTAGGAGGGGAACGCCAGCTCGCCCGGCGCGGTGATGCGCACGAAGCCGGGGGCGCCGCCCTTGTACGAGACGGTGGGGCGGCCGAGGTGGTCCACGGTGCTGAGGAAGAACAGCGCGGCGGACTCCACGAAGGCGTGGTCGGCGTCGTCGAACTCCGGGTGCGCGAGGCTCTCCAGGCGGTCGGCGAGGGGCTGCGTGCCGTGCCGCTCCTGCAGCGCGCGGTGGGCGGGTCCGTAGAGGTGGCTCATGGCGGGGCGGCTCCGGGGCTGGGGCGGGCACAGCATAGGGAGGACCGGGGCGTCGCGGGAAGGCGGGGCGCGGCGGCATGACGGTTGCGCGGGCAGGTGGCGTGCGGCTTGCTAGGGCCGGGCGGGGCGGCGGGCCCGGGGACTGCCGCGACCGGGAGGGGGCACGATGGCCAGGCTGTTCCACGATCCGGCGTCGCCGGGCTGCGCCGGCGCGGGCTGCGGGTGCAGCGGGCCGGGGCTGAGCGCGGACGGCTGCGCCGGGCCGGCGGGGGACGTGGCCGCGCGCGTCGTCGAGGCGGCCGTGGCGCGCGCCGTGCTCGGCCGCGGGGCGGCGCGGCGGCGGCTGCTGGCGGGCGTGGGCTCGGCGGCGGCGATGGCGGCGCTGGCGCAGGTCTTCCCGATGGCCGCGGCGAGCGAGGCGTTCGCGCAGGCGCCCGGGCCGCTGGAGAAGAAGAGCCTGCGCGTGGGCTTCATCTCGATCACCTGTGCCACGCCCATCATCATGGCCGGGCCGATGGGCCACTACGCGCGCCAGGGGCTCGACGTGGAGCTGGTCAAGACCGCGGGCTGGGCGATCGTGCGCGACAAGGCGATGGCCGGCGAGTTCGACGCCGCCCACATGCTGGCGCCGATGCCGCTGGCGATCTCGATGGGCGTGGGCTCCGCGCCGGTGCCGTGGACGGTGCCGGCGATCGAGAACGTCAACGGCCAGGCGATCGTGCTGGCGATGAAGCACCGCGACCGGCGCGACCCCGCGACCTGGCGCGGCATGAAGCTGGGCGTGGCGTTCGACTTCTCGATCCACAACTACCTGCTGCGCTACTACCTCGCCGAGGCCGGGCTCGACCCGGACCGGGACGTGCAGATCCGCGTGCTGCCGCCGGCCGAGATGGTCGCCAACCTGCGGGCCGACAACCTCGACGGCTTCCTCGGGCCGGACCCGGTTAACCAGCGCGCCGTGTACGACGGCCTGGGCTTCATCCACCTGCTGTCGCGCGAGATCTGGGACGGGCACCCGTGCTGCGCCTTCGCCGTCTCGCGCGCCTTCGCGGACGGCGCGCCCAACACCACGCACGCCCTGCTGCGCGCCGTGGTCGAGGCCGCCGGCGACGCGTCGAAGCCGGAGAACCGCAAGGACATCGCCGACACGATCGCGGTGCCCAACTACCTCAACCAGCCGCCCGTCGTCGTCGAGCAGGTGCTCACCGGGACCTACGCCGACGGGCTCGGCGGGGTGAAGCACGTCCCCGACCGCGTCAGCTTCGCGCCGATGCCGTGGGACAGCTTCGCGGTGTGGATCATGACGCAGATGAAGCGCTGGGGGCAGGTGCGCGGCGACCTCGACTACGCGGCCGTGGCGCGGCAGGTGTTCCTCGCCACCGACGCGGAGCGCGCCATGCGCGAGGCGGGCCTCGCGCCGCCCGCGCCGTCCGGGCGCACGATCGTCGTCATGGGCAAGCCGTTCGACCCCGCACAGCCGGAGGCCTACCTGGCGTCGTTCCCGATCAGGCGGGGCTAGTGGGAAGCAAGGTTGAGGCTCTGCCTCAAACTCCGCCAAAGGCTCGCCTTTGGAATCCATTACCTAGGGGAGGCATTCCAAAGGCCCAGCCTTTGGCGGGTTTGGGCAGAGCCCATGCTTGCTTCTTCCTGTGACCGGCCTCAACGCCCGCGCCGCGCTGCTGTCGCTTGCGCTGCTGGCCGTGTTCCTCGGCGCGTGGCAGCTCGCGGTGCGCGGCACGGCGCCGGTCGCGGCGATGGACCCGGAGTACGCCGCGCTGATGGGGCAGGCCGCGACGAAGGGCGTCTCGGCGATGCCGGGGCCGGCGCAGGTGGGGGCGCGGCTCGTGGAGCTGCTGTCGGACCCGTTCTACGACCGGGGGCCGAACGACAAGGGCATCGGCATACAGCTCGGGTGGTCGCTGCTGCGGGTGCTGCTGGGGTTCGGGCTGGCGGTGGCGGTGGCGGTGCCGCTGGGGTTCGCGGTGGGGGGCTCGGTGCTGCTGGGCCGCGCGCTGGACCCGTTCATCCAGGTGCTCAAGCCGATCTCGCCGCTCGCGTGGATGCCGCTGGCGCTCTACACGATCAGGGACAGCGGGCGCTCGGCGATCTTCGTGATCTTCGTGTGCTCGGTCTGGCCGCTGCTGCTCAACACGGCGTTCGGGGTGCGGCAGGTCAGGCGGGAGTGGCTCGACGTTGCGCGGACGCTGGAGGTGGGGCGGTGGCGCATGGCGACGCGGGTGGTCCTGCCGGCGGCGGCGCCCACGATCATGACGGGGCTGCGGATCTCGATCGGGATCGCGTGGCTGGTGATCGTGGCGGCCGAGATGCTCGTGGGGGGGACGGGGATCGGCTACTTCCTGTGGAACCAGTGGAACAACCTGTCGATCACCGACGTGATCGTGGCGATCCTGCTGATCGGGCTGGTGGGCATGGCGCTCGACCAGGCGCTGGGGTGGGCGGCGCGGCGCGTGGGATACACGGAGTGAGCAAGGTCGAGGCGCTGCCTCGAACTCCGCCAAAGGCCGTCGCCTTTGGAAACCCTCACTTAAGTAGCGCCGGTCCAGGGGCGGCTCGCCCCTGGCGGGTTTGGGCGGAGCCCATGCTTGCCTTCCTCGGCGCGGCATGACGCCGCACATCTCCGTCCAGGGCCTGCGGCGCCGCTTCCCGGGCGCTTCGCTCCCCGTGTTCGACGATGTGTGGTTCGACGTGGCGGAGGGCGAGTTCGTGTGCCTGATCGGGCACTCCGGCTGCGGCAAGACGACGGTGCTCAACATCCTGGCGGGGCTGGAGCGTGCCGACGGGGGCGTGGTGCTGGTGGACGGGCGGGCGGTGGAGGGGCCGGGGCTGGACCGGGCGGTGATCTTCCAGGGGCACGCGCTGCTGCCGTGGCTGAGCGTGCTGGGCAACGTGGCGTTCGCGGTGCGCTCGCGCTGGCCGGCGTGGGGGGCGGCGGAGGTCGACGCGCACAGCAGGGCGGCGCTGGCGCTGGTGCATCTCGCGGGCGAGGAGGGCAAGCGGCCGGCGCAGCTGTCGGGGGGTATGCGGCAGCGGGTGGGGATCGCGCGGGCGCTGTCGATCCGGCCGCGGATCCTGCTGATGGACGAGCCGTTCTCGGCGCTGGACGCGCTGACGCGGGGCGCGCTGCAGGACGAGGTGGTGGCGATCGCGCGGCCTGGCGCCGGGGGGGAGGCGGGGCTGGCGCGGCCGACGACGTTCATGATCACGCACGACATCGACGAGGCGATGCTTCTGGCCGACCGGATCGTGCTGATGACGGCGGGGCCGGACGCCAGGGTCGCGGGGATCGTGGAGAACGGCCTGCCGCGCGGGCGCACGCGCGCGGTGCTGCACCGGTTGCCGGGCTATGCCGCGCTGCGCAATCATCTGCTCGACTTCCTGGTGGAGCGCCCGCCAGGCCGTCCCGCCGACCCACGCCACCCGCCGGTGCGGCGCATCGGCGACGCGGGCGCCGGAACGCGCCCGGACCTGGCCACGCAGCCCTGCCACACGTTCCAAGGAGAGAGACCATGACCGACCGCGCCCTGCTGACCGAGAAGATCGTGCGCATCAAGATCGAGCAGGACCTGACCTGGTCCGGACTGGCGGAGCTGGCCGACGGCCTGTCCAAGGAGTACGTGACGGCGGCCCTGATGGGGCAGATGCAGCTGCCCAAGCCCGCGGCGGAGGCGATCGGGCACCACCTCGGGCTCGACGACTACGAGATCAGGCTGCTGCAGGAGGCGCCGTACCGCGGCTCGCTGCCGACCCAGGTCCCGACCGACCCGCTGATCTACCGCTTCTACGAGCTGGTGTCGGTGTACGGCACGACGTTCAAGGCGCTGATCCACGAGGAGTTCGGCGACGGGATCATGAGCGCGATCGACTTCAAGATGGATCTCGGGCGCGAGAGCAGCAACGCCGGCGACCGCGTCTCCATCACGATGAGCGGCAAGTTCCTGGCCTACAAGCAGTACTGACACGGGCGTTCCGGCGCGCCCCGTCCGGGGCGCGCACGCGAACTTCATGCAACCGTGGGCGCGCATTCCCGTATTGTCAGACAGACACAGAAGGGTCTCGCCCATGTTCATGCGCATCGACAAGCTTCAGGCCGCCCTGCCGGAGCCGACCAAGCCGGAGCCCAACGCGGCCGCCGCCCTGCAGGAGCTTCTCGGTGGCAAGTACGGCGAGATGTCGACGCTCGGGAACTACATGTTCCAGAGCTTCAACTTCCGCAACAAGTCCAAGCTGCGCCCGTTCTACAGCCTCGTGTCCTCGATCTTCGCCGAGGAGCTGGGCCACGTCGAGCTGGTCAGCACCGGCGTCTCGATGCTGAACAGCGGCCCGGGCGATTCGACGGAGAACGTCGACATCTCCAAGGCGCCGTTCGCCGAGATGCAGGACGTGCGGCTCGCCGGCTCGTTCCTGAGCAACGGCGGCGGCTCCATGCCGATGAACTCCAACGCCGCGTCCTGGAACATGGACATGGTGACCACGACCGGCAACATCATCATCGACCTGCTGCACAACTTCCACCTCGAGTGCGGCGCGCGCATCCACAAGTTGCGCGTCTACGAGACGATGACGGAGGCCACGGGCCGCGAGGTCTGCGGCTACCTGCTCGTGCGCGGCTCGGTGCATGCCCACGCCTACGCGCTCGCGCTGAAGAAGCTGACGGGCGTCGAGATCGAGAAGATGCTGCCGACGCCGAACATCAACCTCGACCGCGTGCCGGAGTGCCAGAAGTACC
>JBPBQS010000295.1:0-7268 GCA_050920955.1 Janthinobacterium lividum | reverse complement strand
GGGTGGCGAGGTTCCAGACGAACTCGCCGGTCTCGCGGCAGTTGCGCAGGCTGTCCTTCGCCCCGGTCGAGGAGAAGCCGACGATCGGCGGCGTGTAGCAGAACGCGTTGAAGAAGCTGTACGGCGCAAGGTTGACCGAGCCGTCGCCGCCGCGCGTCGACACCCACCCGATCGGCCGCGGCCCGACGATGGCGTTGAACGGGTCGTGCGGCAGGCCGTGGCCGTGCCGCGGCTCGTAGAAATGCATGTCGTCCGGTTCGGTCACCGTCTGCGCTCCCCTGCACGAATCCGGCGGACCGTGCACGAATCCCGCCCGCGCGCAACTTCGCGGCGGATTGGCGGGGCGCTATGCAGGCCGGGCGGGCGCGGGGCGTCGTGCCGCAGGTCCGGAGAGCCACGCATGCAGACGCTGTTCCACCTGGTCCGCCACGGCCAGTACGGCCTGATCGACCGCGCGCTGGGCGGGCGTGCGCCGGGCCATGCCCTGAACGCGGCGGGACGCGAGGAGGCCGGCCGGGTCGCCGGGGCGCTGCGCGGGCGCACGGTGGCGGCGGTGGTGTCGAGCCCGGTGCAGCGCGCGCAGGAGACCGCGGCGCCGATCGCCGCGGCCCTGGGGCTGGCGGTGGAGACGGACGCGGCGCTGGTCGAGCTGGACTGCGGCGAGTGGACGGGGATGACGTTCGACACGCTGCGCGAGCGTCCGGAGTGGCACCGCTGGAACCGTTTCCGCTCCAGCGCCGCGATCCCGGGCGGGGAGACCATGCTGGCGGTGCAGGCGCGCACGGTGGCGGCGCTGGAGCGGCTGCGCGCCGCGCACGGGGACGCGGAGGTCGTGGTGGTGAGCCACGCCGACGTCATCAAGGCGGCGCTCCTGCACGTGCTCGGCGCGCCGCTCGACCACATGGGGCGGCTGGAGGTCGGGCCGGGATCGCGCAGCGTGGTGGCCTGGCACGACGAGACCGCCCGCGTGCTGGCCGCGAACCTGCCGCCCGGAGCCTAGCGGCCCCGCACGCTGGCCCGGCAGGGTTTCCGCTGTTCCCGCACGCGGCGAGGGGTTTCCGGCAACGGCCTCTGATAGGCTCAGCCTATGGCAGGCATAGTTTTTTTGTCTTGGACCTATGACAGGGGCCAGGCTACCCGTATCACTGCCGAGACCATGACGTGACGATGCTGGCGACGATGGCTTCGGAACCAACAGGGCGCGCGTCGCCCTCTTCCCAAGGATGAAGACAATGGCCTGGACCGTTCCCACCATCACCGAAGTCTGCGTGGCCCTCGAGATCAACGGCTACATGCCGAGCGAGTTCTGATCCACACGGATCATCGCCGGCCCTGACACGGGCCGGGAAGGAGAGCGGGGCATGTCCCCGCTCTTTTTTTGTCCGGGCCCTGGCGGTCAGGGCGGGCCGGCCGCGTCTCCGGCAGGCGGCGTTCCGGGCCAGCGCCAGCGCCACAAGGCCAGGCCGAGCACCCCGGCGGCGATCTCGCGCAGCCGCTTCAGCAGCGACAGCGCCAGGCCCACGCCGATTCCCGTCGCCATCCCGGCGGTGCCGGACAGCCCCGCCGCGGCGGCGGCCAGCACGAAGCCGCCTTCCTGCACGCCGATCGCGCCGGGCAGGGCGAAGCCTGCGGAGCGGGCCGCCATGCCCAGGCTTTCCACCACCAGGGCCTGCTGCGGCGACGCGGACTGCCCGAGCGCGTGCAGCACCGCCCAGGTTTCCGCCGTGCCGAGCAGCCAGGCGAGCCCGTGCAGTCCCGCGGCGCGCCACAGCGCCGGGCCGCGACGGTAGATCGCCTCGGCCTCGGCCTGCAGCCCCCTCAGGTCGGCGAAGCCGGGGACGTGGCGCGCCACCATGCCGGTCAGGCGCTCGAGGCCGCGCAGCGCCCCGAGGCGCTGCGCCAGCACGAGCAGCGCCGCCATGCCCCCCACCGCCGGCAGCAGCCAAGCCGTCGGGCCCCAGCTGCCGGCCCCGGACCCGCCATGCGGCAGCGTCGCCAGCGCCAGCAGACCTGCGCCCAGGAACAGCACCTGCGTCAGCAGCTCCAGGGTGACGTCGACCACGATGCTGGCGCCGGCGCGCGGCGCCGGCACGCCCAGGCGGCCCAGCAGCCGCGCGCCCACGATCTCGCCGCCGACCTGGGCGACGGGGAGCATCGAGTCGATGCCCTCGCGCACGATGCGCAGCCGCCAGAACAGCGCCAGCGACGGCAGCGCGGGGCGGGCCGCCGTGGACGTGCCCTGTGGCGGACGCGGCGCCAGCAGGCCGCGCCACGCGATGGCCGACAGCAGGAGCTGCACCAGGTGCAGCGCCAGGAGGGCGGGGATCAGCCAGGCGGCGCGCGCGACGTCGGCGCGCACCGCAACGGCGGCACCCTGCACCGACAGCAGCGCCCAGCCGGCGAAGCCCAGCACCGCCAGGGTGGTCGCGAGCGAGGCCGCGAGCCGGACGCGGCCCGTGGCGGGCGAGGCCGGAGGAGCTGGCGTCGGCGGACCGACAGTCGGGCCGGGCCCGGAAGCCGGGAGGGTGGCGCCACGTCGGGCCGGCAGAAGTTCCGGGGAAGGGGGTGGGCGTTCGGTCATCGTGTTCCGGCCAGGGCCGGCAAGACTAGAACAGCTCCAGCCCCGTGGATATGTGGGGCACCCGGCCTCGACGAGGCCGGACTGTCAGCCCAGCAGCTTCTTCCACCAGGGGACGCGGGCTTCCTGTGCCGGCTGGACCGGGGCGGGGGCCGGCGTCGGCCGGGGAGCCGGTGCGGCGGGGCGTGCCGCGGGCTGGGCCGGGGCAGGCGGCTTCGCGGCGGCAGGCGCAGGGGCGGCAGGCGCGGGGGTGGCAGGCCTGGGCGGTGCGGAAGGCGTCAGGACGGCGGGCTTGGGGGTTGCGGGTACTGGGGTGGGGGGCTTCGGGGCGGCCGGCGCCTGGGCCACGGGTACCTGGGCCGCGGGGGCGGGCGACGCGGGCGCCGGCGCCTTGGGCGCGGGGCTGGCCGCCGGGGCCGCCTGGATCAGCGACAGCTGGAGGCGGCCCATGAACAGCGAGATCTCGCGCTGGTCACCCTCGCCGCCGGTCAGCTCCGACGGCCGCCAGGCGTCGGGGTGCGACAGCACGAGGGTGAGCCCGGGCTCGCGGCCGATCACCGACCACGGCAGCACGCAATGCTCCACGGTCTCCGTCTGGAGCACGAACTCGCCCAGCACGGTCCCGTTCACGCTCACCGCCAGGCGCTGCGTCGGGTGGTTCGGCCCGGTCAGCGCGCCCAGGTCCAGCTCGAGGCGGTAGTCGCCCGCGACCTCGGGGCGCGGCAGCACCAGCAGGCTCTGCTGCCCCAGCATCCAGGCCCCGGTGCCTTCCGGCTCGGCCCAGCCGGTGCCGCGGTAGTCGTCACTGTTGCCGCCCAGGCGGAATTCCACGGTCAGGTCGTTGCCCATGCGGGGTCCCTCAGCGCTGCGTCGGCCGGCCGGCGGTCGGATCCGCCCCGTGCCACATCTTGCGGTGCCATCCTACACGCAGTGCGTTACCAAGGTATGTCGGTGTTGTGCCCGGCCCAGGATCCGTCCGCCGCGTCAGCCGTGCACGCCCAGCACCTCGACCGCCACCGATTTCACCAGCGCCAGCACGCCTCCGCCCGGCCGCAGCCCCAGCCGCGCCACCGCGTCCGGCGTCACCCTCGCCAGCATCGGCTGCTCGTCCAGCACCAGCGCCACCAGCGCCACCCCGCCCGCCAGCGTCACGCCCGCCACCCGGCAGTGCAGGACGTTGTGCACGCTGATGCCGCGCGGCACCTCCGTCGCCAGGATCACCTCGCGCGCCGGCACGCGCAGCCGCAGCACGGCGCCCGCCTCCACCGAGAGCAGCGGCAGCCACACGGTCTGCGCGTCCGCGTCCGGCGTCCCGCCTTCCAGCGTCACCGCCGTCAGCCCGCGCGCCGCGTCGTGGCCGGCCACCACCGCCCGGAGCAGCCCCGCCGCGTCGTCGCGCCGCGCCAGCGCCAGGTCCGCCCGTCCCGCCACGGCCGCCACCGGACCCGCGCCCGCCACCTGCCCCGCCTCGATCAGCACCAGCGTGTCCGCCAGCCGCGCCACCTCGTCGAGCGCGTGCGTCACGTAGAGCACCGGCAGCGCCAGCTCCGTGCGCAGCCGCCCCAGGAACGGCAGGATCTCGTCGCGCAGCCCCGCGTCCAGCGACGCCAGCGGCTCGTCCATCAGCAGCAGGCGCGGCTGCGACAGCAGGGCGCGCCCGATCGCCACCCGCTGCTTCTCGCCACCCGACAGCGTGCCGGGCCGTCGGGCCAGCAGCCGCTCCAGCCCCAGCAGCGCGACCACCGCGTCGAACCCGATCGCACCGCCCGGTGCGGCGCGGCGCAGCCCGTAGCGCAGGTTCGCCGCCACGGCCATGTGCGGGAACAGCCGCGAGTCCTGGAACACCAGGCCCACCCGGCGTCGTTCCGGCGCGAGTCGCGAGAGCTCCTCGCCGTCCACGACGACGCGGCAGTGCTCCGCCCGCAGCAGGCCCGCCACGGCGGCCACCACGCTGGACTTGCCCGAGCCGGACGGGCCGAACAGCGCCACCACGCCGGGCGTCGGCGCCTCGAACGACACGTCGAGCGAGAAGCCGGGGTGGCGGTGGCGGAGGGAGACGCTCAGCAAGGGCCGCGGACAGGCAAGGCCAGGGCCCTGCCCTGGACCCGCCAGGGGCGAGCCGCCCCTGGACCTGCTTTCCTTAAGTAAGGCCAGTCCAGGGCGGCTCGCCCTGGCGGAGCTTGAGGCAGAGCCTCAACCTTCCTTGCTTCCCCGGCCACGCCTCAGGCCGCCAGCCCGCCGCCCCAGCGCCACCATTCCTGCGGCAGCGCCGCCGCTGCCCGCTCCGCCTCCCCCGCGTCGGCGAACAGCGCGAAGCACGTCGCCCCCGACCCGCTCATCCGTGCCAGCAGGCACCCCGGCCGCGCCCGCAGCGCCGCCAGCACCGCCCCCACCGGCGGGCACAGCGCCAGCGCCGCGTCCTCCAGGTCGTTGCCCGTCCCGCCCAGCCAGCCGGCCAGCGCCGCCGCATCCGCCCAGCCCGCCGGCAGCGACGGCGCCGGGCGCGCGCCGAACGGCCCGGCCCCGCCCGCCGACGCGGCCCTCGCCTCGAACACCGCGCGCGTGGACACCGCCACGCCCGGGTTGACCAGGACCAGCCCCAGCGGCGGCAGCGGCGGCACCGCGGACAGCAGCTCGCCCACGCCCTGCATTCGCGCCGGGCGCGACGCCAGGCACACCGGCACGTCCGCGCCCAGCCGCAGCGCCAGCGCCGCCAGCTCGTCCGGGTGCGGCGCCACGCCCCACAGCGACTGCAGCAGCCGCAGCGACGCGGCCGCGTCCGCCGAGCCGCCCCCGATCCCCGAGGCCACCGGCAGCCGCTTGTCCAGCACCAGCGCCGCGCGCGGCACCTGCCCGGTCAGCGCCGACAGCGCCCGCGCCGCGCGCAGCACCAGGTTCTCCGCGGCCCCGGCGTCGGGCGCCGGCAGTCCGGCGGCGAACGGCCCCTCCACCGCCAGCGACAGCGCGCCGTCGAAGCGCGCGCGCAGCACGTCGCCCGTCCCGGCGAATGCCACGAGGCTGTCGAGCAGGTGGTAGCCGTCCGCGCGCCGCCCGGTGACATGGAGGAACAGGTTGACCTTGGCCGGCGCGAAGCAGGACAGGCCCTCCGCCGCCGGCCGGGCGCCGGGGTCGGCGCTCATGGCCGCGACGCCCGGCGCCGCAGCCGTGCGGGCCGCACCGGGCGCCTCAGCGTCCGGCCGCCGGCGGCGCCACCGCGCCCGGCACCACGGCTCCCGGCACGGCGCCCTCCGATCCGGGGCCGGAGCGCGGCGGCGCCACCGCCGGCGCCTTCTGCCCGGCCGCGCCGTCGGCCGCAGGCGCCGGCACCGCCGCGCCGCTGTCCGAGCCCGGCGCCACCGCCGTGGCCGGCTCGCCGCGCGTGGCCGGCATCGCCGCAGCACCGGTTGCAGCCCCGCCCACCGCCGGGGAGCCCGTGGCCGCGGGGGCCGGCAGGTCCTCCTCCGCGCGCTTCAGCTTGGCCTCGATCGGCGCCACGTCGTCCGGCTCCGGCTTGAACACCAGCGCGCGCCGCCACTGGTCCGCCGCCTCGCGCTTGCGCCCCGCCGCCCAGTAGGCGTCGCCCAGGTGCGCGTTGATCGTCGCGTCGTCCGGCTGCAGCTCCGTGGCGCGCTCCAGCCTGCGCACCGCGCCCGCCACGTCGCCCTGGCGCAGCAGCACCCAGCCGAGGCTGTCGACCACCTGGCCGTCCTCCGGCTTGGCCGCCACGGCGCGCTGCAGCAGGTCGCGTGCCTTGCCGAGGTTGCGGTTCTGGTCCGCCCAGGAATAGCCGAGGTAGTTCATCACCACCGCCTGGTCCGGCGACATCTGCAGCGCGTGCTGCAGGTCGTCCTCCGCCCGCTTCCACTCGTGCGCCCGGTCCAGCGCCACGCCGCGGTCGAAGTACAGCGCCCAGTCCGCCTTGTCCGGGTTCGCGATGCGCGCCATCGCCCCGTCGTACGCGGCCACCGCCTCGCCGAACCGCTTCTGCCGCGCGAGCTGGCCGCCGAGCTGCTCCAGCGGCTCCGGCTGGCCCGGGAACTGCGCCGCGAGCGCCCGCAGGCCGCGCTCGGCTTCCGCGTCCTCGCCCAGCACGCCCTCGAACTGCGCCATGCGCAGCGCCACCACCGCGTGCAGCGGGTCGTCCGCGGGCACGCCGCGCAGCAGCGCCAGGCCTTCCTCCGCCTGGTGCGCGGACAGCAGGATGTCGCTCGCCAGCAGCTTGGCCGCCGTGAAGTCCGGCCGCATGCCCAGCGCGAGACGCAGCAGCACCTGCGCGAACGCGTTGGCGTTCTGCTGCCGCAGCGACGCCGCCATCGCCAGGTACGCCTCCGCGATGCCCTCCGCCGGCGTGGAGATCACCGGCCGCTCCACCGACGCCAGCAGCCCCGGCCCCGCCATCGCGAGGTCCGGGCTCTGCGCCACCATCGACGCGATCGTCTCGCGCGCCTCGGCCACGTGCCCGTGCCGCGCCTCGAAGCCCGCCACGATCTGCCCGAGGCGCAGGTTGGTGCCGGAGAACCCGTTCTGCGCGTCCGCGAACAGCCGCGCCGCCTCCTCCGCCCGCCCCGCCTGGTCGGCGATCATGGCGGCGTGCAGCGCGTAGATCCCCTGCGCGTGCTTGTCGCGCATCAGCGGCCCCAGCGTGCCCAGCGCCGCGTCGGTGTCGCCCGCGCCCTGCTGCGCCCAGGCC
>JBPBQS010000337.1:0-7329 GCA_050920955.1 Janthinobacterium lividum | reverse complement strand
CGCTGAGCGGGCGGTCGCCGGAGGTTTTCGCCGTGCCTGTTTCATGGCTGCCGGCCCGGGTGGGTCGTCGTTGGAGTGATCGTGCGATGTCGGAGATGCAGGAGCGGATGGCCGAGGCCACGCGGCTGACCAGGTCGGGGCGGCTGATGGAGGCGAGCCGGGTGCTGCGGGGCCTGGCGCCGGAGGCTGCGCCCGTGCGGGCGGCGGGGCGGGCGGGGGATGGGGTCGTGCTGGAGGGGGTGGCGGAGGCCGTGAGTGGGGCGGGGGCAGCGGCTCGCACGGCGGGGGCTGCCCAGACGCGCGCGGGGCGGTCGGCGGGCGAGGTGCCGCCGGCCGAGGGCGGACAGGGGCGGTTCCTGGCGCGGTCCTTCACGCTGGCGCCAGATCCGGCGGGCGCGGGGGAAAAGGGCGGGAGCAGCGGGCAATTCGGCGCGGCGGGTGGCGGGCTCGCGGCCGGGCTGCGGGGGGCGGGGCTCGGCGGGATGCAGTTCGGCGGGACGGGGCGCTCCGGTGGGGCGACACGGCCGTACCGGCTGTACGTGCCAGGGTCGTATGACGGGCGGCCGGCGCCGCTGGTGGTGATGCTGCACGGGTGCACCCAGTCGGCGGCGGATTTCGCGGCGGGCACGCGGATGAACGAGGCGGCGGAGGCGCGGGGGTGCCTGGTCGTGTGGCCGGAGCAGGTCGCGGCGGCCAACGCGTCGCGCTGCTGGCGGTGGTTCGAGGCGTCCGAGCAGGGACGCGGCGGGGAGCCGGCGCTCGTGGCCGGGATCACGCGCGAGGTGATGGCGGAGTACGCGGTCGATCCGGCGCGGGTCTATGTCGCGGGGCTGTCGGCCGGGGGGGCCGCGGCGGCGGTGCTGGGGGCGGCGTATCCGGAGCTGTACGCGGCGATCGGGGTGCACTCCGGGCTGGCGTGCGGGGCGGCGCGCGACACCGTGTCGGCGATGGCGGCGATGCGGCAGCCCAAGGCGGGGCGGGCGGCGGGGCGGGTGGTGCCGGCGATCGTGTTCCATGGCGACTCGGATTCCACGGTGCATCCGGGGAATGCCGACGCGGTGATCGCGCAGGCGGGCGGCGAGGGGGGCGGCTGGACCAGGCAGGTGGAGCGCGGGCAGGTGCCGGGCGGGCGGGCGTTCGAGCGGGCGTGCCACGCCGGGCCGGGCGGGGCGGTCGTGCTGGAGCAGTGGACGGTGCACGGCGCTGGGCACGCCTGGTCGGGGGGGAGCGCCGCGGGGTCGTACACCGATCCGAAGGGGCCGGATGCGAGCGCGGAGATGCTGCGGTTCTTCCTGGAGCATCCGCGGCAGGGGTAGGCAAGGTCGAGGCGCCGCCTCGAGCTCCGCCAAAGGCTCGCCTTTGGAAACCGCCTTGAGGCAGGCCGGCCTCGCGTCTGCCGTGTCGCGTCACCTTTCGGCGGGGCGGGGGCAGATTTTCGCGCGGTTCCCTGGTAAGAGGGCGCGGGGTGCGCCAAGTCTGGCGGCCCGGCGCCTCGTGGCGCGGCGCGGACGCCTCGCCGAGGCGGGTGCGTCGGCGCCGGCAGGACCGCCGCCCGCAGCGATCGTGCCTCGCGGGCCGATGCAACATTCCCGAGAACAGGATCCCGACGATGAGTGCCTTCAAAGGAGCCGGATTCAACGACCGGCGGGATGCGGCGGCCAATGCCAAGAAGGCGCTGCTGGAGAAGTTCAAGTCGCGCCCGGCAGCCGACGATCCCGCGATCCTGCAGAAGCAGGCGGAGATGAAGGCGATCGCCGACGCGCGCGAGGTTCGCGCCGCCGAGCGCGCCAAGCTCAAGGAGGCGGACCTGGTCCGGCTTCGTGCGGAGGAGGAGGCGGCCCTCGTCGAGAAGGCCCGCCTGGCCGCCGAGGCGGAGGAGCAGCGTCTCGCCGCGCTGGAGCGCGAGGAGGCCATCAAGGCCGAGCGCAAGGCGGCGCGCGACGCCAAGTACGCGGCGCGCAAGGCCCGGCGCTAGGACTGCCGACGGCGCCGCGCCCGGTGGTGGCGCGGCGTGCGAATCGGGCGGCGCGGGTCGCGCGGGCGGGATGTCCGCGGGTGCCGGGGGTTTGTTACGGGTCGAAGCCGGAAGCGTGTCGCCGGTTGCGTGCGCGTGCGTCCGGATGCCGTCGCGTCCTTGTCCGGCTGCGGCGTTTTTCCGGACTATTCAGCGTGGTCAAGGGGTTGCGGCGGCTCCGGCGAGGCCGGGGATGGTCCGGCAGGTGCGGGTCAGACCTGGGCGGGGTTGTGCAAGAAAGAGCGTCGCATTCGCGCAAGACCGTATGAAACGGCGCACGTGTCTGTCAGTATAGTCGCGCGAACTCTTCCACAACGTTCCACACTGGATCAGCCATGTCAGCCGAAGCGTCCCACGACTCCGTCCTGGAGTTCGCCGCACAGATCGTGTCGGCCCACGTGTCGAACAATTCCGTGCAGGCGAGCGCGCTGCCGGACCTGATCCAGCAGGTGTACAAGGCGCTGACCATGGTCGGCAGCGAGCCGGCGCCCGCGGAGAAGCTGGAGCCCGCGGTTCCGCTCAAGAAGTCGGTGTTTCCCGACTACATCGTCTGCCTCGAGGACGGGAAGAAGCTGAAGATGCTCAAGCGGCATCTGATGACCTCCTACGGGATGACGCCCGAGGCGTATCGCGAGCGCTGGGGCCTGCCGTCGAACTACCCGATGGTGGCGCCGAGCTATGCCGAGCGGCGTTCGGCGCTGGCCAAGTCGATCGGGCTGGGGCGCAAGCCGGCGGGCGCCGCGGCCGGCAGCGACGAGGCGGGCGACGAGCCCGCGGCGAAGCCGGCGGCCAAGCGTGGCCGCAAGCCGGCACGTCCGGCGGAAGACTCCGCGGAGTAGTGGCGGGCGCCGCGGGGTCGCGGCGCCGGTTTCTCGTGTCGTGGCGGGGGGTCAGGCCTGGATCAGTTTGATCCGGCGGCCCTCGACGCCGATGGCCACGCGGCCTTGCTTGAGGGCGAGGGCGTCCTCGCCGAACACCTCGCGCCGCCAGCCGGAGAGGGCGGCGATGTCGGGCTGGTCCTCGGTGGCGAGGCGGTCGATGTCGTCGGACGAGGCGAGCAGGCGGGTCGCGACCTGGTGCTGCTCGCCCTTGGCGGCCAGCAGGACCTTGAGCAGGGCGACCAGCGCGGGCGACGGGCGCGGGCCGTCGCGTGTGGACGGGCTCTCCGGCAGCGCGTCCTCGGGCAGGGCGGCGGCCTCGGCGATGGCTGCGAGCAGGGCCTGGCCGCTCCTGCCCTCCGCGAAGCCGCGGGTGATGCCGCGCACGCGGCCCAGGGCGTCGGCGTCGCGCGGCGTGGTTGCGGCGAGTTCGAGCAGGCACTCGTCCTTGAGCAGGCGGCCGCGGGGGACGTTGACGCGCTGCGCCTCGCGCTCGCGCCAGGCGGCGACGGCGCGGAGCTGGCCCAGCATGCGGCGGTTGCCGGTGCGCGGCTTGAGGCGTTCCCACAGGCGCTCGGGGTCGGGGCGGTAGGTTTCGGGGACCGTGAGCACGGCCATCTCCTCGGCGACCCACTCCAGGCGGCCCTCGCGGGCGAGCTTCTCGCACAGGCGGTCATAGACCACGCGCAGCCAGGTCACGTCGGCGGCGGCGTAGTCAAGCTGCGCGCGCGACAGGGGGCGGGCGGACCAGTCGCTGAAGCGGTGCGCCTTGTCGATCTGGCCGCCGCACAGCGAGGCGACCAGCGCGTCGTAGCCGACCTGGTCACCGAAGCCCGCGACCATGGCGGCGACCTGCGTGTCGAACAGCGGCGTGGGCACGGCGCCGAACATCTGGAGGAAGATCTCCACGTCCTGGCGGGCGGCGTGGAACACCTTGGTGACGTTCGTGTCGGCCAGCAGCGCGCCGAGGGGGGCCAGGTCGAGGCCGGGGGCGAGGCTGTCCACGACCGCGACGTCCTCGCCGCCGGCGAGCTGGACCAGGCACAGCTCCGGCCAATAGGTGCGCTCGCGCATGAACTCGGTGTCGACGGTGACGACGCGCTCGGCCCGCAGGCGGGTGCAGAGCGCGTCCAGGGCCGAGGAGTCGGTCACGAGGGACGGGGTCGGGAAGGCGGCACGGTCGGGGCGGGGCATCGCACGGTCATACACGCCGGGGTGGTGGGGGGCAAAGCAAGGTCGAGGCTCCGCCTCGAGCTCCGCCAAAGGCTGCGCCCTTGGAACGCATCCCTTCAGTAGAGGATTCCAAAGGCGAGCCTTTGGCGGAGTTTGAGGCGGAGCCTCGACCTTGCTTCCTTGCCTGCCTGCCGTGGCGGGCCGGCGAGCCTTGACTTGCCGGGATGGCGGCGGTTGTTCTGCCGCCTCCCTCCGATCGCAGGACCGCGCCCATGCATGCCTACCGCACCCACACCTGCGGCCAGCTCCGCGGTTCCGACGCCGGCCAGGAGGTGCGCCTCTCCGGCTGGGTGCACAGCAAGCGCGACCACGGCGGGCTGCTGTTCGTGGACCTGCGCGACCACTACGGGCTGACGCAGGTGGTGTTCGCGCAGGGGTCGCCGGCGTTCGACGCGGTGGACGCGCTGCGCGTGGAGAGCGTCATCACGGTGAGCGGGCCGGTGGTGCGGCGCGAGGGGGCGACGGTGAACCCGAAGCTGCCGACCGGCGAGATCGAGCTGCGCGCGGGCGACGTCGTGGTGCAGTCCAGCGCGGACGTGCTGCCGATGCAGGTGGCGGGCGGCGAGAGTTTCCCGGACGAGCTGCGGCTGCGCTACCGGTTCCTCGACCTCAGGCGGGAGCGGACGCACCGCAACATCATGCTGCGCTCGGCGGTGATCGCGAGCCTGCGCGCGCGGATGGCGGGGCAGGGATTCACGGAGTTCCAGACGCCGATCCTGACCGCGTCCAGCCCGGAAGGGGCGCGCGACTTCCTAGTGCCGAGCCGGGTGCATCCGGGGACGTTCTACGCACTGCCGCAGGCGCCGCAGCAGTTCAAGCAGCTCGCGATGGTGGCGGGGTTCGACCGCTACTTCCAGATCGCGCCGTGCTTCCGCGACGAGGCGTCGCGGGCGGACAGGTCGCCGGGCGAGTTCTACCAGCTCGACCTGGAGATGAGCTTCTGCACCCAGGAAGACGTGTTCGCCGTGCTTGAGCCGGTGATCGGCCGGCTGTTCGAGGAGTTCGGCGGCGGGCGCACCGTGGATGCGGCGCCGTTCCGGCGCATCCCGTATGACGAGTCGATGCTGCGTTACGGCAACGACAAGCCGGACCTGCGCAATCCGCTGCTCATCACGGACGTCACCGAGCACTATGCGGGTTCGGGGTTCGGGCTGTTCGCAAAGATCGCGGGGGCGGGGGGCGTGGTGCGCGCGATCCCGGCGCCTGGGGCGGGGGCGAACCCGCGCTCGTTCTTCGACAAGCTCAACGCCTGGGCGCGGGAAAGCGGGGCGGGCGGGCTCGGCTACATCACGTTCGACGCGGAGGGGGCGAAGGGGCCGATCGCGAAGAACCTGGAGCCGGAGCGGGCGGAGGCGATCCGGGTCGCGTGCGGCATCGGGCCGGGGGATGCGGTGTTCTTCGCGGCGGGGCCGCGCGACGAGGCGAGGAAGTTCAGCGGCCTGGTGCGGACGCGGGTGGCGGAGGAGCTGGGGCTCGTCGAGCAGGGCGCGTTCCGGTTCTGCTGGGTGGTGGACTTCCCGATGTTCGAGATGAACGAGGAGACAGGGCGGGTCGACTTCAGCCACAACCCGTTCTCGATGCCGCAGGGGGGCATGGAGGCGCTTGAGACGCAGGACCCGCTCGCGGTCAAGGCGTTCCAGTACGACATCGTGTGCAACGGGATCGAGCTGAGCTCAGGTGCGATCCGCAACCATCGGCCGGACATCATGGTCCGCGCGTTCGGGATCGCGGGCTACAGCGAGGCGGACGTCGAGGCGCGGTTCGGGGGGATGCTGGCCGCGTTCCGCTTCGGGGCGCCGCCGCACGGCGGGTCGGCGCCGGGGATCGACCGGATGGTGATGCTGCTCGCCGACGAGCCAAACATCCGCGAGGTGATCCTGTTCCCGCTCAACCAGCAGGGCGAGGACCTGATGATGGGGGCGCCGGCGCCGGTCGATGCTGCCAGGCTGCGGGAGCTGTCGCTGAAGGTGGAGCTTGCGCCGAAGGTCAAGGCGGGCTGAGGCTTCGGGAAGGAAGGCCAAGGCTCTGCCCTGGACCCGCCAAAGGCTCGCCTTTGGAAACGATCCTTAGGGAAGCGATCGGTGTGCCGGTCCGGGGCAGGGTGCGTGGTCAGGGACAGGCCAGGTCGGCGTCCCTGATGTCGAAGGTCGTCTCGTGGGTCAGGTCCACGGACTTCTTGACGCACTCGTGGCCCTTCGTGGTCACGGCGCGGACGTCGAACACGCCGTGGGCGATGCCCTTGACCGGCAGGCGCTCGGTGGGGTCGACCTGGCCGTCCTTGTCGTTCAGCGCCTGGTTGGGTCCCCAGTTCGTGGTGCCGGCGGGGGCCAGGTAGATGCCGCTCAGGTCGCTCGCCGCGGTCAGGTTGTAGACGAAGAACCGCTCGGGGCGCGGCGCGTCGGCGGCGTGCGCGGCGGTGGCGGCCAGGAGCGTGGCCGCGATGATCCAGAAGCCTGGCGTTCGTGCCATGGCGAGCCTCCCCGGGTGCGTGCCGTCGCGCGGCGTTGGCGGCAGGGTAGTGCGGGCGGGGGGCGGAAGGAAGCAAGGCCGGGCTCTGCCCGGACCCGCCAGGGCGAGCCGCCCTGGACTGGCCTCACTTAAGTCATGGATTCCAAAGGCGAGCCTTTGGCGGAGTTTGAGGCAGAGCCTCAACCTTGCTCCGCGCCGCCGCCGAGGAAGGCGAAGCGTGACAGGAGGTCGGCCCGCAGCCCGGCGTGGTCGCCCGGGGGGACGGGGATGTCGGCGGCAAGGGTGGCGGGGCGGCCGGAGAGCACGAGGATGCGGGTGGCGAGGGCCAGGGCCTGGTCCAGCTCGTGGGTGGTGAGGAGGACGATGGCGCCGGTGTCGCGGGCGTGGCGGGCGACGATGGCGCCGAGGCTCGCGGCGAGGCCGGGGTCGAGGGAGGCGAAGGGCTCGTCGAGCACCAGCCACTGCGGGCGGATGGCCAGGGCGCGGGCGAGGGCGACGCGGCGCTGCATGCCGAGCGAGAGGGCAGCGGGGCGCATGCGCTCGGTGCCGGCCAGGCCGAGGGGGGCGAGGAGGGCGGTGGTCGCGGCGGCGTCCAGCGCGGGGGCGACGAGGCGGAGGTTGGCGGCGACGTCGAGCCAGGGGGCGAGGCGGGGCTCCTGGAACACCACGCCGGCGGGGCCGGGGGGGCGGGCGACGCTGCCCTCGAAGGCGGGGTCGAGGCCGAGGACGATGCGC
>JBPBQS010000013.1:0-7379 GCA_050920955.1 Janthinobacterium lividum | reverse complement strand
GGCGGAGAAGGAGTACCGGGTCTACGCGGCCAAGCACCCGAACAAGTCCGGTGGCTACGACATGGACCACAGCTCGATCATCTACCTGATGGACCCCGCCGGAAAGTTCGTGGCGATCTTCGGCACCGGCACCAGCCCGAAGGACATGGCGGACCGGATGCGCAAGCTGATGTGAGATACGCGGCCCCGCCCTACGGCCGCGCGCCCTGGTCCAGGAAGCCGCGCACCGTGGCGTTGATGAACTCCAGGTCCGCCGGCCTGTACCCCGGCGAGGCGGCGACGTGGCCCTGGACGGACGGGATCGTCACGTGCCGCCCGTCCGGAATCGCCTCGGCCGCGGCGATCCCCTCCTCGACGGGGTTGTAGAGGTCGAGCTCGCCCGACATCAGCAGCGCCCGCGCCTTCACGGCGTGCAGCGCGCGCACCGGGTCGCCCCCGAACGGCGCCGCGCCGTCCACCGGGGTGTCGCCGACGTTGTGTCGGTCGTAGGCCCAGGTCTGCGCGATCCAGTCGTTGGCGTCGAAGCCCGCCTTGACCACCGCGTCCTCCTGGCTGGCGATCCAGTCCTCGACCTGCGCCGGCTCGGCGAACTGCTTCCGCATGGCCTCGGGCGTGCGCGTCGCCAGCACCTGCAGCACGTCGGCCCGCATCCGCCAGCCGTCGACCGGCTGCGTCGCGTAGCGCCCGCCCTGGAACGCCGGGTCGAGCATCAGCGCCCGGCGCGTCGCGTGGTTGACGGCGATCGACCAGGCCGACGTGCGCGCCATCGGCGTGAGCGCGACCAGGCTGTCCATCATGGCGGGGTGCGACACGCCCCACTGCAGCGTCTGCATCCCGCCCATCGACGCGCCCGCGACCGCGACCAGGTGCGTGATGCCGAGATGCTGCAGCAGCCGGTACTGGCTCTCGACCATGTCGCGTATGGTGAAGTGCGGGAAGTCCGGCCCGTGCTGGGTGGTGCTGGTGCTGGGCGAGGTCGTCAGCCCGTTGCCGATCGCGTCCGTCTTGATGACGAACAGGTGGTCGGTGTCGATGCCCTTGCCCGGCCCGATCAGGAAGTCGATGCGGTGGTGGTTGCCCCCGATCGCCGTGACCATCAGCACCGCGTTCGACCTCGCGGCGTTCAGCGTGCCTTCCGTCATGTAGGCGATGGCGAAGTCATGGATGACGCCGCCGTTCTCCAGCGGCAGGTCCCCCTCGCCGAAGCGCTGCAGACCCGCCTCGTCCGCGAGCGCCGGCGCGCCCGACAGCAGCAGCGCCAGCGCCAGGAACCGCCCGGCAACCCTCACTGGCCAAGCTTCGCGTCGAACCACGCGGCGATCTCGCCGATCGCGAAACGGTCCTCGGGGATGCGGTCGTCGCGGTAGAACTGCGCGTGCGACTCGCCCTCCATCACCTGCAGCCGCGTCTCGACCCCCGCCTCGCGCAGCTTCTGGTTGGTCCGCACCGTGTTGCTGAGGAGCAGGTCGCGCGTGCCGCTGGTCAGGATCGTCGGCGGGAAGCCGTGCAGGTCGCCGTGCAGCGGCGACAGCATCGGGTCCGCCAGGTCGTGCCCCTGCGCGTAGAACCGCGTCGCCGCGTCGCAGAAACCCGTGGGCGAGACCAGCACGTCGTCGAGCAGCGCGCTGGTCTGGAACGTGTCGCCGGCGTTCGTCGCGTCCGCCATCGGCGTGCCCGGCGCGATCGCGCCCGCCACCGGCAGCCCCTCGGCCTTCGCCCGCAGCATCATCTCCAGCGTCAGCGCGCCCCCGGCCGAGCTGCCGAACACGCCGAGGTTGCCCGGCGGCACCATCGCCGTCGCCGCCTTGTAGACGGCCATCGCGTCGTCCAGGGCGGCGGGGAAATACGCCTCGGGCGGCATCCTGTAGTCGACCGCGATCGTCCTGATGCCGCTCGCCGCCGCCACCTGCACCGCCTCCGGCAGCGCCGCCAGGTGCGGATTCAGCACGTAGCAGCCGCCATGCACGTGCACCAGCAGACGGTTCTTGTTGCGCAACGAGACATCGCGCGGCGTCAGGACGTAGACCTTCACGCCGCCGATGGTGGACGGCGCGATGTCCACGTGCAGCCGGTCGGCCATCGGCTGCGTGGTCGCGCCGACGCTCGCCTCGGTCTGCGCGGCGAGCTGCGCCCAGCCCTCCGGCGTCGTCGGCGGCGTGTCCCACCCGGCGCGCAGCGGCTGCGCGATCACGGCCTGCAGCTCGGGGCTGACGGTGCCGGGGACCGGGACCGACTTCGCGGGCACGTCGCGCGGCGCAGGCGCCGCAGCCCATGCGACGGGCATGGCCAGGAACAGCGCCCCGGCCGCGGCGCGGGTGATGTGCAGGCAGGTCATGGGCGTTCCCCCGGGACAGGTCGTCGCGAGGACGGTCGCATGGCGCGTCCGGGCCAAGCAAGCCCAGGAAGCAAGGCCTTCTTTTTCTGAAGAAAAAAAAGCAAAAAGACTTCTGCAAATTAGTCCTGCACTCGACGTCGGGCACGATGCCGATTTTTGGAAGTTCTTTGGTTCTTTCTTTCAGGGAAGAACACGCTTTCTTTCTTCGGCCTCGCCGTCACCCCGGCCGCGCGTCCTTCTCCCCGGGCTCCGTCGAAACCGGCATCACGATCGTGCAGCGCACGCCGTCCGGCCCCAGCTCGTAGCGCGTCTCCGCCCCGAGCTGGTACGGCAGCGCGCGCTCGATCAGCTCGCGCCCGTAGCCGCTGCGCCCGGCGGGGGCCGGCACGTCCACGCCCGCCTCCTCCCACTCCACCCGCAGGCGCCGCTCCCCGTGCTCGCCCTGCTCCAGGTACCAGTGCACCTGCAGCCGCCCCTCCGGCCGCGACAGGGCGCCGTGCTTCACCGCATTGGTGGCGAGCTCGTGCAGCGCCAGCGCGAAGGTCTGCACCGCGGCCGAGCGCAGCCGCACGTCGGCCGGGCCGTCCAGCGTCACCTGCGCGCCGCGCCCGTCCGCGTCGAGCGCGCCCAGCGCCGCCAGCTCGGCCCGGATCAGCGCGCCGAACGTCACCCGCTCGCCCTCCGCCAGGCGCGACAGCAGGCCCTGCACCCGCGCCAGCGCCGACAGGCGGTCGCGGAAGCGCAGGCGGAACTCGTCCAGCGAGGCGCTGCCCGCCAGGGTCTTCTCCGCGACCGAGCGCACCACCGCGATCAGGTTGCGCGTGCGGTGCTGCAGCTCCGCCACCAGCACCGCCTGGCGCTCCTGCAGCTCGCGCATCGCGTGGATGTCCGTGCTCGTGCCGAACCACTCCATCCCGTCCGTGCCCGCGCCGTGCGCGAGCGGCGTGGCGCGGGAATGGAACCAGCGGTAGGTGCCGTCCGCGGCCCGCACGCGGTGCTCCACGTCGAGCACCCCGCCCTCGGCCGCCTCCAGCCACGCCGCCTCGACCGCCGCGTGGTCCTCGGGATGCACCATCTGCAGCCGGCCGCGCCCGCGGCTGTCCGGCTCCGCCTGGCCCGTGTACTCCGTCCACTGCGGCCCGGCCCAGGTCCACTCGCCCGTGCCCGCCGCGGTCCAGACGAACTGCGGGATGCGGTCGGTCACCAGGCGCAGCCGCGCCTCGCTGTCGCGCACCTGCTCCTGCGCCAGGGCGACCTGGGTGACGTCGGTGAACGTCACCACGGTGCCGGCGATCACGTTGTCCACGCTGCGGTAGGGCAGCACGCGGACCATGTAGCGCACGCCCGTGCCGGGCTCCTCCACCTCGCGCTCCAGCGGCAGCAGGGTGTCGAGCACCCGGGCGACGTCCTCCTGCAGCCCGTCGTAGGCCACGCGCGACTTGATGTGCCCGATCGGCCGGCCGAGGTCGGCCTCGACCAGGTGGAACACCTGCGCCGCCGCCGGCGTGAAGTTCGTCACCCGCAGCCTGCCGTCCAGGAACAGCGTGGCGATGCGCGTGGCCTGCAGCAGGTTCTTGAGGTCGGAGTTGACCCGCCCGAGCTCGTCCACGCGGTGAGCCAGCTCGTGGTTGACGGTGGTCAGCTCCTCGTTGAGCGACTGCAGCTCCTCCTTCGAGGTCGCCAGCTCCTCGTTGGCGCTCTGCAGCTCCTCGTTCAGGCTCTGGTATTCCTCGTTGGAGCTCTTCAGCTCCTCGTTGGCGCCCTCCAGCTGCTCGACCATGGCGCGCAGCCGCTCGCGCGTGGTGCGCAACTCCGCCTCCAGCCACCGGACGTGCTCGACCGACGCCACGGGCGCGGCCTCCCCGCCCACGGCCGCGTTCGCGCCCGGCGGCAGGGCGGCGTCCTTGAACAGCACGACGAAGCCGCATGGCGCGCCGTCGTCGCCGGGGATGGCCTCGACGACCAGGTCCACCGCCGAGCGCTTCCCGTCGATCTCCAGCGGGATGCCGTCGGCGCGCGCGGCGCCCCCCCGCTGCGCCGCCTCGCCCAGGGCGGCGCGCAGGTGCAGGTGCAGGTCGGCGTGCACGAGGTCGAGCAGGCCCAGGCTGGCCGCCCCCCCGGCGGGATGGATGTAGCGCCCGGCGCGCGGCGAGAACTGCAGCACGTCGTGGGACTCGTCCACGACGGCATAGGCGGGGGCGTGGCGCTCCGCCAGCCGCTCGGCGCGGCGCAGCAGCCCCGCCTCGACCGGGCCGGGACGCGGCCGCACCGGGCTGCCCACGGGCACGGACACGACGGCGCGGGCCGGGAAGTCGGGCAGCACGCGCCGCCCGGTGTCGAGCTTGCGGAAGATGTGCATCCCGCGCTCCACCGGCGCGAACAACTTGCCGTGCCGCGCGATGCCCTCCGACGCGCCGAGGAACAGGTACCCCCCCGACTCCAGCCCGAAGTGGAGCAGCGGGATCACCCGGTCCTGCAGCTCCGGGCCGAGGTAGATCAGCAGGTTGCGGCAGCTCACGAGGTCGAGGCGCGAGAACGGCGTGTCCTTGACCAGGCTGTGCTGCGAGAACACGCAGGCGTCGCGCAGCTCGCGCGACACGGTGTAGGTGGCGCCCTCCTCGGTGAACCAGCGCGCCAGACGCTGCGGGGACACGTCCTGGGCGATGGTCGCCGGGTAGCGCCCCACGCGGGCGACCGCCAGCGCGCGCGTGTCGAGGTCGGTGGCGAAGATCTGCACGCCCGGAGCCGAGCCGATCCTGGCGGCGTGCTCGCGCAGCAGGATGGCGATGGAGTACGCCTCCTCGCCGCTCGCGCAGCCGAGCACCCAGACCCGCACCTGCTCGCCGCGCCCCTTGCTCCCGAACAGCTTGGGCACGACCTCGCGCTCGAGGAACCCGAACTCGCGCGGATCGCGGAAGAACCGCGTGACGCCGATCAGCAGGTCGTTGAAGAGGTTCTGCGCCTCCTCCGGCCGGCCGCGCAGCGTGTCGAGGTAGTCCTCGATGCGCTCGGCCCCGGTCACGCCCATGCGGCGGTGCACCCGGCGCATGAAGGTGGGGCGCTTGTAGCCGTGGAAGTCGTGCCCCGTGCGCTCCAGGAGCACGGCCGCGATCCGGTCCAGCGCGTCGGCGAGTGCCGTCCCGGCGAGCGGCGCCTCCCCGTCCGGCGGCATCTGCATCCCGGCAAGCTGACGCGCATGCACCGCGATGTGCGCCGGCAGCGCGTCCGCGGACAGCACGAAGTCGGCCATCGCCGACGCGCTGGCCGGGGCCTGCCCGCGCGCGTCCCTGCCGCCGTCCGCCTCGGCCTCGGCCTCCGCCAGCGTGAGGCCGCCGCCCTCCTTGACCGCGGCCAGCCCCAGCACGCCGTCCCCGCCCGTGCCGGCGAGCACGAGCCCGATCGTGTGCCCGTCCTGGTCGGCGGCCAGGGACACGAACAGGCTGTCGATGGTCGCGTGCCCCTCGGACGCCCCCTCGACAGGCCGCGTCCGGAACCGTCCGCCCTCCACCGTCACGAGGGTGCCGCGCTCGGGCAGGTAGATGCGTCCGGGCTCGACCGGGGCGCCGTCCGCGATGGTGGCGATCGTCTCCGCCTGCGCCCCGAGCCTGCTCCGGAAGCCGCCCTCGTCGAACAACTCCGGGTGCTGCATGGCGACGACGACCGTGAGGCTGATGTCGGTGGGCAGCCCGCCCAGCACGTGCAGCAGCGAATCCGTCCTGGTCGCGGGCGCGCCGATGACCAGCACGACGCACTGGTTGGAAAGGCTGCCGGCCTTGCGGCCCTGCCCCGCGGCAACCTCCGGGTCGTTCATGTCGTCGTCCATCGCCAGCACCCCACCCCGCAGCCCGGTTGTGCCGCGAGACGCGCGCACGGGAAAGCCCGGCCATCGACGGCACGGCAGGATCCCCGGCGCGTCGCCCTCCGCCTGCCCGTCAGTTCAGCTGTTCCTGGCCCCCCTCGTCCTGCTGGGGGGCGATCGGTGCCATGGCCATCAGCACGGCCCGGCGTATGGTCTCGGCGTAGCGGCGGTACTCCACCGCCCGCTCCTGGTACAGCGTCGCCACCGACGGGCGGGCGGAGTCGCGCGCGTCCTCGGCCATGCGCGTGACCAGCTCCGCGCGTTCCTCGATGACGCGCAAAGCGACGCGCAGGGCCTCGTCCACCGCGCCCTCCTGCTCGCGGGCGAGAATGTCGGCGGTCATGGCGTGCCCGACCTGGCAGCGGAACCGCAGCGGCCTCGAACCGCGCACCATCGACATCACGCCGTGGCAGTTGGGGCAGGTGACGGCGGACGGCGTGGCGAAACGGCCGATCACCTCGCTGTCCGACCGCTCGCCCGCGGCGATGTCCACCTCCAGCCGTATGTCCGCAGGCACCGGCAGGCCAGGCCCGGCCGGCTCTCGCACCAGCTCGGACAGCACGTCGCCGATGCGCGCGCCCGGAACCAGCAGGTCGACCGTGGTGGCGTGCATGGCGCCGCGCGGCATCTCGTCGGCGATGGCGTCCATCGGGTCCTGCACCACGACGAGCCCGCCGCAGCGCTTGACCGCCTCAAGCCCCGCCGCCCCGTCGTTGAGCAGCCCGGACAGCACGACGCCGATCACCCGCGACCCGTAGATGGCGGCGGCGGAGCGGAACAGCGGGTCGATGGCCGGGCGCGCCATGTTCTCGCGCGGCCCGCGCCCGAGCCTGAGGCGCCCCCTGGCCAGGATCAGGTGGTGGTCCGGCACCGCGAGATAGACGTGGCCCGGCTCGATCAGCATGCCTTCCTCGGCCTGGAGCACCGGCAGGTGCGCCGCCGCCGCCGCCACGGTGGCGAGGATGCCGAGGCTGCGCGCGGGGATGTGCACGACGATGAACACCGACGCCGGCAGGTCGACCGGAAGCGCCCCCAGGATCGCCCGCAGCGGGGCCGTAGATCCGGACGAGCCGCCGATGCAGATGATGTCGCGGTTGCCGACGTATCCCATGCGCGCGCTCCTCGCGGCCGTGGCTGGCCGCAGCCATCAGACCTGAACAGCGCAGGACCCCAACCGTTCCGTCC
>JBPBQS010000294.1:0-7522 GCA_050920955.1 Janthinobacterium lividum | reverse complement strand
GGCCGACGACATCACGCCAGAGTTCCAGCGCGGCTGGGATGCCGCCCTGCTGGCCGTGCGGCAGTGGCACGAGTCGCAGGCGAAGAAGACGCTGATCCAGGCGGGGCGCTCGCGGTTTCCCAAGAACCTGGAGCGCGAGGCGGAGGTGCACCGGGATTCGGCGGAGCGCGTCGGGTTGCTCAGCCCGGACGACGTCTGAGGCAAGCAAGGCCGGGCTCCCCCTCCGCTGCCCATTCCAATGGCCCAAGAGGGCCATCGGAACCTTTGGGCAGCTCCGCCCGGACCCGCCAGAGGCCTGGGGCCTCTGGAAACCCGTTCCTTAAGTCGTGGATTCCAAAGGCGAGCCTTTGGCGGAGTTTGAGGCAGAGCCTCAACCTTGCTTCCCTAGTGGCTGATCATCCAGGGGCGGGCGGCGGGGAAGCTCTTGGCGGCGGCGGGGGCCGCGGGCTTGGCGGTGGAGCAGCAGCCGCAGCCGGGGGCGTGGCGGCCGGAGGCGGAGGAGCGTTGCGGGGCGTTGGCGCTGCGCTCGTTGGTGGCGGAGGCGCGGCGGCGGCCGCCGTCCATCATGGCGAGGCTCGGGGCGGTCAGGATCATGCGGGGGGAGGCCTCGCCGCAGCCCGGGCAGGGCTGGGGGTCGGCGAACTCGACCATGGGGCGCAGCTCGGTGAAGGGGCCGCACTGCGCGCAGCCGTAGTCGTAGACGGGCATTCTGGCGTTCCTTCCGGCGTCAGGCGTATCGCACGGCGAGCAGACGCCGGGACCGGGCGCGGAGACAAGCGGTTTCGGCGCCGCGCCCCCTGCCCTGCCGCGTGCGAGCCCCGTGCAGGGCGTGTCGCACGGAGCCCTTCGTGGCAGAGTCTTTTTGCTTCTTTTTCTTCAGAAAAAGAAGGCCTTGCTACCTTATGCGATGTCCGGCGCGTGGAGGACGTCGGTGCCGGGCTTGACGCCGGGCGTGGGGCCGTCGGCGCCGGGGTTGATGTCGAAGTCGAAGATGCCGGTGGGCAGCCAGAGGGTGGCGCAGGCGTTGGGGACGTCGACGACGCCGCTGACGTGGCCCTGGACGGGGGCGCAGCCGAGGATGGAGTAGGCCTGGCCGCCGGTGTAGCCGAACTTCTTCATGTACTCGATGGCGTTGAGGCAGGCCTGGCGGTAGGCGACGGTCACGTCGAGGTAGTGCTGCCCGCCGTCCTCGTCGACGGAGATGCCCTCGAAGATCAGGTGGTCGTTGTAGACGGGCTTGATCGGGCTCGGCTTGAAGATCGGGTTCTTGATGCCGTACTTCGCCATGCCGCCCTTGATCAGGTTGACGCGCATGTGGACCCAGCCGGGCATCTCGATGGCGCCGCAGAAGGTGATCTCGCCGTCGCCCTGGCTGAAGTGCAGGTCGCCCACGGACAGGCCGGCGCCGGGGACGTAGACGGGGAAGTAGATCTTGGCGCCGCGCGAGAGGTCCTTGATGTCGCAGTTGCCGCCGTGCTCGCGGGGCGGGACGGTGCGGGCGCCCGTGGTGGCGGCGTTGTCGCGGGCCTCGCCCTTCATGCGGCCCATGTGGGCGGTCGGCGCGAAGGGCGGGCACGCGAGGGGGGGAGAGGCGGGCGAGCGCGTCGGGTCGGTGTCGATCAGGCCCTGCTCGCGGGTGTTCCAGGTCTCCAGCAGGTCCCTGGACGGCAGGCAGCCGATCAGGCCGGGGTGGATCATGCCGGCGAAGCTGACGTTGGGGACGTGGCGCGAGGAGGCGAACATGCCCTTGAAGTCCCAGATCGACTTCATCGCCTCGGGGTACTGCTTGGTCAGGAAGCCGCCGCCGTTCCTGTTCGAGAAGACGCCGTTGAAGCCCCACTGCGTGTCGGGGAAGGCGCCGATGTCGAGCAGGTCGACGACCAGCAGGTCGCCGGGCTCGGCGCCCTCGACGCCCACCGGGCCGCTGAGGAAGTGGACGATGGAGAGGTCGATGTCGCGGACGTCGGCGGCGGACTCGTCGTTCTTGATGAAGCCGCCGGTCCAGTCGTGGCACTCCAGGATGAAGTCGTCGCCAGGCTTCACCGTCACCGCCATCGGCAGGTCGGAGTGCCAGCGGTTGTGCACCTGGTCGTTCTCGTAGGGGGACTGCGTCAGGTCCACCTTGATCAGGGTCTCGGTCATTCGTTTTCTCCCCGTATTGGTTGGTAAGGAAGGCCAGGGCTCTGCCCTGGACCCGCCAGGGCGAGCCGCCCTGGACCGGCGTTACTGGGTGTTCGTTTCAGACGGCGAGGAAGCGGGCGACGCGGGCCTCGTCGATGTCGGCACGCAGGCTCTCGTGGACGATGCGGCCGCCCTCGATCACCAGCACGCGGTCGGCCACGCTCAGCGCGAAGCTCAGCACCTGCTCGGACACCACGATCGACAGGCCGGTCTCGTCGCGGATGCGGCGCAGCGTGCGGGCGAGTTCGAGGATGATCGAGGGCTGGATGCCCTCGGTCGGCTCGTCGAGAAGCAGCACCGAGGGTGCGGTGGCGAGCGCGCGGGCGATCGCGAGCTGCTGCTGCTGGCCGCCGGAGAGGTTGCCGCCGCGGCGGGCACGCATTTCGAGGAGGACGGGGAACAGCTCGTAGAGGTGCGGGGGGACGGATTTCGCGCCGCGCACGAAGAGGCCGGTCTCGATGTTCTCCTCCACCGTCATCGCGGGGAAGATCATGCGGCCCTGCGGCACGTAGGCCAGGCCGGCGGCGACGCGCTGGTGCGTGCGCAGCGCGTTGAGCGGGCGGCCGCCGAGGAGAAGCTCGCCGCCGCTCACCGGCACGAGGCCGATCAGCGACTTCATCAGCGTCGTCTTGCCCATGCCGTTGCGGCCGAGCACGGCGACGATCTCGCCAGGCGCGACCTCCAGGTCGAGGCCGTGCAGGACCTCGCTCTGGCCGTAGGCGGCGCGCAGGCCGCGCAGGGTCAGGGGGCCGGCGTGGGCGCGGCCGGCGTGCAGCGACGCAGCGGCGGCAGCGGACAGGCCGGCGTCGGGGAGGTGCTCCGCCAGGTCGCTCATCGGGGGGCTCCTGCGAAGGGAAGGAAGCAAGCATGGGCTCTGCCCAAACCCGCAAAGGGTCCGAGGACCCTTTGATCCCTTGACTTAAGGAGGCCAGTCCAGGGCGGCTCGCCCTGGCGGGTCCAGGGCAGGGCCCTGGCCTTGCTGCCTTGCTCAGTGCCCAAGGTAGACCTCCACGACGCGCGGGTCGGCCTTCACGTGGGCCATCGAGCCCTCGGAGATGATGCGGCCCTGGTGCAGGACGGTGACCTTGTGGGCGATGTCCTCGACGAAGCCCATGTCGTGCTCGATCACCAGCACGGAGCGGTGCTGGATGATGCGGTTGAGCAGCTCCGCCGTCTTGTGGCGCTCGCTCACGCTCATGCCGGCGACGGGCTCGTCGAGCATCATCAGGGCGGGGTCCTGGATCAGCAGCATGCCGATCTCCAGCCACTGCTTCTGGCCGTGGCTGAGGAAGGCGGCCTCGCGTCCGAGCTGGTCGGCGAGGAAGATGCTCTCGGCGATCTCCTGGACGCGCTCGCGGACGGCGGCGTCGCGGCGGAACATGAGCGCGCCGAACACGGTGCGGCCGCGCGGGAAGGAGATCTCCAGGTTCTCGAAGACGGTGAGGTCCTCGTAGATCGAGGGCGTCTGGAACTTGCGGCCCACGCCGGCGTGGACGATCTGGTGCTCCTTGAGGCGGGTCAGCTCGCGGCCGCGGAACTTCACGGAGCCGGAGGTGGCCCTGGTGCGGCCGCAGATGAGGTCGAGCACCGTGGTCTTGCCGGCGCCGTTGGGGCCGATGATCACGCGGATCTCGTTGGGGTCCATGTAGAACGACAGGTCGTCGACGGCGCGGAACCCGTCGAAGGAGACGCCGAGGCCCTCCACGGCGAGCAGGAACTCGGGCGCGGGGGCGGTGACGGCGGCGGCGCCGGCGGCGAGGTTCGCCACGGCGGCCGACACGCCGCTCACTTCGTCACCCCGGCGGCGATGCCGTGCGCGACCGTGGCCGGCGGGGCGGAGGCGGGCTCGCCGGGCGGTGGGGGGGCGGCGAGTTCGGGGGCGCGTGGGCCGCGTCCGAGGAGGCGGTCGGTGGCGCGGTCGAGCCGGCCTCCGCGCCACAGGCCGGCCAGGCCGCCGGGGAAGGCCACGACCACGCCGATGAACAGCGCGCCCATCGCGAACAGCCACAGCGAGGGGACCTCCTCGGAGAAGGTCGTGCGGGCCCAGCCGACGAGCAGGGCGCCGTAGATCGCGCCGAGGAGCGAGGTGCGGCCGCCGACGGCGACGTAGATCACCATCTCGATGGAGGGGACGATGCCGACGAAGGAGGGCGACATGAAGCCGACCTGCAGCGTGAACATCGCGCCGCCGATGCCGGCCAGCGCCGCGGAGAGGGCGAAGACGAAGATCTTGAAGTCGGCGACGCTGTAGCCGGAGAAGCGCACGCGGTCCTCGCGGTCGCGCATGGCGACGAGGATGCGGCCGAGCTTGGAGCGGCGCACGAACTGGCAGAGCAGGAGGCTGGCGATCAGCAGGGCGGCGTTGACGAAGTAGAGGATCTCGTGGGCGCGGTCGGAGCGGATGTCGAAGCCCGCGAAGGTGCGCAGGTCGGTGATGCCGTTGATGCCGCCGGTGTAGCCCTGCTGGCCGACGATCAGGATGGTCAGGATCGAGGCGATCGCCTGGGTGATGATGGCGAAGTAGGTGCCGCCGACGCGGCGCTTGAACATCGCCACGCCGATCAGGAGCGCGAGGAGCATGGGCACGACGGGCACGGCGACGAGGGCGAAGGCGAGGGAGTGGAACGGCTCCCAGAACCAGGGCAGCGCCGTCATCTGGTTCCAATCCATGAAGTCCGGGATGCCGGGCGTGGACTGGATCCTGGTGATCTCGGGGGTGGAGGCCTCGAGCTTGAGGTACATCGCCATGCAGTAGCCGCCGAGGCCGAAGAAGATCCCCTGCCCCAGGCTCAGGATGCCGGCGTCGCCCCAGCACAGCACCAGGCCGAGCGCCACGAAGCCGAAGGTCAGGTACTTGCCGACCAGGCCGAGGCGGAACGGGTCCAGGCCGAGCGGGATCACGACCATGATGAGGGCCGCGAAGAGGCCGATGAACAGCACGTCCTTGCGGCCCAGCAGGCCGGTCTGCTGCGTGGCGGGGGCAGTCGTCGTGGCGCTCATCGTCTGACCTTCAGCGTGAACAGGCCCTGCGGGCGCAGCATCAGGATGCCGACCACGGCGAGCAGCACGATCACCTGCGCCATGGAGCCGGTCAGGAAGAACTCCAGCGTGGAGCGGGTCTGCGAGATGGTGAACGCCGACGCGATGGTGCCCAGGATGCTCTGGGCGCCGCCGAACACCACGATCAGGAAGGTGTCGACGATGTAGAGCTGGCCCGCGGTCGGGCTGGTCGAGCCCATCATGGTGAAGGCGGCGCCCGCGACGCCGGCGATGCCGCAGCCGATGCCGAAGGTCGCGCGGTCCACGCGCTCGGTGTCGATGCCGACGGCGCCGGCCATTGCACGGTTCTGCGTCACCGCACGCACGCGCTTGCCCCAGCCGGAGCGGAACAGCAGGACGTAGACGCCGGCGGTCACCAGGATCGTCACGGCGATCACGATCAGGCCGTTGATGGGGATCTGGATGGTGTCGCTGACCGAGGCCGAGCCCATCATCCAGTCGGGGAGGTCCACGCCGACCTCGCGCGCGCCGAACACGGAGCGGAACACCTGCTGCATGATCAGGCTCAGGCCCCAGGTCGCGAGCAGCGTGTCGAGCGGGCGCTTGTACAGGTGGCGGATCAGCGCCCATTCCACGAACATGCCCACGCCGCCGGACACGCAGAAGGCCAGGACGATGGCCACGTAGAAGTACACGCCGAACAGCACCGGCGCGTAGTCGTGCACCACGCGCGAGCACAGGAACGTCGTGTAGGCACCGAGGATCATGAACTCGCCGTGCGCCATGTTGATGACGCCCATCTGGCCGAAGATGATCGCGAGGCCCAGCGCCATCAGGACGAAGACGGAGAACAGGATCAGGCCGGCGAAGCCCTGCATCGCGAAGATGGAGCCGAGGTCGCCGAGCGAGTAGCCGGCCATGGGGTGGACTCCCGAGGGTAGGAAAGGAAGGCCAGGGCGCTGCCCTGGACCCGCCAGGGGCAGCGCCCCTGGACCGGCATACGAGAGGCTCCCTGCAAGCGGCGTGCAAGGAATCTCTCCCGTAATGGTTTCCAAAGGCGAGCCTTTGGCGGAGTCCAGAGGCGGAGCCTTTGGCCTTGCTTGCCTACTGGTAGCCCTTGGGGAACGGGTTGGGCTCGATCAGCTCCGGCGTCTCGTAGATCACGTCGAACTGGCCGTCGGTGCGGGCGCGGCCGACGCGGGTGCGGCTCCACAGGTGGTGGTTGGTGTCGTGGATGCGGACGTAGCCCTCGGGCGCCTTGTCGAACACGATGCCGCCCGAGGCGACCGCGATCTTGTCGACGTCGAAGGAGCCCGCTTTTTCCACGGTGAGCTTCCAGAGCCAGGGGCCGAGGTAGGCGGCCTGGGTCACGTCGCCGATCACGGCGGCCTCGCCGTACATCTTCTTGAAGGCGGCGACGAAGGCCTTGTTGTTGGCGTTGTCGAGGGACTGGAAGTACTTCATGCAGGCGAAGGCGCCGGCGATGTTCTCGCCGCCGATGCCGACGATCTCGTCCTCGGTCACCGAGATGGTCATCAGGTTCTGCTTGGAGAGGTCGATGCCGGCGGCCTTGAGCTGCTTGTAGAAGGCGACGTTGGAGCCGCCGACGATCTCGGTGTAGATCACGTCGGGCTTGTACAGCTTGATCTTGTTGATGACGGAGTTGAACTGGGTCGAGCCGAGCGGGAAGTACTGCTCGTCGACGACCTTGAGCTTGTGGATGCCCTCGATGTGGCGGCGCGCGATCTTATTCACGGTGCGTGGCCAGATATAATCCGAGCCGATCAGGAAGAAGGTCTTGGCCTGCTTCTCCTTGATGATCCAGTCGAGCCCGGCGAGGATCTGCTGCGTCGCCTCCTGGCCGGTGTAGATCACGTTCTTGGACTGCTCCAGGCCCTCGTAGAAGGTCGGGTAGTAGAGCATCCCGTTATACTGCTCGACCACCGGCAGCACCGCTTTGCGCGATGCAGAGGTGAAACAACCAAAGATCGCGGCGGCGTGGTCGTTCTGCAGCAGCTTGCGCGCCTTCTCGGCGAACGTCGGCCAGTCCGACGCGCCGTCCTCCTGGATGATCTTGATCTTGCGGCCGAGCACGCCGCCGGACTCGTTGATCTGGGAGATGGCGAGCTTCTCGGCCTCGGTGGCGCCGGTCTCGCTGAGCGCCATCGTGCCGCTGGTGGAGTGCAGGATGCCGACGGTGACCTCGGTGTCGGTCACGGCCAGGCCGGAGGTGTTGACCTGCGCGGTCGGCAGCATCGCGGCGCGCGCCTGGCCGGTCAGCGCCGGGGCGAACAGGGCGGCGGCGGGGAGCCCGACCATGCCCTTGAGCAGGGCGCGGCGG
>JBPBQS010000182.1:0-7606 GCA_050920955.1 Janthinobacterium lividum | reverse complement strand
GCCAAGGACACGCAGGAGGACAAGGAAGGCGTGTTCGACGCGGCCGACGCCCTGGCGCTGGCACTCGCCGCCATCGCGGGGATGGTGCGCGACCTGCAGGCCGACACCGCGCGGATGCGGGCGATGGCGGGGTCGGGGTTCTCCACGGCGACGGACCTCGCGGACTGGCTCGTGCGCGTGCTGCGGCTGCCGTTCCGCACGGCGCACCACGTCACCGGGCGGCTCGTCGCCGCGGCCGAAGCGCGGGGCGTGGATCTGGCGGGGCTCAGCCTGGCGGAGATGCAGGCGGAGGAGGCAGGGATCACCCAGGACGTGTTCGGGGTGCTCGGCGTGGAGGCGTCCATCGCGTCGCGCGTCAGCCAGGGGGGCACGGCGCCAGCCAACGTCGCGCGCGAGGCGGCGCGGTGGCGCGCGGCGCTCGCCGGCGGCACGGGAGCACGGGCATGAAGTGGCTGGCAGCGCTGCTCGCGGTCACGCTCGTCGCAGGGTGCGGCAAGAAGGGCGCGCCGGCAGCGCCCGGGCCGGTGGACCAGATCACCTATCCGCGCATGTATCCGACGTACTGAGCAGGGTGCGGGAGAGCGCAAGGAAGCAAGGCCTTCTTTTTCTGAAGAAAAAGAAGCAAAAAGACTTTGCCGGCTTGGGTTCGGTTCTCGCCGTGTGGCATGGGTCTTGTTGGCGGAAGTTCCTTGGTTCTTTCTTTCGGGGAAGAGCCGTTTTCCTGGGGGTGGTCGGTGGTCGATGGCGGGGCGGAGCGGCCGGGGCTGGATGCGATCGGGCTGCGGCGGGGGACGGACAAGTCGTCGCGCCACCACGATTTCCTCAGGGTGTACGAGTCGTTCTTCGCGCCGATGCGTGAGCGGGCGCTGCGCGTGCTCGAGATCGGCGTGTGGGAGGGGCAGTCGCTGCAGACCTGGGCGGAGTTCTTTCCGCACGCGCTCGTCGTGGGCGCGGACATCAACCCGGACACGGCGCGGTTCGCGGGCGGGCGGGTTTCGGTCGAGGTTCTGGACCAGTCGGACGCGGCGCGGCTGGCGGAGGTCGCGGCCGCGCACGGGCCGTTCGACATCGTGATCGACGACGGGTCGCACGTCTGGGCGCACCAGATCCTGACGCTGCAGGTGCTGCTGCCGCACGTGGTTCCGGGGGGGTTCTACGTCGTGGAGGACATCGACACGAGCTACGGGGCGCTGGCCGTGCAGTATGGCGGGGGGGCGAAGGTGTCGCCGGCGCGCTACCTGCAGGCGATGTCGGACTACCTGGTGGGGGACCGCTACACCGACCTCGACGCGGAGCCGGACGCTTTCGTGCGGGCGTATGCGCGGCGGCTGGACTTCGTGGCGTTCGCGCGAAGGACGGCGGTGATCAAGGTGAGGTAAGGTCGGGCCCTGCCCGAACCCGCCAGAGGCCGGGGGCTTTTGGAAACCGTTCACTTGAGTAGGGGATTCCAAAGGCGAGCCTTTGGCGGAGTTTGAGGCGGAGCCTCATGCTTGCTTGCTTCCTTCTGACCGGAGACCCCGCGATGCGCCTTCCCGCGTTCTGCCTTGCCCTGTTCCTTGCCGGCCCTGCCGTGGCGCAGGTGGTGCCGCCGCCGATGGTCAACGCGCCTGCGCCGGGCGCGGGGGCGTTCGGCAGCGGGCTGTCGGGGCCGGCGCTCAATGTCGGACCGTCCCCGCAGGCGACGGCCGCGCCGCCGCCGCCGCGGGCGGGGAACCTCGACGTGTACGGCGCGCCGTTCACCGAGGCGCTGCCGGGCACGGGGCTGCCGTATACGCCGCCGTCGCTGTACGGCGGGGAGAACCTGCGGCGGCGGTGAGCGGGGGCGCGGCCTTGTAGGGGGCGCGGGCGAACCGTTATCTCTGGGCGATGGACAAGCCCGCGCACGACCCAGACAGCGACCCCTGCCCGGCCGAGCTGCTGGCGCGGCGGTCGCAGCTCGCGATGCATGCGCGCGACGGGCTGCTGCTGGAGGGCGTGAGCCTGGCGGGGGTGGCGGCGGAGTTCGGCACGCCTTGCTGGGTGTACGGGGCGGGGACGCTGCGGGCGCGGGCGCGGGCGCTGCGGGCGGCGTTCGCGGGGCAGGACGTCGCGGTGCACTACGCGGTGAAGGCGAACGACCACCTGGCGGTGCTGCGGGTGCTGCGCGAGGAGGGGCTCGGCGCGGACGTGGTCAGCGCGGGGGAGCTGCTGAGGGCCAGGCGGGCTGGGGTGGCGGCCGGGGAGATCGTGTTCTCGGGGGTGGGGAAGACGGACGAGGAGCTGCGGCTCGCGGCGTCGGAGGGCGTGGGGCAGGTCAACGTCGAGAGCGCGGAGGAGCTTGAGGCGCTGTCGAGGATCGCGGCGGCGATGGGGCGGGTGGTGCCGGTGGCGCTGCGGGTGAACCCGGACGTGGACGCGGGCACGCACGAGAAGATCAGCACGGGGCGGGCGGGCGACAAGTTCGGCATCGCCTACGGGGAGGCCGTGGCGCTGTACGCGCGGGCGGCGGGGATGGCGGGGGTGCGGCCGGTCGGGCTCGCGGTGCACATCGGGAGCCAGATCGCAGAGGGGGGGCCGTTCCGGGCGGCGTATCGGCGGGTCGCGGGGCTGGTGGGCGAGATACGGGCGGCGGGGCACGCGGTCGAGGTCGTGGACTGCGGGGGGGGCCTGGGGATCTCGTACCGCGACGAGGCGGCGGGGTCGCCGGAGGTCTGGGCGGGGGCGATCCGGGCGGAGCTGGGCGGGCTGGGCGTGCGGCTGATGGTCGAGCCGGGGCGGTGGCTGGTGGGGCCGGCGGGGGTGCTGCTCGCGTCGGTGGTGCGGGCGAAGCGGAGCGGGGGGCACAGGTTCGTGGTGCTGGACGCGGCGATGACGGAGCTGGCGCGGCCGGCGCTCTACGACGCGTGGCACGGGGTGCTGGCGGTGGGGGCCGTGGACGCGGGGGGCGAGGCGAGCCCGGCGGAGGTGGTCGGGCCGGTGTGCGAAAGCGCGGACATCCTGGCGCGGGGGCGCAGGCTGCCGGCGCTGGCGGAGGGGGCGCTGGTCGCGGTGCTGGACGCGGGGGCGTACGGGGCGGTGATGAGCTCGGGGTACAATGCGAGGCCGGGGGCGGCGGCGGTGATGGTCGAGGACGGGCGGGCGCAGCTGATCCTGCCGCGCGCGCCGGTGGAGTCGCTGTGGGCGCGCGACATCCTGCCGGAGCGGGGGGCGGCGGAGGCCGGGCTGCGGCGCGCGGGCGGGCGGGGGTGAGCGGCGCGGCGCCTTCCGGCGGCGAGGGCGGGGGCGTCGGGGGGCTGCCGCGCGGGGCGGTGGCGCGGCTGGGGCGCAAGCGGGGGCAGGCGCGCGCGGTGCTGTGGGCCGAGCGGCTGTGGCCGGCGGCGTGGCCGGCGGCGGCGCTGGTCGGGGGGTACTCGGCCGTGGCGCTGCTGGGCGGGGTGGCGGTGCTGCCGGCAGAGGGGCGCGCGGCGCTGACGCTGGCGGTGCCGGCGGGGGTTCTGCTGCTGCTGTGGCGGGAGGTGCGGCCGCTGCGCGCGCCGGCGGCGGGCGAGGTGGACCGCAGGCTGGAGGTGGCGTCGGGGCTGCGGCACCAGCCGCTGCGGGTGCTCGCGGACCGGCCGGCGGGGGCGGGCGACGCGGCGGGCGCGGACCCGTTGTGGGGGGCGCACGTGGCGCGGGCGGCGGCGCAGTTGGGGCGGCTGCGGGTGGGGGCGCCGCGGTCGGTGCTCGCGGGGCGGGATCTGCGGGCGCTGCGGGGGCTGGTGATCGTGGGGCTGGCGGCGTCGCTGGTGGTGGCGGGGCCGGACACGGGGCCGCGGCTGGCGGCGGCGTTCACCCCTGCCCTGCCGCCCGGGCCGCCTGTCGTGGCGCCGGTGCTGCAGGCGTGGATCACGCCGCCGCCGTCCACCGGGCTGCCGCCGGTGTTCCTCCATCCCGCGAGCCCGCCGGCGCATGTCAGCGTGCCGCAGGGCTCGAAGCTGCAGGTCAGCCTGACGGGGGGGAGCGCGGCGCCGACGCTGGTGCTGGGCAAGGCGACGCAGGCGTTTGTGGCGCTCGATCCGACGAGCTGGCAGCTGGAGCGGGTGCTCGACGCGGGCGGGGCGCTGTCGGTGCGGCGCGGCGGGGGGGAAGTCGCGGCCTGGTCGCTCGACGTGGTGGCGGACGAGGCGCCGGTCGTGGCGTGGGCGGCGGAGCCCGGGCCGGCGCCGGCGCGCGGCGGGGCGGCGGATGTGCGCACGCGGCTGCCGTGGCAGGTGTCGCACCGGTACGGCGTGGCGGGGCTGGACGTGGAGCTGCGGCTCGATGCGCGGCCGGGGGATGCGGCCTCGGTGGTGGCGATCCCGCTGCCGGGGGCGCCGAAGGATGCGCACGGGGTGGCGGCGCCGGACCTGTCGGCCAATCCGTGGGCGGGGCTGGCGGTCACGGCGATGCTGGTCGGGCGCGACGGGCTGGGGATGGCGGGGCGGTCCGAGGCGGCGCGGTTCACGTTGCCGGAGCGGGCGTTCACCAACCCGCTGGCGCGGGCGCTGATCGCGGCGCGGCGGCGGCTGACGCTCGATCCGGGGCATCGCGAGCCGGTGGTGGGCGACCTGCGCGGGCTGGCGGACTCGCCCGAGGCGTTCGGGGCGAACCTGGGCGTCTATCTGGGGATGAGCACGATCGCCTCGCTGCTGTCCGAGGAGGACGGGCCGGCGAATGCGGTGGTGCAGGCGCAGGGGCGGCTGTGGGAGATGGCGCTGGCGCTCGATGCGGGGGCGGTGGAGCGCACGGCGCGGGTGGTGGAGCAGGCGCGCGAGCAGGTGCGGCAGTCGCTCGACGAGATGAAGCGCGATCCGGGGGCCAAGGCCGACCCGAAGAAGCAGGCGGAGCTGAAGGCGCGCGTGGATGCGATGCGCCAGGCGATGAAGGAGCACATGCAGGCGCTCCTGGAGCAGGCGCGCAAGGACGGCACGCTGCAGCCGAAGGACGAGGCGGCGCAGCACATGGATGCGGGCGACTTGGACAAGATGCTGCGCGACATGGAGGACGCGGCGAAGCAGGGGCGCGTCGAGGACGCCGAGCGCAAGATGGACGAGCTGCAGAAGCAGATGCAGGCGCTCGACGACGCGGCGAAGCAGGGCGGGCAGCAGGCCAAGGGCGGCAAGGCGGGCGACAAGCAGGACTCCGAGCGCGCGCAGACGGCGAAGGACGCGGTGCAGGACCTGCTCAAGCGCGAGGGCGGGCTGCTCGACACCGCGCAGGGGCGCGGCAGGGAGCAGGGCAGCGAGGCGGGGCGCGATCCGGGGCGGCAGGATTCGCGGCAGGGTGGGCAGACGGCGCCGGGCGCGGGCAAGGCGGGGCCGGACGGGCAGGACTCGCAGCAGGGCGCCGCCGGGCCGCAGCCGGGGAGCGCGGGGCCGCCGGGGGCGCGGCCGGGGGGCGCGCAGAAGGGGCCGCAGCAGCAGGGACAGGGGCCGGGCGCGCCGGTGCCGGGCGGGGTGCCGGGCGCGCAGGCCGCCGTGCCGCCTCCGACGCGCGACGCCGAGGGGCGGGTGCAGCGGGCGATGCGGCGCGCGCTGGGCGAGCTGATGCAGCAGTTCGGGGACTCGGCGGGGTCGGTGCCGAAGAGCCTGGGCGACGCGGACCAGGCGATGCAGCAGGCCGAGGATGCGCTCAAGGCGGGGCACGACGACGCGGCGCGCGAGGCGGAGCAGCGCGCGGTCGCGGACCTGCGCAAGGGCGGGCAGGAGATGGGCAAGACCATGCAGCGCCAGTTCGGGCTGTCCGAGTCCAAGAACGGCAAGGACGGGCAGCAGGCGGGCGACGGAAAGGGCGACGACCCGCAGGAGGGCGACGGCGAGGGCGGGGACAGCGGCAAGCCGGGCAAGGCGGGGCGGTCCAGGAAGGTGCAGCGCGACCCGCTCGGGCGGCTGACGCAGGACGGCGGGCACGGGATCAGCGACGGCGACGACGTCCACGTGCCGGACCAGGCGGAGCAGGCGCGCTCGCGCGACCTGCAGGACGAGCTGCGCCGGCGGGGGGCGGACCGGGCCAGGCCGCAGGACGAGCTGGACTACATCGGGCGGCTGCTGAAGCCGTAGGAAGCAAGGCCGGGCCCTGCCCGGACCCGCCAAAGGGCCGAGCCCTTTGGAAACCCTCTACTTTGAGTGGGATTCCAAAGGCGAGCCTTTGGCGGAGTCCAGAGGCAGAGCCTCTGGCCTTGCCTGCCTGAGACCGAGCGCCGCGTAGAGCCGTGTGCTGGGCGGCCAGGCGTGCTGCACCGGGCCACGCCAGGCGATGGCGGCGCCGGCGAGGGCGGCGAGCAGCACGGCGCTGGCCAGCCAGCCGACCCAGCCGTCGCGCCGCCCGGTGGCGGCCGGCGGGCGGGCCTCGTCGTTCGGGAGCAGGACGCCGCGCCAGGCGGGGGACTTCGGGGCGGGGGTGCGGTCGAGGTCCTCGTCGGTGAAGCGCGGGCGGTCGGGCGGGGGGAGCGCGAAGCCGTCGATCTCGAACGCGGAGGGCTCGAACGCGGCGGGCTCCGGGGCGTGGGGCTCGAAGGCGGGGCTCGCCGGGGCCTCCGCGGGGGCGGGGGACGGGAGGGGCGGCTCCCACTCGCGCATGCAGCGGGCGCAGCGCACGGCGCGGCCCGCGACGAGCATGGCGTCGGGCACCTCGTAGCTGGCGTTGCAGGCCGGGCAGGTGATGCGCATGACGGCGGAGTGTCGCCAGCGGCGGGCGGATTGGCAATGGCATGGCGCGCAGGACGGGGCGCGCGGTGCGGGGCGCGCGGTTGTGGTGGGTGGTTCGCGGCGCACGCGGCTATGGTGGCGCGCGGCGCGCGGGGCGGCGCGCGGCGGGGGGGCGCGGGCATGGTGCGGCTGGAGCACGTGGGGCTGAGCTACGCGGCGCCGGGGGGGCGCGGCGCGGAGCACGCGGCGCTCGAGGACGTCAGCTTCTCCCTGCCGGCGGGGGGGTTCCGCTGGCTGATGGGGCCGTCGGGGGCGGGCAAGACGAGCCTGCTGCGGCTGCTGACGCTGGCGGCGCTGCCGTCGCGGGGGCGGGTGCACCTGCTGGGCCACGAGATCGGGCCGTATCCCGGGCCGCGCCCGGGGCAGCGCCGGGGGGTGGCGCAGCGCAGGCTGCTGCCGCGGCTGCGGCGCAGGATCGGCGTGGTGTTCCAGGATTTCCGCCTCCTGCCGCACCTGTCGGCGCACGACAACGTGGCGCTGCCGCTGCGGCTCGCGGGGCACGCGGAGGCGGAGGTCGCGGCCGACGTCGCGGAGATGCTGGGCTGGGTGGGGCTGACGCGGCAGGCGGGGGCGCGGCCGGCGCAGCTCTCGGGGGGCGAGCAGCAGAGGGTGGCGATCGCGCGCGCCGTGGTCACGCGGCCGGAGCTGCTGCTGGCCGACGAGCCGACCGGCAACCTCGACGACGTGCAGGCGATGCGGCTGATGCAGCTGCTCGGCGAGATGCGCAGGCTGGGGACGACGATCGTGGTGGCCACCCACAACGAGGGGCTGGTGGAGCGCCATCCGGGGCGCGCGCTGCGGCTGGACCGCGGGCGGCTGGTCTCCGATGTCTGAGGCGGCGGACAGGAGCGGAGCGCGGCCCGGTCCGGGGCACGATCCGGGACGCGATTCCGGGGGCGGGG
>JBPBQS010000146.1:0-7606 GCA_050920955.1 Janthinobacterium lividum | reverse complement strand
CCACCACCGGCGGCGCGTACACGACGGGCGGCGCGACGATGACCACCGGCCGCGGCACGGCATAAGCGTAGGCGTACGGCGGCGCGACCACCCGCACGCCGTACCCGCCGTACCCCGGCCCATACCCGCCGCGCCCATACCCGTAGCGCTCGTATCCGCCATGCCCGTAGCCGTAGCGCGGCGCATATCCGTCGCCGCTGTACCCCGGTCCGCCGCCATACCCGTAGCCGCCGTACGACCCCGCGTACTGCGCCCGCGCCGCACCCGGCAGCGCCGCCGCCCCCAACGCCGCGCCTGCCGCCAGCACCAGCAGAAACCGAGCCCGCATCACGCCCTCCACCACCTGTCCGAGCCCGCGCATCTGCGCCCCGACGGCGGCCGAATCGTGGCGAGCGCCCCCGGCCCCGATCAACTCCCGGCGACCGGCCGGGCAGGGCAGGGCGCCCGCTTCCGCCCCGCCCGCCTTCGTGGCATGCACGCCGCCATGCGCATCCTCTTCCTCGGCGACGTCGTCGGCCGCAGCGGCCGCGACGCGGTCAACGCCCGCCTGCCCGAGCTTCGCCGCTCGCTCGGCGTCGACCTGTGCGTCGTCAACGGCGAGAACGCGTCGCACGGCTTCGGCCTCGCCCCCGACATGGCCGAGGCCCTGTTCGCCGCCGGCGCCGACGTCATCACGCTCGGCAACCACGCCTGGGACCGCAAGGAGCTCGTCGGCTACATCGAGACCGAGCGCCGCCTGGTCCGCCCGATCAACTTCCCGCCGGGCACGCCGGGCTCCGGCTCCGTCGTGGTCGACGTCCCCGGCGGCCGCCGCGCCCTCGTGCTCAACGCCATGGGCCGCCTGTTCATGGAGCCGCTCGACGACCCGTTCCGCGCCACCGCCGAGTGCATCGCCCGCCACCGCATGGGCCCCGCCGCCAATCCCGCCTGCGTCCAGGCCATCGTCTGCGACTTCCACGCCGAGGCCACCTCGGAGACCGCCGGCTATGCCCACTCCTTCGACGGCCGCGTCTCGCTTGTCGTCGGCACCCACACCCACGTCCCCACCGCCGACCACCAGGTCCTCGCCGGCGGCACCGCCTTCCAGTCCGACGCCGGCATGTGCGGCGACTACGACAGCGTGATCGGCATGGGCAAGGAGGCCGCCTCCATCCGCTTCTGGCGCCGCGTCCCCGGCGAGCGCCTCGCCCCTGCCGACGGCGAGGCCACGCTCTGCGGCCTGCTCGTGGACACCGACGACGCCACCGGCCTCGCCACCCGCGCCGAGCCCGTCCGCACCGGCGGGCGGCTGTCCCAGGTCATGCCGGCCGCGTGAAGCAAGGTTGAGGCGCTGCCTCAAACTCCGCCAAAGGCTGCGCCCTTGGAACGCATCCCTTAAGTAAAAGGGATCAAAGGGTCCTCGGACCCTTTGCGGGTTCGGGCAGAGCCCGACCTTGTCTTGCAACGCCCCCGCCCTCCCAGCGTTCGCCCTACCCGCCTACCGCCAAGGACCCGCCCCATGACCGACACGCCCCTCCCGACCGTGCCTTTCGGCCGCACCGACATGCGCATCACCCGCGTGGGCTTCGGCTCCTGGGCGGTGGGCGGCGGCGACTGGGCCGTCGGCTGGGGCCACCAGGAGGACGCGGACAGCATCGCCGCGATCCGCCACGCCGTGCGCGTCGGCGTGAACTGGATCGACACCGCCGCCGTCTACGGCCTCGGCCACTCCGAGGAGGTCGTCGCGGAGGCGCTCGCCGACATTGCCGCCTCCAAGCGCCCGCTCGTCTTCACCAAGTGCGGCCTGACCTGGGGCGAGGACCGCTCCGCCAGCCCGAACCGCACCGGCACCGCCGCCTCGCTTCGCCGCGAGCTGGAGCAATCCCTGACACGCCTGCGCGTCGAGCGCATCGACCTCTACCAGATGCACTGGACGCCCACCGACGGCACGGCGCTCGACGAGTACTGGGGCACGCTGCTGGCCATGAAGCAGGAAGGCAAGGTCCGCGCCGTGGGCCTGTCGAACCACTCCATGGCCCAGCTCGACACCGCCGAGCAGCTCGGCCACGTCGACACCCTCCAGCCCCCGTTCTCCGCCATCAAGCGCACCGTCGCCGCCGCCGAGCTGCCCTGGTGCCACGACCACGGCACCGGCGTGATCGTCTACAGCCCGATGCAGGCCGGCCTGCTCACCGGCGCCTTCACCGCAGAGCGCTCGGCGGCCCTGCCCAAGGACGACTGGCGCTCGCGCAGCGCGGACTTCACCGGCGACGGCCTCGCCCGCAACCTGCGCGTCGCCGCCGCCCTCGCGCCCATCGCCGAGAAGCACGGCGTCTCCCAGGCGGCCGCCGCGGTCGGCTGGACCCTCGCCTGGCCGGGCGTCACCGGCGCCATCGTCGGCGCGCGCAACGCCGCCCAGGTCGACGGCTGGGTCGCCGCCGGCGCGCTCCACCTCGACGCCGAGGACATGGCCGCGGTCGCCGCCGCCATCGAGTCGAGCGGGGCAGGAGAGGGGCCGTCCACGCCGGCGGCCTGAAGAAAGCAAGGCCAGAGGCTCTGCCTCTGGACTCCGCCAAAGGCTCGCCTTTGGAATCCTTGACTTAAGGGACGCGTTCCAAGGGCGCAGACTTTGGCGGAGCTCGAGGCGGAGCCTCGACCTTGCTTGCTGACCGGACCGTCTTGCGCCCTGCCGCGCCGCTCCCAGCTTCCCGCCTCGCACCGAAGGAGCACCCCATGGGCGTCGTCGTCATCACCGGAGGCAGCGCCGGCATCGGCCTCGCCGCCGCCCGCGCCTTCGCCGTGCGCGGCGACAGCATCGGCCTGATCGCCCGCGGCGCCCCGCGCCTCGCCGAGGCCGCCGCCGCCCTGGAGTCCCTCGGCGCGCGCGTCCACACGGTCGCCGCCGACGTGGCCGACGCCGACGCCGTGGAGTCCGCCGCCCGCGAGATCGAGGCCGCGCTGGGCCCGATCACCGTCTGGGTCAACAACGCCATGGCCACGATCTACGCGCCCGTCCGCGTCGCCGACGAGGCGGAGATCGCCCGCGTCACCTCCGTCACCTACCTCGGCGCCGTGAACGGCACCAAGGCCGCGCTCCGCCGCATGAACGGCGGCGGCACGATCGTCCAGGTCTCCTCCGTGCTCGCCTGGCGCGCCGCCCCCGTGCAGGCCGCGTACTGCGGGGCGAAGTTCGCGCTGCGCGGCTTCACCGAGGCGCTGCGCTCGGAGCTGATCCACGACGGCCTCGACGTGAACCTCACGATGGTCCACCTGCCCGCGATCGACACCCCGCAGTTCGACTGGGCGCGCAACCGCACCGGCCGCCGCGCCAAGGCGCCCGACCCGGTCTACACCCCCGAGACCGCCGCCGCGGCGATCGTGTTCGCGGCCACCCACCGCCGACGCGACGTCTGGGTGGGCCGCCAGACCCCGCCCACCATCCTCGCCGCCCGCCTAGCCCCCGGCCTGCTCGACCGCCTGCTCGCCACCAAGGCCTACGACGGCCAGCTCGACGAGCGCCGCCAGGCCACCACGGCCGGCAACCTGTTCGACCCCGTGCCCGGCCCCGCCGTCGCCCACGGCCGCTTCTCGGCGCGCGCGCAGAGCGGCACCCACGAGATCTTCACCTCCCGCCAGGCCGACTCCGTCGCCGTGGGGATGCTGCTAGGCGCGGCGCTCGGCCTGGCCGCCCTGGCCAGCCTGCCGCTCGTCCCCCTGGCCCTGCTCGGCCGACCCCGCCGCTGAGCGCGCCGCCCCGGCGATGCCGGTCCGCACGGGACAGAAGACGTCCCGCCCCCGGAAGGTCCATTACTGTACAATCTGCCTTAGTCCTCCCTTAAACCGCCTCGGCGATACTTCGGGTCTCGACGGGGCGGGGGGCTCAGGTGTTGCGCGGTCTTTGCCTGTCCTGGCTGTGCCGCATGCCGCGTGGCGACCGTCGCGGCACGGTGGCGATCATGACCGCCATCCTCGGCGGCGCGCTGGCGGGCTTCGTGGCGCTCGCGACCGACATCGGCACCTGGGAGGCCGACCGCAGCGCGATGCAGGGCGCCGCCGACCAGGCCGCGATGGCCGCGTCCTACGCCATCTCCTCCGGAACCGCCGCCGCGCAGGCGGAGGCGCGCGGCCTCGCGGCCGCCTCCGGCTTCCCCGACGGCGTGAACGGCGTGGGCGTCGCCGTGAACATCCCGCCCCGGTCGGGTTCCTACGCCGGCGTCGCAGGGGCGATCGAGGTGGTGATCTCGCGGCCGCAGCAGCTGATCCTGGGCGCCATGGTCACCGGCGCCGCCCCCACGGCCACCGCCCGCGCCGTGGCGGTCCCCGGGCCGGTCAACACCTGCATCATGGCCCTCTCGCCCAGCACCGTCGGCATCAGCGGCGTCGGTCTCGGCACCGTCGCGGCGAACTGCAACATCTACGTCAACTCGACCGCCTCCCTGGCCGGCTGCGACGTGTCGCTGACCGGCGCGGTCGCCCTGATCGGCTACGACGTGTTCCTCGGCCAGCCCCCCTGCAGCGGCGTCGGCATCACCAGCGTGGCCGCCGCCCACCGCCTGCGCGTCAACGCCGCCCCCGCCGCCGACCCCTACGCCGCCCGCACCATCCCGGCCCCGGGCGGCACGTGCATGCCCCAGCCGACCGCACTGCAGCTTCTGCAACCCGTGCTCACCCTCAGCCCCGGCACCTACTGCCAGGCCATCGTCGCCCTGGGCAACGTCGCGCTGAACCCCGGCGTCTACGTCTTCGACCGCGTCAGCCTGACGCTCCCGGCCCTCGCGACGCTCACCGGCAGCGGCGTGACTCTCGTCTTCACCAGCAGCACCGGCGTCCCGTACGGCACGCTCATCGTGGGCGGGCTCGTCACCCTCAACCTGACCGCCATGACCACCGGGCCGACCGCGGGCATCGCGATCTGGCTCGATCCCAGGGGCGCGAAGCCGCTCACCCTCGCGACCGCGCTGACCGTCGTCAACATCATCGGCGCGATCTACGCGCCCGCGCCCACATCCGTTGTTAACATCCTCGGCATCACGTCCATGCCGTGCACCCAGATCATCGCCGGGCAGATCATCTTCGCCGGCGTGACCACCGTGCGACACAATTGCGCGGGCCTCGGCACCGCCGACGTCATCGCCTACAAGCTGCTGGAATAGCGCGTGCGCCCCGCCTCCTGCCGCACCCGTACGCCCGCCCGCGCGTCCCGCCCCGCCGCCCCGCCGCCGTGCTGTGGCGCGCGCGGGACGGCGTCGCCGCCGTGGAGTTCGCCCTGATCGTCCCGCTGCTGATCCTGCTGCTCGGCGGCGCGGTCAGCCTCGGCGATGCGCTTCGGGTCAGGATCGCGGTGGGCAACGCCGCGCGCGCCGGCGCCGCCTGGGCGCAGCTCAACGGCTTCGACGCGAACGGCATCGCCGCCGCGGCACAGGCCGCCACCGCGCTGACCGGCGTCGCCGTGACCGCGACCGTCTCGGCCGCCAGCTGCACCAGCCCCGCGAGCCTCCTGCTCGCCCCCGCCGACGGCGCCGCGCTCTGCCCCGCGACCGGCGCGCCGCCCGGCACCTACGCCGGCGTCGCCGCCTCCGTGTCCTACACCTACGTCATCCCGCTGCCCGGCCTGCCCACGACGACGACGATCGCCGCCTCCGCGGTCGCGCGCGTGCGATGACCCCCGGCCCGGCCCGTCCCGTCCCCTCGCCGCGCGCCCTCCGGCGCCTCGCGCACGCGCGAAGCGGGGCCACCGCGATCGAGTTCGGCCTCCTCGCGCTCCCGTTCCTGCTCCTGGTCACGGGGATCATGGACGGCAGCCGCATGGTCTGGACCCACCTGGCCCTGCAGGTCGCGGCGGAGCAGGCGGCCCGCTGCGCCGTGGTCGACGCCACGAACTGCGGCACCGCGGCCAAGGTGCAGGCGTACGCCGCCGCCGTGATGCCCGCCCCCGGGATGACGCCCGCCAGCTTCTCGCTCGCCACCGCCGCCTGCGGCTACCAGGTCTCGGCCAGCCTGAGCTACGGCGTCATCGTCCCCGGCTACCTGCCCGCCAGCGTCACCCTGACCGCGCAGTCCTGCGCCCCCTTCTGACGCCCCGCCCCGCCGCCGAGGCCGCCGCTTCCGCCCCGCCCCGCTGTGCTGCTACACACGCGGGCCGTGCGGCGTGCCCCGGCGCGCCCCCCACAGCGACAGAGACAGGCTCCGATGGCCGGCCATTCCCACTCCAAGAACATCATGCACCGCAAGGGCGCCCAGGACGCGAGCCGCGCCCGCGCCTTCGCCCGCCTGATTCGCGAGATCACGGTCGCCGCCCGCTCCGGCCTGCCCGACCCCGCCTTCAACCCGCGCCTGCGCGCCGCCGTCTCCGCCGCGCGGCAGGCCAACATGCCGCGCGACACCGTCGAGCGCGCCATCAAGAAGGCCGCCGGCCCGACCACCGGCGAGGACTACGTCGAGGTCCGCTACGAGGGCTACGGCCCCAACGGCGTCGCCGTGATCATCGAGGCGCTCACCGACAACCGCAACCGCACCGCGTCGGACATCCGCACCGCCTTCAACAAGAGCGGCGGCGCGATGGGCGAGACCAACTCCGTCTCCTTCCTGTTCACCCGCCTCGGCTACGTCCGCTACCCGCTGGCCGCGGCCTCCGCCGACGCCATGCTGGAGGCCGCGATCGAGGCCGGCGCCGACGACGTCCAGACCGACGCCGACGGCCACGAGGTCACCTGCGGCACCGACGGCTTCTTCGCCGTGCGCGACGCGCTGGAGGCCCGCTTCGGCGCCCCCGAGGAGGCCCGCCTCGACTGGCGCCCGACCATGACCGTCACCCTCGACGAGACCAAGGCGGCGGGCATGATGAAGCTGATCGACGCGCTCGACGACAACGACGACGTCCAGAACGTCTACGTGAACTCCGACATCCCCGAGGACGTCATGGCCCGGCTCGGCGCATGACAAGCAAGCATGGGCTCTGCCCAAACCCGCCAGGGGCGAGCCGCCCCTGGACCGGCCTTCTTAAGGGATGCGTTCCAAGGGCGCAGCCTTTGGCGGAGTCCAGAGGCAGCGCCTCTGGCCTTCCTTGACGCCCACGCCCCCCAAGACCGCGCGCCTCCTCGGCATCGACCCCGGCCTGCGCTTCACCGGCTGGGGCGTGATCGAGGTGACCGGCAACCGCCTGCGCCACATCGCCGACGGCGTCCTGTCCACGACCAACGAGGACCGCGTCCCCGAGCGCCTGCGCGCCCTGCACGACGGCCTGGTCACCCTGTTCCAGCTCTACGAGCCCGACGAGGCCGCGGTGGAGGAGACCTACGTCAACCGCAACGGCACCGCGACGCTCAAGCTCGGCTACGCCCGCGGCGTGGCGCTCCTGGCCCCCGCGCTCGCCGGCATCCCGGTGTTCGAGTATGGCGCGATGATGGTCAAGCAGGCCGTCGTCGGCACCGGCGCCGCGTCGAAGGACCAGGTCGAGGCCATGGTCCGCCGCCTGCTGCCCGGCGCCACGCTGAAGCGCGCCGACGCCGCCGACGCGCTGGGCGTCGCGATCTGCCACGCCCACCACCGCGCGAGCCGCATGGCCTGGGGCTCCGGGACGCGCATGGCGTGATCGCGCTCCTCACCGGCCGCGTGGAGTCCGTCGAGG
>JBPBQS010000113.1:0-7612 GCA_050920955.1 Janthinobacterium lividum | reverse complement strand
CGGAGCACCAGCGGGTCGAGGCGGCGCGCGATGCGCAGGAGGCCGGCGCGAGTCTCGGGGTGCAGGGGGACGAGGGGGGCGCGGACGGCATCGGAGGCGATCACGCCGCCCTCGGCCATGAGGACCTTGCAGGCGAGCAGGCCGCACTGGCGGTTCTCGTGGTTGATGAGGGGGAGCCAGCGGGCGTAGGCGGCGGCGGCGTCGTCGGGGCGGTTGTCGAACCAGGCGTCGGTGATGGCGCGGATGCCGTCGGGGTAGGCGCCGCCGGTCATGGCGCCGGTGGCGCCGGCCTCGAGGTCGGCCATCAGAGTGATGGCCTCCTCGCCGTCCCAGGGGCCTTCGACGGACTCGCCGCCGAGCTCGATCAGGCGGCGCAGCTTGTCGGCGGCCTGGGGGACCTCGACCTTGAAGTAGGCGACGTGCTCGATCTCGCGGGCGAGCGTCGCGAGGAAGGCGGCGGGCAGGGGGGTGCCGGCGACGGGGGCGTCCTGGATCATGATGGGGATGTCGATGGCGTCGGAGACGGACTGGAAGAAGCCGCGGACGCCGATCTCGGGCACGCGGATCGTGGCGCCGTGGTAGGGCGGCATGACCATGACCATGGACGCGCCGGCGTCCTGGGCGGCGCGGGAGCGGGCGGCGCAGATCGCGCTGCTGAAGTGCGTGGTGGTCACGATCACCGGGACGCGGCCGGCGACGTGGTCGAGCACGCAGCGCATGACGCGGTCGCGCTCCTCGTCGGTGAGGACGAACTGCTCGGAGAAGTTGGCGAGGATGCACACGCCGTGGGAGCCGGCGTCGATCATGAAGTCGATGGCGCGGCGCTGGCCGTCGAGGTCCAGCGTGCCGTCGGCGTGGAACACCGTGGGGGCGACGGGGAAGACGCCGCGGTAGGGGCCTGCGTGCATCGGGCGCGCCCTCAGTGGTTGTCGCGGGGGACGGGGGAGCCGGTGCGGCCCACGAGGAAGTCGAGGTCGGCGCCGTCGTTGGCCTGGTTCACGTGGTCGACGTACATCTTCACGTAGCCGCGTTGCGCGTGGGCCGGCGGCGGGGTCCAGGCGGCGCGGCGCTCGGCGAGTTCCGCGTCGTCGACGTGCAGGTGCAGGGTGCGGGCCTCGACGTCGAGCGTGATCATGTCGCCGGTGCGCACGAGCGCGAGCGGGCCGCCGGCGGCGGCCTCGGGGGCGACGTGGAGGACGACGGTGCCGTAGGCGGTGCCGGACATGCGGGCGTCGGAGATGCGGATCATGTCGCGCACGCCCTGGCGCAGCAGCTTGGTGGGGATCGGCATGTTGCCGACCTCGGCCATGCCCGGGTAGCCCTTCGGACCGCAGTTCTTGAGCACCATGATGCAGCTCGCGTCGATGTGCAGCGTCTCGTCCTCGACGCCGTGGTGCATCTCCTCGACGTTCTCGAACACCACGGCGCGGCCGGTGTGGCGCATCAGCTCGGGCGAGGCCGCCGACGGCTTGATCACCGCGCCGTCGGGCGAGATGTTGCCGCGCAGGATCGCCATGCCGGACTCCGGCTTGAACGGCAGGTCGGGCTTCGTGATGACCACGTCGTTCCAGCACTGGGCGTCGCTGACGTTCTCCCAGATCGTGCGGCCGTTGGCGGTGGGGGCGTCCTTGTGGAGCAGGCCCTGCTCGCCGAGGCGGCGCAGCACCACGGGCAGGCCGCCCGCGTAGTAGAAGTCCTCCATCAGGTAGCGGCCCGACGGCATCAGGTCGACCAGGCAGTGGACGCCGCGGCCGAGGCGGTCGAAGTCGTCCAGCGACAGCTCCACGCCGATACGGCGCGCAATGGCGATCAGGTGCACCACGGCGTTGGTCGAGCCGCCGATGGCGGCCAGCGTGCGGATCGCGTTCTCGAAGGACTCGCGGACCAGGAGCTTGGAGAGGACGAGGTCCTCGCGGACCATCTCGACGATGCGGCGGCCGGCCATGCGGGCCAGCTCGTTGCGGCGCGCGTCGACGGCGGGGATCGCGGCGTTCTCGGGCAGGCCGACGCCGAGGGCCTCGACCATCGACGCCATCGTGGACGCCGTGCCCATGGTCATGCAGTGGCCGGCGGAGCGGTTCATCGCCGACTCCGCCTCGTGGAACTGCGCCAGCGTGATCTCGCCGGCGCGCAGCTGCTCGCTCATCGAGATGATGTTGGTGCCGGAGCCGATGATCTGGCCGCGGTAGACGCCGCGCAGCTGCGGGCCGCCGGAGACGCCGATCGTGGGCAGGTCGGCCGAGGCGGCGCCCATGATCAGGGCGGGCGTGGTCTTGTCGCAGCCCATCAGGAGCACGACGCCGTCGAGGGGGTGGGCACGGATCGCCTCCTCCACGTCCATGGAGGCGAGGTTGCGGAACAGCATCGCGGTGGGGCGCATCGTCACCTCGCCGAGCGAGGAGACCGGAAACTCCAGCGGGAAGCCGCCCGCATCCAGCACGCCGTAGCGGACGTGCTCGGCGATGGTGCGGAAGTGCGCGTTGCAGGGGTTCAGCTCGGACCAGGTGTTGCAGATGCCGATGACCGGGCGGCCCTCGAACTGGTCCTGCGGGAAGCCGCGGTTCTTCAGGAACGAGCGGTAGTAGAAGCCCATCTTGTCCTGGCGGCCAAACCACGCCTGGCTGCGCAGCGGCTTGGCCGCAGGATTCCCGCCGTCGGACAAGGTCTCGAACTCCCCTTCGCCGCTCCCGTCGGGCGGGGCGTGCGTTGCGACGGGAGTACGGGCGTGCCATCCCGGTGTAAAGGCCGGTGTTCCGCGCCGGGCATACCAGTTTCGGCATGGACGAGGGGAGACGTGATGCTGCGCAGCGACCTCCTGGCCCGCACGCCGCTCAAGCTGCGCCACCTGCAGCTGCTCGTGGCGCTGGACGAGACGCGCACGCTGGCGCGGGCGGCGCAGCGGCTGCGCACCACGCAGCCGGCGGCCTCGCGCCAGCTTGCCGAGATCGAGGCGATCGCAGGGGTCGCGATCTTCGACCGGCTGCCGCGCGGGCTGAGCCCCAACGGCTACGGCGAGGTCATGCTGCGGCGCGCGCGCATCGCGCTCACGGAGCTGTCGCTGGCCGCGGCCGAGCTGGACGAGATGCGCTCCGGGCAGAGCGGCACCGTGGCGCTGGGCGCGGTGACCGCGCCCGCGCTCGACACGCTGGTGCCCGTGCTCTCCGCGCTGCAGCGTTCCCATCCGCAGCTGCGGCTCACCGTGCAGGTCGAGACCAGCCCGGCGCTGGTGCGCGCGCTGGGCGAGAGCCGGCTCGACTTCGTGCTCGCCCGCATGCCGGCCGACGCGGACACGCGCGCCCTGCACTACCGCGAGGTGGCCGAGGAGGAGCTCGTGTTCCTGGTGCGCGCCGGGCATCCGCTGCTGGGGCGCGCGGGGCTGGGGCTCGCGGACCTGGCGGGGCTGGCGTGGGTGCTGCAGCCGACGGGGACGCTGCTGCGCAGGCGCGTGGAGCTGGCGTTCAGGGCCGCGGGGCTGGCGCCGCCGACGCAGGTGCTCGACACGCTGTCGGTGGTGCTGACGCTCGCCACGGTGATGCGCAGCGACGCGGTCGCGGTGCTCAGCGCGTCGGTCGAGGCGATGTTCGGGCCGGACGGGCCGGTCCGGCGCCTGGCGCCGCTCGCGGACGCGGCGCGCATCGAGGTCGAGCCGTTCGGGATCATCCACCAGCGGGACCGGCCGTTCTCGCCGGCGGCAAGGCTCGTGTTCGAGGCGGTGGAGGGGGCGCTGTTCGGGAAGCAAGGTTGAGGCGCTGCCTCAAACTCCGCCAAGGGAAGCCCCTTGGATGGCTTTACTTAAGTGAAGCCGGTCCAGGGGCGGCTCGCCCCTGGCGGGTTTGGGCGGAGCCCATGCTTCCTGCCTTACCGGAAAGCGCATGGCGCGCGGCGCAGACGGGGGTGGCCAGCCGGGGGTTCGCTGGGTAAGCCTCCGGCTCGTTTTCCAAGGACCGCGCGCATGACCCTGACCGGCGAACTCCTGATCGGCGCGTCCGCCCTGCGCGGCAGCGGCGAGGCGTTCCAGGCCGTCAATCCCGCGACCGGCGAGTCGCTGTCGCCGGCGTACGCGGGGGCGGAGGCGGCGGAGCTGGAGCGGGCCTGCGCGCTGGCCGACGCCGCGTTCGACACCTTCCGCGAGACCTCGCCCGAGGCGCGCGCGGCGTTCCTGGAGGCAATCGCCGAGCGCATCGCGGGGCTGGGCGACGAGCTGGTGGAGCGCGCGGTCGCCGAGACCGGGCTGCCGGCGGCTCGGATCCAGGGCGAGCGGGGGCGGACGGTGGGGCAGCTTCGGCTGTTCGCCGCGGTGGTGCGCGACGGGGCGTGGATGGACGTGCGGATCGACCCGGCGATGCCGGCGCGCACGCCGCTGCCGCGCTCGGACCTGCGGCTGCGCATGGTGGGGCTGGGGCCGGTCGCGGTGTTCGGGGCGAGCAACTTCCCGCTCGCGTTCTCGGTGGCGGGCGGCGACACGGCGTCGGCGCTGGCGGCGGGGTGCCCGGTGGTGGTCAAGGCGCACCCGGCGCACCCGGGCACGTCGGAGCTGGTCGGGCGGGCGGTGCAGGCGGCGGTCGGGGACTGCGGGCTGCCCGAGGGCGTGTTCTCCCTGCTGTTCGGCACGGGCAACTGGCTGGGGGGCGCGCTGGTCGCGGACCGGCGGATCGCGGCGGTGGGGTTCACCGGGTCGCGCGCCGGGGGCCTGGCGCTGGTGGGGATCGCGCAGAAGCGGGCGGAGCCGATCCCGGTCTACGCGGAGATGAGCAGCATTAACCCGGTGCTGCTCATGCCGGCGGCGCTCGAGGCGCGGGGGGCGGCGCTGGGCAAGGCGTTCGCGGGGTCGCTGACGATGGGGGCGGGGCAGTTCTGCACGAACCCGGGGCTGGTGCTGGCCGAGCCGGGGCCGGGGCTCGACGGGTTCGTGGCGGCGGCCGTGGAGGCGCTGGAGGCGGGGCCGGGGACGACGATGCTGCACCCCGGGATCTTCCAGGCGTACCAGGCGGGCGTGGAGCGGCTATCGGGCACGCAGGGCGTCGAGACGCTGGCGCGCGGCAGCGTGGGGGAGGGGGCGAACCGCGGGCAGGCGGCGCTGTTCGCGACCGACGCGGACGGCTTCCTGGCGGACCGCAGCCTGGGCGAGGAGGTGTTCGGCGCGTCCTCGCTGCTGGTGCGCTGCAAGGGGGCGGGCGAGATGGGCGCGGTGCTGCGCCACCTGGAGGGGCAGCTCACGGCCACGGTGCACATGGACGAGGGCGACACCGAGGCGGTGCGCGCGCTGCTGCCGGTGCTGGAGCGGCGGGCGGGGCGCGTGCTGGTGAACGGCTGGCCCACGGGCGTGGAGGTCGGGCACGCCATGGTGCACGGCGGGCCGTTCCCGGCGACGTCGGACTCGCGCACGACGTCGGTCGGCAGCCTGGCGATCCGGCGCTTCCTGCGGCCGGTGTGCTACCAGGACATGCCGGACGCCCTGCTGCCCGAGGCGCTGCGGGCGGGGAGCACCGTGGCCGTGCCGCGCATGGTGGACGGGGTGATGCAGCGCGGCTGAAGCAGGGCCGGGCGCTGCCCGGACCGGTCCCTGACCGGCGTGACGGGAGGCCTAGACGGTCAGGTCGGTGCCGATCGAGGCGGCGGTCGCGCCGAGCTGGGTGTCCGTCTGCTGCAGCGTGCCGAGCAGCGAGGACGAGGCGAGCGTGGACTGCGCGGCCAGGCTCAGCGCCACGATGTCGCCGCCGCCGCCGCCCGGGGACACGGGTGCCGCAGACCGCGCCGACGCGCCGGACGGGGCGTAGGCATAGGCGGCGGAAGCTCCAATCGTCATCGACATGGCCGGAATTCTCCCAGGATTGAGGGCGCCCTGGGCCTCGCCCGGGGCAGGGCGCATCCTGGGTCGTTCCGGTTAACGCGGGGTTAGCGGGCGCGGCTCAGCCGGACGCGTCTCGGCTGGCGAAGCCGCCGGCGCGCATCTCGTCCAGGTCCAGCTCGTGCTCCAGCGCGTGCAGAACGGTGTCGTGGATCTCGCCCGCGCGGTGCAGGCGCAGCAGCTCCTCGCGCCCCGCCGAGACCGCGGCCAGCACCGTGGCGAAGTGCTCGGCGCGCTCGCCCTCGAGCCCGCCGTCGGCCTCGCGGAAGCGCGCCACCGCCCGCACCCGGTAGCCGTACTGCTCGACCAGGCGCGGGTGCCGCTCGGTGCCGTCGGGCTGCGTGGAGCGGGCGCGCACCGCGGCGAGCTGGGCCGAGGCCATGCGCAGGCGGGCGTCGGTCTCGCCCAGGCCCGAGGAGGACACCTCCGCCATCTCGCCGATGCCGACGGCGCGGATCAGCGGCGCCAGCGTCGAGCCCTGCACCAGCACCGTGACCAGGATCACCGCAAAGGTCGCGGCCAGGATGAAGTCGCGCCCGGGGAAGTCCTCCGGCAGCGCCAGGGCGGCGGCCAGGCTCACCACGCCGCGCATGCCCGCCCAGCTGATGACGACGGGCACGCCGAGCGGCGGGTAGGGGTCGCGTCGGCGCAGCCCGGGTGCGAGCGCGCGCACCAGGTAGGTGGTCGGCACGATCCAGGCGAAGCGCGACAGCACCACGGCGGCGACCACGGCCGCGACCTGCGGCAGGAGCGCGTGCAGGCCGTGCGGGTCGGCGGAGATGCGGTGCAGCACGCCGCGCAGCGACAGGCCGATGAGGATGAACACCAGGCTCTCGCCCACGAAGATCACGACGTCCCAGACGGCGCGGGCCTGCAGGCGCTGGGCAGCGCCGAGGAGCGCGTGCTGGCGCCAGCCGAGCACGATGCCGCAGGCCACCGTCGACAGCACGCCCGACAGGCCGAGGCGGTCCGCGCCGATGTAGGAGCCCCACGCCACCAGCAGGCTCGCCACCGCGCTCAGCTCGGCGTCGCGCATGCGGCCGAGCAGCGTGCTCGCGGCCAGGCCCGCGACGAGGCCGAACGCGACGCCGCCCGCGACCAGCAGGCAGAAGCTCTCCGCCGCCGCCACGCGGTCGAAGGTGCCGGTCAGCGCGGCGGCCACGGCGAAGCGGTAGAGCACGAGGCCGCTGGCGTCGTTGACCAGGCTCTCGCCCTCCAGGAGCGTGACCATGCGGCGCGGCAGGCCCAGGCCGTGCAGCACCGCCTTGGCCGCGACCGCGTCCGGCGGGGAGACGATGGCGCCGAGCGCGAAGCACGCCGCCCACGGCAGGCCCGGCACGGCGAGGTGCGCCGCGACGCCCACGGCCAGCGTGGTGAACACCACGGCGCCGACGGCGAGCTGGAGGATGATGCGCAGGTCGGCGCGGAAGTCGCGCCAGGTCGTGAAGTAGGCGCTCGACATCAGCAGCGGCGGCAGGAACAGGACCATCGACAGCTCCGGGTCCAGGCCGAGGTCGGGCATGCCGGGGACCAGCGCCACGGCCGCGCCGCCCACGATCAGCGTGGCGGCCGTCGGCAGGCGCAGGCGACGCGCCACGAGGTTCAGCAGGATCGAGGCGGCGATCAGCAGCAGCACGATCTCGAAGCGGGACGCGAGGGTCAGGGCGGCTCTCCGGTGCGCCGGCGGGCGGCGGCGCGCCGGGAGCGCGCCGCGGTCAGGGCAGCGCCATCTCCGCGTAGCACGCGCGGGCGAGCTTCCGCAGG
>JBPBQS010000293.1:0-7675 GCA_050920955.1 Janthinobacterium lividum | reverse complement strand
CTACGCGACGGTGGCGGACCGGCGCGAACGCGCTACCGTTGTCACGCCGCGCCCCGGAAGGCCCGGGCCCTCGCGAACCGGCCCTACTTCTTCTTCGCGCCCAGCGGCTTGTGCGCGCGGTCCAGCCACCGGCTGATCAGCCCCGGCTTCTTCTTCGGCGCGACCGGCTTCTGCTCGGCCTGCTTCTCCTTGCCGGCCATCCACTTGTCGAGGCTCATCCCCGCCTTAGCGGCCCGCTTCGCCTCGTAGGCGCGCTGCCCCTCGCTCAACTCCCTGGCCATGCGAAAACCCCCTGTGCCCGAAGCGCCCGCTTCTCGCAGAGCGCCCCACCCCCCGCAAGCCGCCGGCTTGGCCGCCGCCCGCGCCTGCCGCACCATCGCCGCGCACCCCGACCGACGAGGCCCCGCATGTCCCCCGACCCGCGCCCCACGCCCGACGCCCCCGACGACGACCCCCACCTGTGGCTCGAGGACGTGGACGGCCCCGAAGCCACCGCCTGGGTCGACGCGCAGAGCGCCGCCACCCTCGCCCGCTTCGCCGGCGCTGGCTTCGACGCCGACCGCGACACCGTGAAGGCCCTCCTCGACCGCACCGACCGCATCGCCCTGGTCACCCGCCGCGCCGGCCTGCTCTACAACTTCTGGAAGGACGCCGCGCACCCCCGCGGCCTGTGGCGCCGCACCACCCCCGAGAGCTACCGCACCGCCGAACCCGCCTGGGAAACCCTCCTCGACCTCGACGCCCTGGCCGCCGAGGAGAACCGCGACTGGGTCTGGCAGGGCGCCGGCACGCTCCCCGGCACGCACGACCGCGCGCTCCTGCGCCTCTCCCCCGGCGGCGGCGACGCCGTGGTCCTGCGCGAGTACGACCTCGCGCAGCAACGCTTCGTCGAGGGCGGCTTCGTGCTCCCCGAGTGCAAGGGCGACGCCGCCTGGCTCGACCGCGACACCCTCCTCCTCTCCGCCGCCCTGGGCGAGGGCATGTCGACCCGCTCCGGCTACGCCCGCACCGTCCGCCTGTGGCGCCGCGGCACCGACCCCCTCGCCGCCCCGATCCTCTTCGAAACCGCCGCCGACAGCATGGCCGCCTGGGCCCAGGTCGACCGCACCTCCGGCACCGAGCGCGTGGCCTACGGCGCCCAGCTCGGCTTCTTCGACACCGCGATGCACCTGGGCGACCGCCACGGCGCCGGCCCCGCCCTGGACTGGCCCACCGACATGCGCGCCGACTGGCACGGCGACTGGCTCGCCCTCTCCCCGCGCACCCCCTGGACGGCGAACGGCACGACCCACGCCCCCGACAGCGTCCTCGGCATCGCCCTCTCCGCCTTCCTCGCCGGCGAGCGCGCCGTGCACGTCCTGTTCGCCCCCAACGACCGCCAGGCCCTGCAGACCTTCTTCTGGTCCGCCGACCGCCTCGTGATCTCCCTCCTCGACGAGCTCGACCCGGTCTTCCTCACCGCGACCCCCACCGCCACCGGCTGGACCCCCGGCCGCCTCCCGGGCCTGCCCACGGTCGGCGTCGTCAGCGTCTGGCCGCTCGACGCCCAGTCCGAGGAATCCGACGGCACCCTGCTGGCCAGCACGCAAGGCCCGCTCACCCCCGCGACCCTGCTGGTGCTCGCCGCCCCCGCGCCCACCGCGAACGCCGCTGCCGCAAACCCCGTCGCCCCGGACAAGACGCCCGCCACCCCCGCGATCCTGAAGCAGGCCCCCGCGCTGTTCGACGCGAGCGGCCTGGTCGCGACCCGCCACGAGGCCCGCTCCATCGACGGCGAACGCATCCCCTACGTCCAGGTCGGCCCCCCCGGCGAGCACGGCAACGCCCCCGTCCACATGACCGGCTACGGCGGCTTCGGCATCTCGACCCTCCCGCACTACGGCGGCGTGCAGGGCCGCCTCTGGCTCGAGCGCGGCGGCACCACCGTCCTGGCCAACATCCGCGGCGGCGCCGAGTTCGGCACCCGCTGGCACGACGCCGGCCGTCGCGAGGGCAAGGCCCTGAGCCACGAGGACTTCGCCGCCGTCGCCGCCGACCTCGTGCGCCGCGGCGTCACCACCCCGAGCCGGATCGCGGCCGAGGGCGGCTCCAACGGCGGCCTGCTGATCGCCAACATGCTGACCCGCTTCCCCGAACGCTTCGGCGCCCTGTTCTGCACGATCCCCCTGATCGACATGCGCCGCTACAGCCGCCTGCTCGCCGGCGCGAGCTGGATCGCGGAATACGGCGACCCCGACCTCCCCGCCGACTGGGCCTTCCTGCGCCTGATCTCGGCGTACCACACGGCCGAACCGGGCCGCCGCTACCCCCCGATCCTGCTCGCGACCGCGCGCCGCGACGACCGCGTCCACCCCGGCCACGCCCGCAAGATGGCCGCCAAGCTGCAGTCCCTCGGCCACGACGCCCTGCTGTACGAGACCGCCGCCGGCGGCCACGGCTACGGCAAGGACAACACCGAGATCGCCTCCTTCACCGCGCTGGGCTCCGCCTTCCTGCGCCGCGCCATCGGCTGGCACCCCGACTGACGCCTTCCCCGGCGGCCGCGCGTTCTTGCCACTTCCTTCACCCCATCGGCGCAGGCTGGCGCGGCCCCGGAGCAGGAGCCCGCCATGCCCCGCCCCCCCCGCGCCCCGCGCCGCGCCGCCACCCCCGAGGACGGCTTCACCCTCGTGGAGCTGCTCGTCGCCACCACGCTGAGCCTGTGCCTGGTGCTCCCCGCCTACGCCCTCCTCGACGGCACCTTCCGCAACGCTGCCCTGGTCAACAGCCGCTTCGCCCGCGACGCCCAGGCCCGCCAAGTCATGACCCTCCTCGGCGACGGCAGCGCCAGCTTCGGCACCCTGAGGAACGCGCGCGGCTTCACCATGGTCGAGGGCATCCGCTCCCGCGCCACCGTGCCCCCGAACATGGCGCAGTCCAGCAACGGCCAGTTCGTCATGACCGACGCCGCCGCCGGGCTCCTGCCCGGCGTGCTCACCCTCGCCGGCGACTCCGTGCCGCCGGTCACCGTGAAGTGCACCGCCCCCGGCGTACCCCTGCCGTCCTGCAACGGCCCGGGCCCCGGCCCAATCCCCGGCCCCGCCACCAGTTCCGTGACCACGCAGGGCTGGATGGGCGCCCCCCCCGCCCTGACCCCGCCCCCCCCGCAAGGCTGCACGGTCGTGGTCGGCATCACCGTGTCCGACCCGTTCCAGGCCGCCCGACGCGGCCAGACCGCCGCCGGCGTGACCGACACCTACCGCACCCTGTTCGGCCTGAACGTGGAAGCCGACCCCACCGGGCCGGGCCCCTCCCAGGCCCCGGCCTGCTAGCGCGGCCCCCGGATACCGCCTCCGCCGCGCCCACGCGCCTGTCACCCGGGCGTGTCCGCCCTGGACACGCCCCCACCCTTGCGTGAGTGTGCCCCCAACGGCGCCCCTCGAAGGCGCCGACGGAGGAGGCAGGCCCGCAACCGGAACACCCCGGCCGGGCCGCGTGGCCAAGGGCGCGACGATGAGCGACAGCGGCGACCCCGGCACCGGCCCGGCGGCAGCGAACGGCGACCCCGACGGCGCGCACGCCCACGCGCCCGTGCTGGAAATGCGCGCCATCGCCAAGACCTTCGGCCCGGTGCGCGCGCTCTCCGGCGTGACCTTCTCCGCCTGGCCCGGCGAGATCCACGCCCTGATGGGCGAGAACGGCGCCGGCAAGTCCACCCTGATGAAGATCCTCTCCGGCGTGCACCAGGCCGACCCCGGCGGCACGATCCACCTCGCGGGCGCCCCCGTGACCATCCCCGACCCCGCCGCCGCCCGCGCGCTCGGCATCGTCACCATCCACCAGGAGCTCGCCCTCTCCCCCAACCTCTCGGTCGCCGAGAACATCTGGCTCGGCCGCGAGCCCCGCCGCCTCGGCCTCGTCGACCGCGCCGCCATGCGCGAGCGCTCCCGCCCCGTCCTCGAACGCCTCGGCGTCGCCTTCAACGCGGGCACCCCCGTCGCCTCCCTCTCCATCGCCGAGCGCCAGCTCGTCGAGATCGCCCGCGCGCTGGCCGGCGACGCCCGCGTCCTCGTGATGGACGAGCCCACGACCTCGCTCTCCGCGCGCGAGACCGACCGCCTGTTCGCCCTCGTCCGCCAGCTCCGCGCCGAGGGCCTGGCGATCATCTACATCAGCCACCGCATGGCCGAGATCGACGCGCTGGCCGACCGCGTCAGCGTGCTGCGCGACGGCGCCTCCGTCGGCACCCTGACCCGCGACGAGCTGACCGCCGAGCGCCTGATCCGCATGATGGTCGGCCGCGACCTCTCGACCTTCTACACCAAGTCCCACGCCGCCCCCGCCGCCGAGCCCTCCGCCGCCCCCCTCCTCGCCGTGGACGACATCGCCGACGGCGTGCGCGTCCACGGCTGTTCCTTCGCGCTGGAGCGCGGCGAGGTCCTCGGCATCGCCGGCCTGGTCGGCGCCGGCCGCACCGAGCTTGCCCGCCTGATCTGCGGCATCGACCGCCGCACCTCCGGCACCATGCGCCTCGAAGGCCGCGCCCTCGCCTGCCGCACCCCGCGCGAGGCCGTGGACGCCGGCCTCGTCTACCTCACCGAGGACCGCAAGTCGCTCGGCCTCTACCTGGACATGAGCGTGCGCCACAACATCGCGATCGACGTCGCCGACCGCGACGCCCGCGCCGGCGTGATGGACTTCGCCGCCGCCCGCCGCCGCTCCCAGGCCGCCATCCGCCGCCTCTCCGTGCGCACCGGCGGCGACGCCATCAACGTCGGCGCGCTCTCCGGCGGCAACCAGCAGAAGGTCCTCCTCGCCCGCCTGCTGGAAACCGGCCCCCGCGTCCTCTTCCTCGACGAGCCCACCCGCGGCGTCGACATCGGCGCGAAGAGCGAGATCTACCGCCTGATCGACGAGCTGGCCCGCGCCGGCATGGGCGTCGTCGTGATCTCCTCCGAGATGGCCGAGATCATCGGCGTCTGCGACCGCACCCTCGTCATGCGCGAGGGCCGCCTCGTCGGCGAGATCGCCAACCGCAACGGCCGCCGCATCACGCAGGAGGCGATCATGTCCCTGGTCTCCGGAGTGGCCGCATGACCCCCAGGCAGGCAAGCAAGGCCAGGGGCGCCGCCCCTGGACCCCGCCAAGGGAAGCCCCTTGGATGGCTTGACTTAAGTAACGGGATCAAAGGGTCCTCGGACCCTTTGCGGGTTCGGGCAGAGCCCGACCTTCCTTGCGGCCCCCGCCCATGAGCGCCGCCGCCACGCCTGCCGCCCGCGCCGGCGTCCGCGCCCGCCTGCAGGTCCTGGGCATGCTCCCGGTCCTCCTCCTGCTGTGCGTCGGCTTCGAGCTGATGTCGAACCGTTTCCTCTCGCTCGGCAACGTCTCGATCGTGGCGCAGCAGGCCGCGATCAACACGGTGCTCGCCGCTGGCATGACCTTCGTGCTCCTGACCGGCGGCATCGACCTCTCCGTCGGCTCCGTGCTCGCGGCCTCCGCGATGGTGACGATGCTGGTCTCCACCGCCCCCGCCGTCGCCGGCCTGGCGATCCCCGCCGGCCTGCTCGCCGGCCTGGCGTTCGGCGCCGCGAACGGCGCGCTGATCGCCGGCCTCGGCCTGCCGCCCTTCATCGTCACCCTGGGCTCGCTGACGGCGGTGCGCGGCATCGCGCGCTTGGTCGGCAACGACGCGACGGTGTTCAACCCCGACCTCGGCTTCGCCTTCCTCGGCAACGAGAGCCTCCTCGGCATCCCCTGGCTCGTCGTGATCGCCGGCCTGGTGATCCTGGCCTCGTGGTTCGTGCTGCGCCGCACGGTGTTCGGCCTGCGCGTCTACGCGGTGGGCGGCAACGTCCACGCCGCCCACCTCTCCGGCATCCGCGTCGGCCGCATCCTGATGTCCGTCTACATGATCTCCGGCCTGCTCGCCGGCCTGGGCGGCATCATGTCCGCCGCCCGCCTCTACGCCGCCAACGGCCTCCAGCTCGGGCAAAGCTACGAGCTGGACGCCATCGCCGCCGCCATCCTCGGCGGCATCAGCTTCACCGGCGGCGTCGGCTCGATCTGGGGCACGCTGATCGGCGCGCTCATCATCGCGATCCTGAGCAACGGCCTGATCCTCGTCGGCGTCTCCGACATCTGGCAGTTCATCGTCAAGGGCCTCGTCATCGTCGTCGCCGTCGCGCTGGACCGCCTCCGCCGCCAGGGCGGAGCCCGCACGTGAGCGCAGCAAGCAAGGTTGAGGCTCTGCCTCAAACTCCGCCAAAGGCTCGCCTTTGGAATCCATTACTTCATCAAATCGGTTTCCAAAGGCCCAGGCCTTTGGCGGGTCCGGGCAGAGCCCGGCCTTGCTTCCTGCCTTCGGGCAGCCTTTCCCCAAGGAGCGCGTCATGACGAAGAGACACCTCGCGATGGCGGCCCTCGCCGCCGCGACGCTTGCGGCCCCCGCCGCGCAGGCCAAGACCCTGACCGGCATCGGCATCACCGTCGGCTCGCTCGGCAACCCGTTCTTCGTGGCGATCGCCAACGGCGCGACGGCGGCGGCGAAGGCGATCAACCCCGACGTGCGCGTGATCACGACCGCGTCCGACTACGACCTGAACAAGCAGTTCACCCAGATCGACAACTTCATCTCCGCCGGCGTTGACCTGATCCTGATCAACGCCGCCGACCCCGTCGCGATCGCGCCTGCGGTGCGCAAGGCCGAGGCCGCCGGCATCACCGTGGTCGCCGTCGACGTCGCCGCCCAGGGCGCCAGCGCCACGGTGATGACCGACAACACCAAGGCCGGCGAGCTGGCCTGCCAGGTCATCGCCGACCGCCTGCACGGCCACGGCGACGTGGCGATCATCAACGGCCCGCACGTCTCCTCCGTGATCGACCGCGTCAAGGGCTGCGAGCAGGTCCTCTCCAAGGCCGGCATCACCCCCCTCTCGGACAACCAGGACGCCAAGGGCTCGCGCGACGGCGGCTTCGCGGTGATGCAGGGCCTGCTGACCCGCTTCCCGCACATTGACGCGGTGTTCGCGATCAACGACCCCACCGCGATCGGCGCCGGCCTCGCCGCCCGCCAGCTGCACCGCACCGAGCTGTTCGTCACCAGCGTGGACGGCGCCCCCGACATCGAGGCCGCGCTCAAGGACCCGAAGAGCCTCGTCGCCGCCTCCGCCTCGCAGGACCCCTACCTGATGGCCGAGCGCGCCGTGCAGCTCGGCAACGAGATCATCACCGGCCACGCGCCTGCGGACAAGACGCAGCTCATCGAGCCCAAGCTCATCACGGCCGAGACCGTCGGAAGCTACCACGGCTGGTCCGCGCCCCGCTGAGGCCAGCAAGCATGGGCTCTGCCCAAACCCGCAAAGGGCCGGGAGGCCCTTTGATCCCGCTACCTAAGTGAAGCCATCCAAGGGGCTTCCCTTGGCGGAGTCCAGAGGCAGAGCCTCTGGCCTTCCTTCCGACACCCAGAAAAGAGCCACCCCCATGAAACGTCGCGACCTCATGGCTGCCGCGGGCGGCCTCGTCCTCCTGTCCCCGCTCGCCGCTCTCGCGCAGCCCGCGAGGAAGCCGGTCGTCGGCCTGGTGATGAAGTCCCTCGCCAACGAGTTCTTCAAGGACATGCAGGAGGGCGCCGTCCGCCACGCGCAGGAGCGCGGCGACCTGACGCTGGTCGCCGTCGGCACGCAGTCCGAGACCGACA
>JBPBQS010000254.1:0-7725 GCA_050920955.1 Janthinobacterium lividum | reverse complement strand
CGAAGCTCATGGAAGCGGTGCGCAAGCGCTACAACCTCATCATCGCCGATACGCCGATCGAACCGATACGGTTCTACAAGGAACTTCTCCTGCTGGCGCACCAGCGCATCATCGTGACGATCCCGACCCTGGCCAGTCTTCGCGACACCCTGCGCATCCTCGATCTCCCGGCCGGTCCTGGCCAGACGCGACGGGCGGTCGTGATCCTGAACCGGCTCGGGATGCCGGGCGGACTGACCCGGCAACAGGTGGAGAAGACCCTCCAGATGAAGGCGGACGTCGTCATCAACGACATGCCAAGAGCGATGATTGCCGCCGCCAACCTGGGCCAGCCCGCTGCGGCGACAAGCGGAGCGTTCCGGACCGCCATCGCGGAAGTCGCCCGCCAGGCGGCCTTCATGAGGCTGCTGGACAGCAACGCCGTCGCCGAGGCTGCAAGCAAGGCGAGACGTGGCCGCAGGTTCATGTTCGGTCGTGGCGCATGAACACGACCCCGGCCCCGACGGCGTTCGGACGCAGGCGGGAGGAGGCTTCCTCCCCCGCTCCCGTGCTGGTGCAGGAGGAGCGCCGGGTCGCTCCCGACCCCGGAATCTCCCATCGCCCTCACCTCCCCTCCACCCCCGACACGTCGCAGGCGCAACTCGCCGAGCTGCGCGGGCTGTGCCTGGGCCGCATCGACCCCGCGGCGGTGGCCGGACTGGCGCCGGAGCAGCTGCTCCCGGAAATCGTGCGCCTGGTCTCCGAGATCGCGACCAGCCGGCGCATCCAGCTCAACGGACGCGAGCAGAAGCGCCTCGCGACGGAGCTCGTCGACGACATGCTCGGGCTCGGGCCGCTGGAAAGCCTGCTCGAGGACGAGTCCATCGCGGACATCATGGTGAACGGCCCGAACCGCATCTTCGTCGAGCGCAAGGGCAAGGTCGAGATCTCCGACGCCCATTTCCGCAACACCGCCCACGCCGTCAGCATCTGCCAGCGCATCGCCACCGCGGTCGGCCGTCGCGTCGACGAGTCCAGCCCCATGGTGGACGCCCGGCTCAAGGACGGCTCGCGCGTCAACATCGTCCTGCCGCCGCTGGCGCTCGACGGTCCCTACATCTCGATCCGCAAGTTCGCCCGGCACGCGATCGACATGGCCCAGCTCGTCGAGTTCGGCGCCATGACCGGCCAGATCGCGCGCATCCTTGAGATCGCAGGCCGCGCCAGGCTGAACGTCATCATCTCGGGCGGCACCGGCTCGGGCAAGACCACGCTGATGAACGCGATGTCGCGCATGATCGATCCGGGCGAGCGCATCGTCACGGTGGAGGACGCCGCCGAGCTGCAGCTCCAGCAGCCCCACGTCGTGCGCCTGGAAACCCGCCCCGCCAGCCTGGAGGGCAAGGGCGAGATCACCGCGCGCGACCTCGTGCGCAACGCCCTGCGCATGCGCCCCGACCGGATCATCATCGGCGAGACGCGAGGCTCCGAGGCGTTCGACATGCTGCAGGCGATGAACACCGGCCATGACGGCAGCATGTCGACCGTCCACGCCAACACCTCGCGCGACGCGATGACCCGCATCGAGAACATGGTGCAGATGGGCAACCTCGGCCTGTCGCAGTTCGCGATCCGCCAGCAGATCGTCAGCGCCGTGGACATGATCGTGCAGGTCGAGCGGCACCGCGACGGCGGCCGGCGCATCACCCAGGTCACCGAGGTGCAGGGCATGGAAGGCGAGGTCGTCATCATGAACGACATCTTCCATCTCGAGGTGACCGGGCTCGACCCTCGCGGCAAGCTGATCAGCCGCTACATCGTGAGCCGGGCCCGTCCCGGCTTCCAGCAGCGGCTGGTGTACTTCGGACTCGACCGCACCTGGGCGTCGGCGCTGGAGGCCACGCCGTGAGCACCGTGGCGCTCCTGCTCGTGGTCGCTTCCGTGCTGCTGGTGGCGACTGCGCTCTCGCTGATGCTGGTGCTGCGCATGCAGGGCCAGGAGCAGGCGCTCAGGAAACGCATGGACAGCGTCATCGAGGGTCGACGACCCAGCCTGAACCAGTCCGACGAGCGGGTCAGCATCACGATGGCGGAGGCCCCGACCAGCCTCGGGCACCGGCTGCTCGGCCTGTTCGGCATCCAGCTCAGGCTCGCGAGCCACTACCGCGCGCCGTGGTGGGTCATCCTGCTCGTCTCGTTCGCGGTCGCTCGCGGCGTGACGTGGCTCGGAGCGTTCGTCCTCGGCCCGCTCGCCATCCTCGCCACCCCGCTGCTGTGGATCTTCATCTCCCGCCGGCTGACGCACGGCATGATCGAGCGCCACCACAACAAGATGCGAACCCAGATGCCGGACGCGCTGGGGATGATGGTGCGCGCCGTCCGGGTGGGTGTCCCGATTGCCGAAGGCATTCGCGCCGTCGCACGGGAGTGTCCTTTGCCGACCAGCGCCAACTTCGCCCAGGTCGGCAACGAGCTCGCGATCGGCGTCACCCTCGAGGACGCGCTGAAGAACATGACCCGCCTGAACGACATCCAGGAGTACCGCTTCCTGGCCACGGCGCTGGCGCTGCAGGCGCAGACCGGCGGCGGTCTGTCCGAGACCCTCGACGGCCTCGCGGAGGTCATGCGCAAGCGCACCGCGGCCAAGGCCAAGGGCTATGCCCTCGCCGCTGAGGCACGCACCAGCGCGGCGGTTCTTGCCGGACTGCCGATCGTGACGCTCATCGGCCTGATGGTGATGAACCCCGCCTACATGATGCGCCTGTTCACCGATCCGCTCGGCAACAAGATCCTCGCCGGAGCTGCCGTCAGCCTCGGCACCGGAATCTTCATCATGCGCGCCCTGATCCGGAAGAGCCTGTCGTGAACCCGCTCATGCTGGCCGGGCTGGCGTGCGCCGCCGCGTTCCTCATGCTGCTGGCGGTCCTGTGGCGCGGCGCCCAGCAGGAGGAGCGGCTGGCCGCCCGCCTGTCCGTCGTGAGCTCACGACGGGCGCTGGGTGCCGCCCCGCTGGAGAAGACCTCCGCCGCAGCCAGGCCGCTGGAGATCCTGATCTCCCTCGGAAGCTTCGTGCTGCGCACCGGACTTCTGTCGCCCAAGACGCTTGCACAGCTCGAGCAGACGCTGCTGCGGGCAGGACTGCGGCCGAACACGGCACTCAGCCTGTTCGTGAGCGTGAAGCTGATCCTCGTGGCAATCCTGCCGCTGCTGGTCTGGGTCGCGCTGCTCGGCATCGGCGCCAGCGGCCGGATCCAGATGCTGGGCGCCGCGGTGGCGGCATGCCTGGGCCTCGTCTCGCCGGACATGGTCATCCGCCGCAACCGCGGCGCCCACCTCAAGCGGCTCGAGGCCGGCCTGGCCGACGCGCTCGACCTCATGGTCATCTGCGCGGAGTCCGGACTCGGCCTGGAGCCGGCGATCCAGCGCGTGGGCCAGGAGATCCGCCATGCCCACCCCGCCGTCGCCGACGAGTTCGACCAGACGACGAACGAGTTCCAGCTCAACCCCGACCCGCGCATCGCCCTGCTCAACCTCGGGCAAAGAACAGGGCTGCTGACCTACCAGCGCCTGGGCATGACCATGCTGCAGTCCGTGCAGTACGGCACCCCGCTGTCACAGGCGCTTCGGGTGCTGTCGTCCGAGATGCGCGACGAGATGCTGACCCGCTTCGAGGAGAAGGCCGCCAAGCTGCCGGTCCTGCTGACGATGCCGATGATCGTCTTCATCCTGCCGACCATCTTCATCGTCGTGGGCGGCCCGGCCGTGATCCAGATCATGCACGGCTCGCCCCACTAGAGCCTCCCCCGACACGCTACTCCGCGGAGGCGCTGGCCTCGCTGCGGGTCGCCCCAACGCGCTGGGCCAGCGAGGCCGCCATGAACTCGTCCAGCTCCCCGTCCAGCACCGCGTCGGGATTGCCCGTCTCCACGCCCGTGCGCAGATCCTTGACCAGCTGGTAGGGCGCCAGCACGTAGGACCGGATCTGGTGGCCCCAGCCGATGTCGGTCTTGGCGGCCTCCGTCGCGGCACTGGCGGCCTCGCGCTTGCGCAGCTCCGCCTCGTACATGCGCGCGCGCAGCATCTCCATCGCCTTGGCCCGGTTGCGGTGCTGGCTGCGATCCGTCTGGCAGGCGACGACGATGCCCGTCGGCACGTGCGTGATCCGGATCGCACTCTCCGTCTTGTTGACGTGCTGCCCGCCGGCGCCGGACGCGCGGAACGTGTCGACCTTGAGGTCGGATGGATCGATCTCGATCACGATCGAGTCGTCGACCACGGGATACACCCACACGCTCGCGAACGACGTCTGCCGACGCGCCGCCGCGTCGAACGGGCTGATCCGCACCAGCCGGTGCACGCCGGCCTCGGTCTTCAGCCAGCCGTAGGCGGCTGGCCCGGTGACCTGCAGCGTCGCCGACTTGATCCCGGCCTGCTCGCCCTCGCTGCTCTCCAGCAGCTCCACCTTGTAGCCGTGCTGCTCGGCCCAGCGCGTGTACATGCGCGACAGCATCTCCGCCCAGTCCTGCGCCTCGGTGCCGCCGGCCCCGGCGTTGACCTCGACGTAGCAGTCGAACCCGTCAGCCTCGCCGGACAACAGGCTCTCGATCTCGCGACGCTTGACCTCGCCGGCAAAGCCGCGGAGCGTCGCCAGACCGTCGGCGACCATCGCCGCGTCGCCCTCCATCTCCGCCATCTGCACCAGCTCGACCGTGTCAGCGACTTCGGCGACGAGCTTCGTCAAGCCCTCGGTCTGCGACGCCAGCCGGTTGCGCTCGCGCATCAGCTTCTGCGCGGCCTCGGCATCGTCCCACAGCGCCGGCTCCTCGACGCGCGCATTCAGCTCCGCGAGCCGTGCGATCGCGACATCCCAGTCAAAGATGCCTCCTCAGCAGCGCCACCGACTGCCTGATCTGGAGGTTCAGCTCTTCGGATTCCGCGGACATCTCTCAACCACCAGCTTGTTGCTCGTCGCCTCACAGGCACGGCACCGACCAGAACGCCCGCGGCCCAGCGCAGCCGCCGGCAGGGCCGCGGTCAATACAACCCGCCCATCCCGCTGTCCACGCCGGTGCCGCTGACCGACGGGCCACGCGCGGCATCGTTGCTGCTGCTGGCCGACACCGTCTCGCCGCCCCCGGCACTCACGCCCGGCACCTGGCCCGGCTTGAACGCGTCGATCACGCTGCCATTGCCGCTGGACCAGCGCTGCAGCGTGACCCCGTCCGGCACCCTGAACTCCAGCGCCGGCCGCCCGCGCATCGCCGCCGCCATGTAGTGGTTCCAGATCGGCGCCGCCACGGCCCCCCCCGTCTCGTCATCGCCCAGGCTGGCCGGCGTGTCGAACCCCACCCACACCACGGTGACCATGCCCGGCGTGAAGCCCGCGAACCAAGCGTCGTTGAAGTCCTGGCTGGTCCCGGTCTTCCCCGCGATCGGGCGATCCAGTCCCTTGCGCGCGGGAATCCCGGTGCCGTGCTCCACCACGTCGCGCATCATCTCGACCACCTGGAACGTGCTCGCAGCGTCCGCGACCTGCCGACGCCCGTCGGTCAGCACCGGCATCCGCCCCGCGTCGCCGCACGCCTCGCACGACAGCCCGACCGGCGCGCGCCAGACCACATGGCCGTCCCGGTCCTGCACGCTGTCGATCACGCTCGGCAGCACCTCGCGCCCGCCCTCGTCGAGCGACGCATAGGCGCCGGCCTCGCGCAGCACCGTGGTGTCGACCGCGCCCAGCGAGGCCGGCAGCACGTGCGGCATCGACTCCACCTCGTGGAACGCCATCGCCGTCTCCGCCACCGAGTCCATGCCGACCCGGCTCGCCAGCCGCACCGTCACCAGGTTGAGCGACTTCACCAGCGCGGTGTGCAGCGGTGTCGGACCGCCGAAGTCCATCTCGTAGTTGTTCGGCCGCCACTCGCCCTGCACGAACGGGGCGTCGAGGAACCGCTGGCTCGGCGAGATGTCCTGCTCCATCGCCGTCAGGTAGACGAACGGCTTGAACGAGCTGCCCGGCTGGCGCTGCGCCTGCGTCGCCCGGTTGAACTGGCTGGCCTCGTAGCTCCAGCCCCCGGACAGTGCCAGCACGCGCCCCGTCGTCGGGTCGAGCGACACCAGCGCGCCCTGCACCTGCGGGATCTGCCGCAGGCCCACCCGCTCCCCGCGCGCCCTCGCGCCGGCGGCCTCCTCGCCCCCGGCCCGGGCCGGCTCCACCATCACCACGTCGCCGACCTGCACGACGTCCCCGATCCTGCGCGGCGCCGCCCCCGGCACGCCGTTGCGCACCGGCCGCGCCCAGCCCAGCTCGGACAGCGCCAGGACGCCGGAACGCTCCTGCTGCGCCGCCCCTGTCCCCTCGAGCCAGCCAACCGTGGCGTGGTCGCCGCCCGCCTCGATCACGGCTGCCTGAACCCAGCCCGGCAGCATCCCGGGCGTGCGCGGCACCGCCGCCAGCGCCGCCGGCCAGCCGACGCGCCCGCCGGCCAGCCGCGCGACCGGCCCCCGCCACCCGCCATGCACCCGGTCGTAGCCCGTCAGCCCCTCGCGCAACGCCGCGTCCGCCGCGAGCTGCAGCGCCGGATCGAGGCTGGTGTGCACCGCCAGCCCGCCCTGCGCCGTCTGGTCCGCCCCGAACCGCTCCACGAGCTGTCGCCTGACCTCGTCGGTGAACCACTCCGCCCCCGGCACGGTGTCCGGCCGCCTGGCGCCCGCAGGCACCAGCGGCTCCGCCTTCGCCGCCGCCGCCACGGAGGCCGTGATCGCCCGCGTGTCCACCATGCGGTCGAGCACCCAGTCCCGCCGCGTATGCGCGGCATCACGGGCCCGGAACGGGTCGTAGTTGTTCGGCGCCTTGGGCAGCGCCGCGAGCATCGCCGCCTCCGCAGCATCAAGCTGGTCCAGGGACTTGTTGAAGTACACCTGCGCGGCCGCCGCCACGCCGTACGCCTTCTCGCCCAGGTAGATCTCGTTCAGGTACAGCTCCAGGATGCGCTCCTTGCTGAGCGTGTCCTCGATGCGCAGCGCCAGGATCGCCTCGCGCGCCTTGCGCGCCAGGCTGACCTCGTTGCCCACCAGCATGTTCTTCGCGACCTGCTGGGTGATCGTGGACGCCCCCACGGGCCGCCGGTTCGCCCCCACGCGTGTCAGGTCGGTGAACGCCGCGCGGGCGATCGCCAGCGGGTCGACGCCGCGGTGCGACCAGAAGTTCTGGTCCTCCGCGGACAGGAACGCCTGCTTCACGAGGTCCGGAATCGCGGCGTAGGGCACGAAGATACGCCGTTCCGTGGCGAACTCGATCATCAGCCGGTCGTCGCCCGAGTACACCCGGCTCATCACCCTCGGCTGGTAGTGCCGCAGGCCGTCCAGCGTCGGCAGGTCGGCGGAGAACCGGGAATACACGCTCCAGGCCACGATGCCCGCGACCACGCCGCCCAGCATCGTCAACCCCAGCAGCGCCCCTGCCACCTTGCGCACGAACCCGAGCCGGGGACGCTGCGGGGACGGCGCGCGGGGCCGCCGGCCGCCGGGCCCCTGACCGCCCGGAACCATGCGCTCGCGCGCGTCGCCGCTCGTGGAGGTGCTGTCGCTCATGCCGCGCTTCCTACTCCCTGTCGCCCGCGGAGTCGCGCCACCTCTGGAACAGGAGGCACCGCACCGGCCATCGGACGCCATCCAGCCGCCGCGCCATGCCGCGACCACCCACCCCGGACACCCCCGCCAACCCCGGCCCGTAGGGCCTGGCGCCAAC
>JBPBQS010000067.1:0-7834 GCA_050920955.1 Janthinobacterium lividum | reverse complement strand
GCAGGCGGCCGGCAGCACAGGGGCTGCCGCCGGCGAGGTGCTCGGCGCCGCCGGCGACCTGGCACGCCAGGCGGAGCGCCTGACCCTCGAGGTCAACACCTTCGTCGCAAGCGTCCGCGCCGCCTAGCCGTCCGGCCGCGGCCCGATCAACGACCGGCGCGCGCAACGGACAGGGAGCCTGCCCCGGCCCTCAGAGCAGCCCCTCCTGGCGGAAGCTGAGCCAGCGCCCGTTGCCCACGATGACGTGGTCGTGCAGCACGATCGACAGCACCTCCGCCGCCGCCTGCACCTGCTTCGTCATCCCCAGGTCCTCGCGCGACGGCGTCGGGTCCCCGCTCGGGTGGTTGTGCACCAGGATCAGCGCGGTGGCGTGCAGCTCCAGCGCCCGCCGGACCACCTCGCGCGGATACACCGGCGTGTGGTTCACCGTGCCCTTCGCCTGCGCCTCGTCGGCCACCAGGCGGTTGCGGTTGTCGAGGAACAGCACCCGGAACTGCTCCACCCGCTCTCGCGCCAGCACCGCGTTGAGGTAGTCCATCAGCATGTCCCAGTTGCCGAGCACCGGCCGGTCCATCACCTCTGCCCGCGCGAGACGCAGCGCGGACGCGTGCACCAGCTTGATCGCCGCGATCGAGTGCTCGCCCAGCCCGGGCGTCCCCCACAGCTCGCGCAGCGGCGCGCTCAGCACGGCGGCGAAGCTGCCGAACCGGTTGATCACCGCCTTGGCCAGCGGCTTGGTGTCGCCGCGCTGGATCGCGAAGAACAGCAGCATCTCCAGCAGCTCGTAGTCCGCCAGCGCGTCCGGCCCCACGCCCAGCAGCTTGTCGCGCATCCGCCCCCGGTGCCCCTGCGGCCCCGTGCTCGCGAACGGCGCCGGCCCCCCGGGCACGGCCCCCGCAGGCCCCCGCGACCGCGCCTGCTCCGCCTCCGCCGGAAGCTCCACCGGCGGGAAGTTGTAGCCGTCCGCGAAACCCTGCGACATCGAGAGGCCCCCGTGCTGCATACCGCGGCGTGGTTGCAGAGCCGACACTCTCATACAACCGCGCGGCAGGAAGCAAGCAAGGCCAGAGGCTCTGCCTCTGGACTCCGCCAAAGGCTGCGCCCTTGGAACGCCTCCCTTAAGTGAGGCCAGTCCAGGGCGGCTCGCCCTGGCGGGTTTGGGCAGAGCCCATGCTTGCTTCGCGCACCTCCGCCACCAGCCCCTCCAGCTCCGCCGCCCGGTGCGCCGCCGTGTGCCCCGCCAACACCCGCGCCCGCCCCGCCTCGCCGACCGCCCGCCGCGCGTCCTCCCCCCACCCCAGCAGCGCCAGCACCTCCTCCGCGTCCGAGGCCACCCGGATCTCGCTCCCCACGCGCAGCACCTCGTCGAGCCCCGGCCAGGCGTCCGAGACGATCGGCGTCCCGCACGCCGCCGCCTCGAACAGCCGCACGCTGGGGCTCCACCCCGCCGCCACCATGTCCGCGCGCGTCACGTTCAGCGTCCACGCGCACGCCGAGTAGAACCCGGCGTGGTCCACCGGCGGCAGGTGCTCGATGCGCTCCACGTTGGCGGGCCACCCGGCGTCGTCCGGGTACTGCGGCCCCGCCACCACGAACCGCCGCTCCGGCGCCCGCCTGGCCGGCTCGATCAGCAGCCGCTCCAGCACCGGCTGCCGGTCCGCGCTGTACGTGCCGAGATACCCGAGGTCCCACCGCACCCCGCCCCCTGTCGCGTGGTACGACGCCGGGTCGACCGAGCAGTAGAACGCCCGCGCCCGCCGCGCCCCGTACTCGCGCTCCAGCCGCGCCAGCGTCGGCCCCCCCGTGAACGACAGGTACAGGTCGAACCCAGCGATCGCCTCGGCGTCCACGTAGTCGCGCTCGCCCAAAGCCAGCCGCGCCAGCGTGACCGGCGTGTCGATGTCGTAGAACGCGAACACCCCCCGCACCACGCCGCGCAGCCAGGCCGCCACCTCGACCCCCTGCGTGACGTACGAGCCGAGCACCACCGCGTCCGCCGCCTCGATCCGCCCGCGCCAGTCCTCCAGCCCCGCCACCGACCCGTACAGCGCCAGCTCGCAGAACCCCGGCGCCGCGAGATCCCGCGCCGCCGCGTACCACGGCTGGTCGCGCTCGAGGAACAGCAGCTCGTGCCCCCGCGCCGCCAGCGCGCCCAGCAGCGCCCGGTACGTCGTGGCATGCCCGTTGCCCCACGAGGACGACAGGCTCAGGCCGAGGAAGACGATCCTCACGCCGCGCCCTTCCGCGCCCGCACGTCCGCGAGCAGCGCGTCCAGCTCCACCGCGCGGCGCGCATACGTGTGCCCCGCCAGCACCCGCGCCCGCGCCGCCTCGCCGATCGCGCGCGCCCGCTCCGGCGTCAGCGTCCGCATGTGCTCGGCAACCTCCGCCCCGTCGCGCGCCACGAGCACCTCCTCGCCCGGCCGCAGGAACTGCTCGATCCCCTCCCACGCGTCGGTGATGAGGCACGCCCCCGCGCCTGCCGCCTCGAACACCCGCGTGGCCGGCGAGAACCCCACGTCCGCCATGCTGTCGCGCGCCACGTTGAGCACCGCGAGCGCCGAGCAGTTCAGCGCGTTGTGGTCCGCCGTCCCCACGTGCCCGAGCAGGCGCACGTTCCCGCTCATGGGCTTGCCGTCCCACCCATTGCCCCCGAGCAGGAACCGCCGCCCAGGAAGCGCCCCTGCCGGTCCTAGGAAGAACCTCTCCACGCGCTCCTCCCGGTCCGGCAGCCGGTTCGCCAGGAACGACAGGTCCGCCGCGAACCGCGCCTCCGCCGCCACCGGATGGTGCGTCGCCGGATCGAGCGCGTTGTAGATCGGCACGCACCTGCGCGCCCCGAACCCTTCGTACGCCGCGACCACCGGCGGCCCCCCGCCGTACGTCACCACCAGGTCCAGCGCCGCGAGCGCGCGCCTGACCGGATGCCCCTCGTCGCCGCGCATCTCCGCGAGCGTCGCCGGCGCGTCCACGTCCACGAGGCACCGCAGCGCCCCCGGCCGCGCCTGCGCCACCACCCCGTCGAGCAGCTCCGCGTCGAACACGCCCACGCCGCTCGCCTTCATCACGACGTCCGCCCGCCCCGCCTCCGCGAGCACGCCGCGCAGCCCCTCCTCCGTCGCCGGCCACACCACGACCCGCGCCCAGTCCGGCGGCTCGATGTCGCGATGGCTCTGCCGGTCGAACGCGTCCGGCTCGTAGAACGTGATCGAGTGCCCGAGCCCCGCCATCGCCCCGAGCAGCCCGCGGTAGTACGTCGCCGCCCCGTTCCAGTACGACGACAGCAGGCTCGACCCGTAGAACGCGATCTCCATCAGCCCAAGCCCTCCACGCCCAGCCCCGCCACGATCCCCATCAGCTCGTCCACCCTGTGCGCGCACGTATGCCGCGCCCGGATCGTCGCCAGCCCCCGCGCCGCAACCTCCGCCCGCATCCCCGGATCGTGCCGCAGCGCCCGCACGTGCCCCCGCACCGCCGCCCCGTCCCGCGCGACAAGAAAGTCCTCCCCCGGCGCGAACAGCCCCTCGCTGTCCTCCCACGGCGCCGACACCAGCGGAATCCCGCACGCCAGCGCCTCGAACACCCGGATCGTCGGGATCCCCGGCAACGCCGTCACGTACGACCCCCGCGGCACGTGCACCGTCAGCATGTGCCGCGCGAACACCCCCGGCGCCCGCGGGTTGGCCAGCCACCCCCGATACCGCGCCCCGTAACGCGCCAGCATCGCCAGCGCCTCCCCCGGATACCGCACCCCATGAACATCGAGCGCGACCCCCTCCGCGTGCAGCGGCGCCAGCAGAAACGCTTCCAGCTCCGCCGTCCTCTCCCCGTCCCCCCAGTTCCCGACCCACACCGCGCCCTCGCGCTCGCCCTCGACCTCCGGCGGCCGGAACAGCCTCACGTCCGCCGCCTCGTGCCAGGTGAACACCCGCCCGCCCCACCCCCAGCCGCGATACACCTCGGCCAGCGTCTCCCCGAACGCCAGCACCCCGTCGTACCCCGACAGGTCGTACCGCCGTATCGCCTCCGGATCACTCACCGCCCGGTGGTGCGTGTCGTGGAACAGCAGGCGGAACCGCCCGCCGCTCGCCCGCCGCCGCCCGATCGCCGCCACCAGCGCCGGCTCGCTCCACTCGTGCACCAGCACGACGTCCGCCCCGTCCAGCATCATGTCCAGGTCCGGCTCCGCCCCCACCCGCACCGACGCCAGCTCCGGGTAGTGCTCCGCGAACGCCGCCAGCCCCTCCTCCCCCGCGTCGCGCAGCAGGTTCTCCCGGCTCCACGACTCCTCCGGCTCGAACACGCGAACGTCGTGCCCCCGCGCCACCAGCTCGCGCAGCACCCCGCGCAGGAAGTGCGCGTTGCCGTGGTTCCAGCAGGACTCGAGCGAGTGCGTCACATAGACAACGCGCATCAGGACCAGGCCCCCGCAAAGTAGAAGGCAAGCATGGGCTCTGCCCAAACCCGCAAAGGGTCCGAGGACCCTTTGATCCCTTGACCTAGGAAGTGGATTCTCAAGGCGAGCCTTGAGCGGAGTCCAGAGGCAGAGCCTCTGGCCTTCCTCTGCCCCCGGCCCGCATGTGCACCGCCGCCATCCCCGCTGCCATCTGCGCGACGCCGTAGCGCCCCGCCCGCTCCCCCGCCGCCGCCGCCAGCCCCTCCGGCGCCCCCAGCGCCCGACGCATCGCCTCGGCAAACCCCCCCGCATCCCCCGGCGCCACGAACAGCGCCGCCCCGTCCCACAGCTCCCGAAAACTGGGGATGTCCGACAGCACGAGCGCCATCCCCGCCTGCGCCGCCTCCAGCACCGACAGCCCGAACGGCTCGTATCGCGCCGCCGACGCGAACACGCTCGCCCCCGCCATCGCCTCCGCCAGCCCCGCCTCGTCCAGAACCCCCAGAACCTGCAGATGCTCCGGCCGGAACGCCGCCCCGTGCGGCCCGCGCACCGCCCCCGCCGCGCGCACCGGCGCGCCCAGCCCCCCGGCCGCCGCGTCCAGCACCCCCGCCCCCTTCGCCTCGTCCCACAGCCGCCCCACCGTCAGCACCCCCGGCCGCCGCGGCCCCCGCCCCGGCGGCAGCGGCCGCCGCCCGTTGCGCACCACGGCCACCGGCCCGCACCCGTGCACCCGCCGCAGCGCCTCCGCCATGGCCACGCTCGGCGCCACCGCCGCATCCGCCCGCGCCAGCCCCGCCGCCGTCGCCGCGACGTTGCCCGCGAACTCCGCCGCCACCGGCCCCTGCCGCATCGCCGCCCACCACGTCGCCACGTCCGAGTGCGCGACCGCCACCACCGGCACCGGCCACGCCGCCTCCCCCACCAGCGCCGGCGCATGGAGCTGCACCGCCCCGACCCCCTCGCGCCCCGCAAGCTCCGCCAGCACTTCGGCGGACCTTTGCAGCGACGCCGCACCCGGCTCGGCCCAGTCCAGCGGCAGCCCCGTCTCCACGACGCGCATCCCCGGCGTCTCGGCGCGCTGCGACAGCGACGGCGCCGGCCCCACGACAGCCAGCACCACGTCCCACCCGAGACCCGCCGCAAGCTCCAGGCTGTAGCGCCAGACGCCCCCGACGGCGTCCGTGGTCAGCAGCAGGCGCACAGGCAAGACCGGGCTCTGCCCGGACCCGCCAGGGGCGAGCTGCCCCTGGACCGGCACAAACAAGATGTTTCCAACGGCGAGCCTTTGGCGGGGTCCAGGGGCAGAGCCCCTGGCCTTCCTAGCACCCGCACGCCGCCTCCAGCGCCGGCAGCGCCGCCGGCGCCTCCCCCTGCACGTCCGAGAACCGGCTGAACTGCGCGAGGTAATGCGCGTGCGCCCGCTCCCACGCCTGGTCGTCCGGCTCCCCCCACAGCTTCCTGTAGTCCGGCGACGACGGATACGGGTACAGCGGCACCGGATCGTTCGCCCACACCCCTTCGCCCCGCAGCCTGTCGCGCCAGGCCACGACCATCTCCGCGTCGTCCCCGCTGCTCTCGATCAGGTTCGCCTGCACGAACGGCACGTGGGCCCGCGCCAGGATCAGCCGCTCCGCCAGCTCCTCCGTCGTCATCTTGCACCGCTTGTCGAGCGCCGCCCGCCCCTCGACCGTGAGGCTCTCGACCCCCGCCTCGATCGACACGCACCCCGCCCGCCCGAGCAGCGCGAGCATCTCCGGCTTCCACAGGTCGATGCGCGTCTGCACCCCGAACTGCACGCCGCGCCCCTCCGCCGCCATCGCCACCAGCGCATCCAGCAGCGCCGCATCCGGCAGGAAGATCTCGTCGATGAAGTACAGGTAGCCGACGCCCTGCGCCTGCAGCGCCCCGATCTCCTCCATCAGCACGCCAAGCTCGCGCCTGCGGTACTTGTCCCTGAAATCGATCTTCGCGCAGAACGAGCAGGTGTACGGACACCCCCGCGACGCCTCGACCTCCGCCCCCGCCACATCCGGATGCGCATCGAAACGATGGTGGTGATGCCGATGCCGCTGCACCCACGCATCCGGCCAGCGCAGCGCCGGCAGATCCACGAACCGCGTCGACAGCGGCACGCCCGGCGCCACGAGAACACCGTCGCGCAGCACCGCCGTCCCCGCCAGCACGCCCCCCTCGGCGCCCCCGGCCAGTGCCACGACCGCCTCCTCGCACTCCCCCCGCACGACCACGTCGCACCCGAGCTTGCGCAGCGTCGCCGCCGGCGTCGACGACCCATGCGGCCCGACGGCCACGACGACGCCCCCCGCCCCGCCCAGCGCCTCGACCATCTCCCGCGGCACCCGCAGCTCCGGCTGCGCGCACCGCCAGAACAGGTACGACGGCGCGGTCGTGACCACCGTCATCGCCGGCCCGAACGCCGCCACCTCGCGCGCCATGGCCGCCGCGTCCATCCCCTGCAGCAGCCCGTCGAGCATGAGAACCTCGTGCCCCGCCCGCTCCAGCAGCACGCGGCACGCCCCCAGCTCCAGCGGCAGATGCGCCTCGCGGCACCCGAAATAGATGCTCCCCGCGAAATCCCACGCGGGGTTGAGCAGTGCGACCCTCACCCGACCGCTCCGACCGCCACGCGCCCGCCCGTCTCCTCCATCAGCGCGTGCGCCAGCCGCCGCACCCCGTCGCGCCACCCCACCGGCGCCCCAAGCCCGAGCACCTTCGCCGCCTCGCGCGAGTCCGCCACGAAATACCGCTGATCCCCCGGCCGCCACTCGTCGAATGCGAGCGACGCCCGCCGCCCCGTCACCGCCTCAAGCTCCGTGATCGCCGCGCGCAGCGTCACCGCGTTGTCCACGCCCCCGCCCAGGTTGAGCGCCCGTCCCGACACCGCGCCGATGCGCGCCCAGCACGCGAGATACGCCTCCACCGCGTCGTCCACGTACAGCGCGTCGCGCACCTGCCGCCCGTCGCCGTAGATGCTGATGGTCCGCCCCGCGAGCATCGAGAGCAGGAAGTGCGCGAGCCACCCCTGGTCCTCGGTGCCCATCTGCCGCGGCCCGTAGATGCAGCTCATCCGCAGCACGCACGCCGGCACCCCGAACGAGCGCGCGTAGTCCAGCACGTACTGGTCCGCCGCCCCCTTCGAGCACCCGTACGGCGTGTGGAACGACAGCGGCCGCGCCTCGGAGATCCCGTGCGCGCGCAGCGCCGCGTCCTCCGGCAGCCACCCCCGCGTCGCCGCCGCCCCCGGCCCGTGCGCCCCGCCCGCGAGCGACGGCAGGTCGGCGAGCGCCACCGCCACGTCGCCGAGATCGCCGTACACCTTGTTCGTGCTGGCGAACACGAGCGGCACCCCCCCGCCCCGCCGCCGCAGCGCCTCCAGCAGGAACAGCGTGCCCCGCACGTTGACGTCGAAGTCCGCCTC
>JBPBQS010000253.1:0-7898 GCA_050920955.1 Janthinobacterium lividum | reverse complement strand
CGGGTGAGGTCGATCTGGACCTGGGCCTGGGTGCCGCCGCTGGTGCCCTGCTTGGCGCCGACGTAGACGCCCTTGGCGACGTAGCGGCCAGCCTCGACGCTGGCGCCGTTGCCGTTGGCGGCGCTGCCGAGCGAGAGGCGGTCCAGGCCGAGGCCCTTGCGCACGCGCGACAGGGGGTCGACGCCGCCGCCGACGCCGGAGAGGTCGGCGAGTGCCCCGGCGATGGCGGCGATCTGGAAGGGGCTGAGCTGCTTGAGGCTCTGGCCGAAGAGGAGGCGGGCGAGGACTTCGTCCTGGGGCAGCTCGGGGTTGGAGGTCAGGCTGATCTTGGGGGCGTCCGCGTAGCCGCCGACGTGGAGGGTGGCGGTGACGTTGCCGGCGGTGCTGTCGGCCGCGAAGTCGAGCGTCGGGTCGATCTTGTTGTTCACGCCGGTGCCGTCGAAGCCGACGCGGCCGCGGGCGAAGCGCAGCGTGGTGCCGGCCAGGGAGAAGGAGCCGCGGCGCAGGTCGAAGCCGCCGGAGATCTGCGGGGCGGCGGAGGTGCCGCCGACGTGGAGGCGGCCGCCCAGTTCGGCGTCGAGGCCGTGGCCGCGCACGAAGATCTGGCCGGGGGCGTTGGCGGTGAGGTCGAGGCCGACGAGGAGGGCGGGGCCGGAGGCGGCGGGCGGCTTGTCGCCCGGGCGGATGACGTTGAGCTTGGCGACGCTGACGGGGAGGCTGGAGGGGACGTTGATGGAGGCGGAGCGGATCGTCACCGTGCCGCCGGCGTCGAGGCGGGTCTGTGCCTGGCCGCGGAGGTAGAGGTCGGCGTCGAGGACGGCGGTGAGCAGGTCGCTGGACAGGGGGCGGGCGTTGTCGGCGCGGATGCGCAGGTCGACGGGCAGGCCCGGTGCGAGGACGCCGACGGTGCCGCTGGCGGTGATGGTGCCCTGCCCTGCCCGCGCGGACAGGCTGGCGATGCGCAGGGTGTCGCCGGCGGCCTCGATCAGCGCGGTCACGTCGGTCAGGTGCAACCCTTGGGCGTAGTCCTGCACCTCGCCGCGGGCGAGGCGGATGGTGCCGGCGAGGCGGGGGGCGGCGGCGGTGCCGGCGAGCGTGGTGTCGAGGGTGAGCTGGCCGAGGACGCGTCGGCCGCCGGCGGTCAGGATCGGGTCGGCGACGGAGAGGTCGATCGTGCCGCGCGCGGCCAGGGCGAGAGGGCCGGCGCCGAGCGGGGCCTGGCCGGTGACGGCGAGGCGGACCTTGGGGCCGGCGTCGAGGCGGGCGTCCACGCGGGCAGTGGTGCCGGCGAGCTGGGCGGTGGCGGTCAGGCTCGCGGGGGGGAGGCTGGCGGCGGGGCCGGTGCGCAGGCGCAGGCCGGCGGCCGCGAGCTTGACGGTGCCGGTGGGGGCGGCGGGGGTGCCGGCGAGGCGGGCGTCGGCGTCGATGCGGCCCTGGGCGTCGAGCGTGGGGGCGAAGGGTTTTGCCAGCGCGGGGGTGATGTTGTGGGCGCTCGCGGTGAGGTCGAGCGTGGGGCTCAGGCGGCCGGCGACGTCGATGGTGGCGTCGCCGAGGGCGAGGCGGAGGCGGTCGACGGCGACGGTGGGGGCGAAGGTGAGCTTCGCGGGGGCGACGAGGCGGAGCTGCTCGCCCTTCGCGTTGGCGGTCAGCGTGCGGAGCGTGACGGTTTTCGCGGGGAGGTCGAGGAGGGCCTGCGCCTGGGCCTGGGCGTCGCTGCCGGCGACGTTGTGCAGGGTGGTGGCGAGACGGAGCGCGAGGGCATCCTGCGGGCCGGTGGCGTCGAGCTGTGCCGTCCCGGTGATCGCGCCGGCCTGGAGGCCGGCGGCGTCGAGCTTGAGGGCGAGCACGGGGCTCGCGGCGGGGTTCTGCACGGTGCCGGTCACGGCGAGGCGGGCGACGCCGTTCGTGCCGAGGGCGAGGTCGCGGGCCTGGACGTCAATGCGGGCCTGGGGGGCAGAGGCGCCGGGGAGCCCGCTTCCGGGGACCATGTCGATCTTGGCGGTCAGGGCGCCGCGGACGGCCTGGTGGAGGATCGGCTCCAGGTCGGCGAGGCGGGTCATGCGCAGGTCGACGTCGCCCACGGGCAGGGTTGCGCCGGGGGGGAGGGTGACGTCGGCGGTGGCCTGGGCGCTCTTCCATTCGGCGCGGCGCAGGGTGGCGTGGAGCACGCCGTCGGGGGTTTTGCGGGCCGAGAGGTCGAGGTTGATGGGGGCATTGTCGAAACGGCCGGTGGCGGTGAGCGTGGCGTCGGGGGCGGCGGGGAGGCCGTGCGCGTCGACGGCAAGGTGGACGGGGCCGCGCGGGATGCCCTGGGCGCCCACGTTACCGTCGGCGGTGGCGGTGACGGCGAGGCCGGCGGGGATGGTGGTGGTGGCTCCGGGCAGGGGGCCGGACGCGTGGCCCTTGGCGGCGATGTCGCCGGACAGCTTCGCGGTGAGGGCGGCCAGTTCGGGGAGGGACGCGGTCCAGTCCAGGTCGAGCACGCTCGCGCGGTCGGTGCCGCTGGCGGCCAGGTGCAGGGCGCGGCCGTCCACCGTGGCGTGGTCGAGGGCGATGTTCGCGCCGTCGAGCACGGCGGCGACGGAGAGCTTGCCCGCGTCGCCGATCAGCGCGGGGGCCGGGGCCTGGCCGCCGGTGATCGCGAAGGTGCCGTCCAGGGCGACGCGCATCCGGGGGGTCGTCGTGCCGGTGGCGGCGGGGCGGGACACGGTGGCGTCGAGGGCGGCGTGGCCCTGGATGTCCACGCCGGCGGCGGCGGCGAGGGGGGCGAGTTGCGGCAGGGTCAGGTGGACCGCGGCGGACAGGTCGCCGGCGGTGCGCGCCTGGCCGGTGGCGTCGAGCAGGGGGTGGGACAGGGTGAAGGTTGCGGGGCGGGCGGGGTCGTCGAGCTGCACGTCGGCGGTGAGCAGCAGGGGGCTTGCCGCGAGCAGGTCGGGCTTCGGGCCGGGGATGCGCAGGGCGGCGGCGCTGGCCTTGAGTGCGACGTGGCCGAGGGTGCCGTTCACGTCGGCGAGGAGGCGGTCCAGGGTGGCGCCGGCCGCGGCCACGCCCGCCACGTCGAGGTGGGCGGTGGCGTCGGGCGCGGTGAAGGGGCCGTGGGTGTGGGCCTGCAGCGACACGCTGTGCCAGGACACGCCGGGCGCGGGGGTCATCGCCGGGGCAGTGGCCGCGATGTCGAGGTCGGCGCTGCGGTCCGTGAGGTCGAGCGTGCCGTGGGCGTCGGCGCGCAGCTCGCCGGCCTGGAGGGCGAGGACCGTGGCCTCGGCGGCGCGGGGGCCGTCGAGGGAGGCGTGCAGGGTGAGGGCGCCCAGGTCGGGGAGGTGGGCGACGGAGGAGGCGAGGCCGCCCGCGGGCTCGGCGGCGTCGAGCGTGGCCTGGAGCGAGTCGGGGCCGATGCGGCCGCTCGCCCTGTAGGTGCCGGGGGAGTCGATGCGGGTGACGGTGGCCGAGCCGTCGCCCTCGCTCAGGGAGGCCAGGTGGGCGGCGCCGGTGATCTCGGCGACCGCGGCGACGCCGGCGACGGGCTTGGCCAGGGTGAGGCGCAGGACGTGCAGCGCCTGGACGTCGACGCGGACGGGGAGGCTGAAGGAGCCGGATTTCGCGGGCTGGTCGGGTTTGGCCGGCGCGGGCGCGGGGAGGCGGGCGAGGTTCAGGGCGTCGACGTCGAGGCGGTCGATCCAGGCGTCGCGCGACAGCAGGTGCAGCGGCGACCAGTCCAGCGCCACGCGGTCCAGGCTGACCCACACGCCGTCGGCGTCGCGCAGTTCGGCGTGGGCCAGGCGCAGGCGGTCGGGGAAGCGGCCGCCCAGGCCGCCGAGCACCACGGTGCCGCCGGTCAGGGAGGCGGCCTCGCGCTCGATCAGGCGGCGGCCGGGGTCGGTGTTCGCGGCGAGGAGGATCGTCGCGACCACGACGACCGGGATCGCCACCAGGACGGCCACGATCCAGGCGAGGACGCGCAGGGCGCGCTTCATGCGGGCGGGGTCCGGGCGGGGGAAGCAAGGTTGAGGCTCTGCCTCAAACTCCGCCAGGGGCGAGCCGCCCCTGGACCGACCTTACTTAAGTAGAGCCAGTCCAGGGCGGCTCGCCCTGGCGGGTTCGGGCAGAGCCCGACCTTGCTTTCCTTCGCGGGCATCAGAACGCCTGTCCCAGGCCGATGTAGAGCTCGAAGGTGTCGCCGCCGGGGGGCTTGTTGAGGGGGACGGCGACGTCGAGGCGGATCGGGCCGATCGCGGTGTAGTAGCGCGCGCCGACGCCGGCGCCGACGCGCAGCATGCCCTCGAACGGGGCGGGGCGGGCGCTGACCTGGCCGGCGTCGACGAAGCCGACGGCGCCGATGTTGCCGACGATGCGCTGGCGCAGCTCGACGGTGCCGGCGTCGATGGCGGCGCCGCCGGTGGGCACGGTGGTGCGGGCGAAGTAGGGGCTGACGCCCTGGAACTGGTAGCCGCGCACGGTGGCCGAGCCGCCGCCGTAGAAGCGCTGGTCGGGGGGGAGCGAGAACTGGCTCGCCGCGCCCTGGATGGTGCCGACGAGGGCACGGAGCGCGATGACGCTGCGGCCGGGCCTGGCGAGGCCGAGGTGCGTGAGGTCGAGGTAGGTCGACCCGCTGGCCTGGAGGATGGCGAAGAACTGCTGGGTGCCGGCGAGGCTCTCGGTGGGGGTCGCGGTGAGGGCCGCGCGCACGCCGTGGGTGGGGTCGAGGAGCGGGTCGGCGAGGCCTGTGCCGTCGTACTGCGCGGAGACGGGGACGCCGACCAGCGTGTAGTTCGTGGTGGTGCCGACCTGGGTGATCTGCTCCTGCTCGGCGCGCAGGCCGACGCTGCCGTTCCAGGCGGCGGAGAAGCGGCGTCGCAGGCCGCCCGAGGCGATCACCGCGGTCTGGTTGTAGGAGATCAGGTTCTGCTTGAGCGCCTCGACGCCGAGCTCGCCGGTCTGGTCGCGGCGCCACAGGTCGGGTTTCAGGAACTGGGCCTTGGCGTCGTAGGCGAGGCCCTTGACGGCGGAGCCGCCGCCGGTCGCGGTGGCGGAGAGGTTGAGCTGCTCGGCGTTGCCGAACAGGTTGCGGTCGGACCAGCTCGCGGTGACCTCGATGCCGAGGTCGGTGGAGTAGCCGACCTCCAGGCCCACGGCGTGGCGCGGGCGCTCCTGCAGGTCGAAGGTCAGCGGCAGGCGGCCGGCGGGGTCGAGCGCGGGCGCGGCACGGACCTGGACGCCGGAGAACACGCCGGTCGCGGCCAGGTCGGTGCGGGCGGCCTCGATCTTGGAGGGCTGGTAGAGCTCGCCGGGGTGGACGAGGAGGCGGCGGCGGACGAAGGACTCGTTGACGCGGCCCAGGCCTTCGAGGGCGATCGGGCCGATGTCGACGCGCGGGCCCTCGTCCACGGCGTAGTCGACGGAGAGGGTGTGGGCGTCGGGGTGCAGGTAGGCGACGGGGGGCGCGACCTTGGCCAGGGCGTGGCCGTCCTCCTGCAGCGCGGTGAGCACGCGGTCGCGCGCGGCCAGGACGTCGGAGGCGACGGCGGGGTCGCCGGGCTTGAGCCTGAGGGCATCGCGGGCGCGGGGGGGGACCTCGCCCTTCAGGGTCACGGCGCCGAGGTGGAACAGCGGTCCGGTGTCCACGCCCACGGCCACGGCGACGGAGCGGCCGGCGGGCAGGGCCGCGAGGCGCTCCGGCAGGGCGGGGTCGTCGGCGGGCTGGCCGTCGATGCGGATCGCCAGGGTGGAGCCGTAGTAGCCGAAGCTCTCCAGCGCCGTGGTCAGGCGGCCGACGTCGGCGCGGGCGCGGGCGGCCAGGGCGAACGGGCCGACCGGGGCGATCGTGCGCAGGGTCTGCAGCTGCGAGGAGCCGGTGATCGCGGTGTCGAGCGCGGCGTTGCCGGTCCTGGCGAAGGTCACTGTGTAGGGCTGCGGGTCGGCGGCGTGGGCGGGGAACGCCGGCAAAGCCAGGAGCAGGGCCAGCACGCGCCGCGTCGTCGCAGCCGGGCGACGCGGGCGCGGGCCCGTCGGGTTGCAGCGGGGGCGGGTCCGGGGCGTTGCCTGGCGATCCATTGCGGGTCTGGTAGCCTATCGCGGGTTGCGGCGCTTCCTCAAATCGTGCGCGCCGTGGCGTTGCCGGCGGGGGTGGGCGGCGTTACAGGTCGGACATGAACGATCCACGAGGCGGCCCGGGCCCGCCGGCTGTACCCGCCGACGCAGGCCGGGGCGAGACGCCGGCCCGGCCGCGCCTGGTGGCGGCGCGCTGTCTCGGGTATGCACCGGGGCACGACGCCGCACCGCCGCTGCGCGCCACGCCGCGGCCGGTGCAGGCGGGGGTGCGGCTGGCGCTGCTGCTGCTCTGGACGCTGGTGTCGTGCGGGGTGCAGGCGGTGCTGCTGCTGCTGCCCGGGCGGGGCAAGGTGGTGTTCGCGCGGGTGTTCTGGGCGGTGGTGGCGCGGCTCGTGGGCATGGAGGTGCGCGTGGTCGGCCAGGTGGCGCGGCCGGCGGGGCGGGCGGTGGTGTTCGCGGCGAACCACAGCTCGTGGCTCGACATCCCCGTGCTCGGCGGGCGGCTGGAGGCGTGCTTCGTGTCCAAGGCGGACGTGGCGCGCTGGCCGGGGATCGGCACCGTGGCGCGGCTGGGGCGCACGGTGTTCGTCAGCCGGACGCGCTCGGGGACGGGACGGGAGCGCGACGACCTGCTGGGGCGGCTGGCGGCGGGCGACAACCTGCTGCTGTTCCCGGAGGGCACCAGCTCAGACGGGACGCGGGTGCTGCCGTTCCACTCCGCATTCTTCGCGGCGGTGGGCGCGGGGCAGGCGGGCACGGCGGGGCCGCTCGTGCAGCCGGTGTCGGTCGTGTACGACAGGCTCGGGGGGCTGCCGGTCGGGCGGGCGGGGCGGGCGCTGTTCGCGTGGTATGGCGGGATGGACCTGGCGCCGCACGCGTGGCGGCTGCTGCAGTGCAGGGGGATGCGGGCGACGGTGTGGCTGCACCCGCCGATGGACCCCGCGGAGTTCGCGTCGCGCAAGGTGCTGGCGCAGGCGGCCTGGGCGAAGGTCGCGGACGGGGCGGCAAGGCTGCGGCAGAACCGGGCGCCGGAGTAGGAAGGCAAGGTTGAGGCTCCGCCTCAAACTCCGCCAAAGGCTGCGCCCTTGGAACGCGCCCCTTAAGCAAGGCCGGTCCAGGGGCGGCTCGCCCCTGGCGGGTTCGGGCAGAGCCCGATCTTGCCTGTCAGGGCACATGGCGGCCCTTTTGTGCCGCGACCGCGCGGTGGACCCTGCGGCACAGCGGCAGCCAGTAGGGCGTGAACTGGGTCGCCTCGCCCGGGGTGCAGAGGCGGTCGAGGCGGCCTTCGAGCAGGGTCGGGCCGTGCCACTCCAGGGTGCCCGGCGGGTGGGCGTCGTCCGGCGCGCTCGCCCAGAAGGTGACGCCGCCGCCGAAGCCCGCCACCTGCTCGGCGACCGGCGCCACCTGGTCGAGGCGCAGGCCGGCGCCGAGGCTGCTCTTGACCACGAAGATCTTGTCGCCGTCCTCCAGGTCCTCCAGCAGCTTGCGGCGGCAGAACGCCAGGCGCGCGGCCTCGCGCGCCATCAGGGCGTCGCGGTCCATCTCCCAGGAATTCACGAAGGTATGGTACAGGTAGCGGTAGCGGTTCTGCACGATCATGTATTCGCCGTGGCCCTGCCCGCCCTGGATCGAGATGCTCAGTTCGGCGAGGTCGTCGATGCCGACGAGGCCGGCTTCCAGCGCCTGGTCGAGGCGGTGCAGCCGGATGCCGCCGAAGCGCAGCAGGCTGAGCGGCTCGGCACCGGCGGCGCGCTGGGCGAAGCCGAACTCGCAGTCGTCGCCCAGGCTCTCGAAGCCCATCATCAGCGCCGCGTCGTCGAGGCCTGCGATCGGCGGCTCGATGGCGTCGG
>JBPBQS010000221.1:0-7915 GCA_050920955.1 Janthinobacterium lividum | reverse complement strand
CTGCAGCCGACCCTGCTCGGCTACGCGGCCATGTTCGCCCCTCTGGGGTTCGTTCTGGTGCTGAGCATGGGCGTCAACCGCCTGTCGCGGCAGTCGGCGCAGGCGCTCTATTGGGCGTTCTGCGCCGCCATGGGCGCCAGCCTCTCCAACATCTTCTGGACATACACCGGCGACAGTATCACCCGCGTGTTCTTCATCACCGCAGGCACGTTCGCCGTGATGTCGGCCTGGGGCTACACCACGAAGACCGACCTGAGCCGGTTCGGCAGCTTCCTGATGATGGGTCTGATCGGCATCATCCTCGCGAGCGTGGTCAACATTTTCGTCGGCAGCAGCCAGCTGCAGTTCCTGGTCAGCATCGTGGGCGTGCTGGTGTTCACCGGCCTCACCGCGTTCGACACGCAGCGCATCAAGGCGTCCTACCTCCAGTACTCGTATGCCGAGGGCTCGGATGTGGCGGCCAAGCGCAGCGTCTACGACGCGCTCAGCCTCTACCTGAACTTCATCAACCTGTTCATGCTGCTGCTGCAGCTCACCGGCAACCGCAGCAACAACAACTGACCGCCTGAATGTCCGGAAAAGCCCCGGCTCCGTGATGGAGTCGGGGCTTTTTGCTGTCCGGTGCCCGGCCAGGACGCCCGTGGCCTGCGGAAAGCGGCACGGCATCATGCCCCGGCACAGGACGGCCCGAACGCGGCAAGTCCCCGTCTCGTCTCCGAGGGATACGGGATCGAGGAGGTCGCGCCCGCTGCATGGCAGCGCTGCCTCACGCCGTGATCGAGAGGACAAGGGCGCCCGCGATGCCATACTGGGCGAAGGGCGCTGCTGCACGAGCCACGCGCCCGCCTCGCCCGGATGGCGTCCGGACGCGAGGGGTTCTCCCCGCCTCGGCAGTGCTGTGCATGGACATATCGACGATGGAGCGAGGCAGGCCCGCCTGTCAGGCGGCCCCGGCGATCGAGGTGGCCGGTCTGTCGAAGCGGTTCGGCGACACGCTCGCGGTGTCCGGCATCGACGTGACCGTCCAGGCTGGCGAGACGATCGGCCTGCTCGGCGGCAACGGGGCCGGCAAGACGACCACGATCGCCATGCTGCTCGGCCTGCTGGTGCCGACATCGGGCAGCATCCGCATCCTGGGCCACGACATGGCGCACGACCGGTTCTCGGCGCTGGCCCGGATGAACTTCTCCTCGCCCTACGTCGCGCTGCCGAGCCGCCTCAGCGTGGCCGAGAACCTGCGCGTCTACGGGCACCTCTACGGCGTGCGGCGGATCGGCCGCCGCATCGAGGAACTCGCCGCCCAGCTCGACCTCGGCGACCTGCTGCGCCGCTCCGCCGGGCAGCTCTCCGCCGGGCAGAAGACCCGCGTGGCCCTGGCCAAGTCGCTGATCAACCGCCCGGACGTGCTGCTGCTGGACGAACCGACGGCGAGCCTGGACCCCGACACCGGCGACCTGATCCGCGGCTGGCTGGAGTGCTACCGTGCCGAGTCCGGCTGCACGATCCTGCTCGCCTCGCACAACATGGCGGAGGTGGAGCGGCTCTGCGGCCAGGTGCTGGTGATGAAGCAGGGCCGCATCGTCGACCGCGGCACGCCCGCGGCGCTGCTGGAGCGCTACCAGCGCGACGACCTCGAGCAGGTGTTCCTCGACATCGCCCGCGACCGCACGGCCGGCGATCCCGGGCCCGGCGGCCACGCGCCAGCCGCGGAGCAGGACGCATGAGCGGGTCGGTCGGCCGGATCTGGGGCCTCGTCTACCGTCACCTCGCGCTGTATCGCGGCTCCTGGCCTCGGCTGCTCGAGCTGTCCTACTGGCCGATCCTGCAGATGTGCATCTGGGGCTTCACCTCGTCGTATTTCGCGGGCCGCATGTCCGGCTCGGCGGCGGCAATGACCGTGTCCGCCCTGCTTGGCGGCGTGCTGCTCTGGGAGGTGACGTTGCGCACCCAGATGGGGCTTTCGGCCACGTTTTTGGAGGAGTTGTGGTCGCGCAATCTCGGCCACGTGTTCGTAAGCCCGCTGCGGCCATGGGAGATGATGGCGGCGCTGACCGTGATGTCGGTGCTGCGCATGCTGGCCGGCGTGCTGCCGGCGGTGCTCCTGGCCTGGGCGATCTACCGCTTCGACCTGTTCTCCCTGGGCGCGCCGCTGGTGCTGTTCGTGGCCGCCCTGATGCTGATGGGATGGTGCGTGGGGCTGGGCGTGATGTCGCTCATTCTGCGCCACGGCCTGGGCGCAGAGGCGCTGGCCTGGTCGGTGACCTTCGGCCTGGCGCCGTTCTCCTGCGTGTTCTACCCGGTCTCCGCCCTACCGTCGGTGCTGCGGCCGGTGGCGTTCGCGCTGCCGTCGAGCCACGTGTTCGAAGGGCTGCGCGCGGTCATGGCCCAGGGCGTGGTGCGATGGGACGAGCTCGGGTGGGCATTCGGCCTGGACGGCATCTGGCTCGCCCTGGCCGTGCTGCTGTTCCTGCGCCAGTTCCACTCCGCCCGGGTGCGCGGCGCGCTGCTCAGCATCGGCGAGTAGCCGCCCGCCCGCCCGCAAGTCCGCCTCGGCCCGGGCCCGCGCGTCCTGTTCCCGCGCCGGGCTGGACAGGGATCGGCGGTCGGACCTAACCCCCTTTGCGACACCCGCCAGGAGCACAGACCCGATGACCCGCTTCCACCTCATCCGCCACGCCCTGGTGGAGGAGAGCGCCCGGCTGGTGCTGTACGGCACGATGGACGTCCCGCTGTGCCCGGAGACCCTGGCGGCCCAGTCTGGCCAGTACGGCGCGCTGGCCGAGCGCCTGCCCCGCGACACGCCCTGGTATGTCACGCCGCTGCAGCGGACCCGCAGCACCGCAGAGGCGATCTGGAACGCCGGCTACCCCGCGGTGGTCCCTGGCGTGGAGCCCGACCTCGTGGAGCAGGACCTTGGCGAGTGGCAGGGCCTCGTCCATGCCGCCCTGCCGCCGCTGCTGGCGCAGCCCGCGCACACCTTCTGGCCGCTGGCCGGGGACGAGCGGCCCCCCGGGGGCGAGAGCATGCAGGACGTGATCGGCAGGGTCGGCCCGGTCCTGGAGCGTCTGGCGCAGGCGCACCCTGGCGAGGAACTGGTGGTGGTCTGCCATGGCGGCGTGATCCGTGCCGCGATTGCCCACGCGATGAGCATCCCTGCCGACGCGGCGCTGCACCTGTCCGTGCAGAACCTGTCGGTCAGCGTGCTGGAGCGCCACCCGCGCGCCTGGAAGGTGGTCTGCGTGAACGAGGTGCCCGGCTACTTCGGCGTGCGATAGCGCCGGGCAACGACGCCCGGCGCGCCGAAGGCAGGCTGCATCCCACAAACGGACGGCTCGCCGTCGCCTCGCACGGTGCGTGAAGGCTTCTTGGTATCGCCATGTTTCGTCGCTACAAGGCCGGCACGCGATAGGGAGAGGCCGAATGGTCCGCAGGCTTGTGGCCGCTACGATGACCGTGCTGTGCGCCCTGTCGCTCGCCGGGTGCGAGACAGGCATGCCGGATCAGGTCCGCGCGCAGCAGCAGCAGGAGCTGGTCGACCGCGCCACCCTGGCCGCGCAGGACCTGCTCAACCCGGTCACCGGCAAGGTCGCGGCCCGCACGCTGCGCAAGGCCCGCGCGGTGATGATCTGCCCGCGTGTGTTCCGCGTGGGCTTCCTGTTCGGCGGCGAGGGGGGCGGCTGCGTCCTCCTGGCGCGCGGCGGCAACGGCTCGTGGTCGGCGCCGGCGTTCTACAGCCTCGGCAACGGCAGCTTCGGCCTGCAGGCGGGCATGCAGGACGCCGAGCTGTTGATGATGATCATGACGAACCGCGGGCTCGACGCGGTGATGGACAGCCAGTTCAAGATCGGCGCCGGCGCCTCGGTCGCGCTGATCACGCTGGGCGGCGGGGTGGGAGGCGACACGACCGCGGCGCTGAACGCGGACATCATCGCGTTCGAGCGCACGCGCGGGCTGTACGCCGGCATCTCGCTGGAGGGCGGCGTGATGACCGCCGACAGCATCGGCGACCGCGCCTACTACAACCAGGACATCGGCTCGCGCGGCATCGTCATGGCGATGCACGCCAACAATCCCGGCGCGGACCCGTTGCGCGCCGTGCTGATGCGGTTCGGCAACCAGGAGCCCGCGCCCGCGGCCATGCCGTATGGCGCCGCACCCTACGGGCAGTTCCAGGACCCCGGGCCGATGTCGACGGCTCCGCGTGGCGCCGTGCAGCAGCAGATGCTCCCGCCGCCGCGCTGAGCCCGGCGGGCCGGGGCAGTCAGACCTGCCTCCACAGCGCGGCGATGTCATTGGACGGGACGTGCAGCCGGCGGTAGTATGCTGCACTGCACAATGCGGCGGCTGCGACCGATCCGGTGGCCATGCCCCTGTCCGGAGAGCGCCATGCGCCTTGCCCTCCTCGCCCTTGCGGCGGCCTCGTTCGGCATCGGCACCACCGAGTTCGTCATCATGGGCCTCCTGCCCGACGTGGCGCACGACCTCGCCGTCAGCATCCCGCGCGCGGGGCTGCTCGTCTCCGGCTACGCGATCGCGGTCACGGTCGGCGCGCCGCTGGTGGCGATCGCGACCGCGCGCCTGCCGCGCAAGCGCACGCTGCTCCTTCTCATGGCGATCTTCATCGTCGGCAACGTCTGCTGCGCGCTGTCGCCAAGCTACGGCCTGCTGATGCTGTCGCGCGTGCTCACCGCCTTCGCGCACGGCTCGTTCTTCGGCATCGGCGCGGTGGTCGCGGCCGACCTCGTGCCGCGCAACCGGCGGGCGCAGGCGATCTCGCTGATGTTCGCCGGCCTGACCCTGGCCAACGTGCTGGGCGTGCCGGCCGGCACCATGCTCGGGCAGGCGCTCGGCTGGCGCGCGACGTTCTGGGCCGTGGTCGCCATCGGCGTGGTCGCGGCCGCCGCCCTGGCGCGCTGGGTGCCCGGCACCGCCGCCGACCGCTCCGTCCGCCTCGCCCAGGAGTTCCGCACTCTGCGCCGGCCGCAGGTGCTGCTCGCCATGCTGATCAGCGCCCTGTCCTCGGTCAGCCTGTTCAGCGTGTTCACCTACATCACGCCGCTGCTGGAGCAGGTGTCCGGCTTCACCCCGCACGGGGTGAGCATCGCGCTCCTGCTGTTCGGCGTCGGCCTCACGGTCGGCAACATGGTGGGCGGGTGGCTCGCGGACTGGCGCCTGATGCCGGCCGCGATCGGCTGTCTGGTGGCCCTGGTCGCCGTGCTCCTGCTGTTCGGGCAGACCGAGCACTCGGCGATCCCCGCGCTGGCGACCCTGGTGCTCTGGGGGGCGATCGCCTTCGCGCTGGTCTCGCCGCTGCAGATGCGGGTGCTCGACCAGGCGGTCGAGGCGCCGAACATGGCCTCGATCCTCAACCAGGGCGCCTTCAACCTCGGCAACGCCAGCGGCGCCTGGCTGGGCGCCGCCGCGATCGCCAACGGCATGCACTACGCCGGCCTGCCCTGGATCGGCGCCGCGGCAGCGGCGGCAGCCCTCGGGTGCGCCGTGCTGTCGCTGCTGCTGGAGCAGCGGGACGGCGCCGCCCTTGCCCGGCCGGTCTGAGGCTGGAGGCAAGGAAGGTCGGGCTCTGCCCGAACCCGCAAAGGGTTCGAGGACCCTTTGATCCCATCCACTTAAGTGGTGCGTTCCAAGGGCGCAGCCTTTGGCGGAGTCCAGAGGCAGAGCCTCTGGCCTTCCCTTCTACGCCGGCTCTGCCGAGGCTGACGCAGGGCACGCGGTGTCCTATCTTCGTGTCATGTCGACAAAGCCGTTCTGGGTCACCAAGACCCTCGCCGAGATGAGCCTGGCCGAGTGGGAGTCGCTGTGCGACGGCTGCGGCCGCTGCTGCCTGCACAAGCTGCGCGACGAGGACACCGACGCGCTCGCCTATACCAACGTGTCCTGCCGCCTGCTGGACGGCACGAGCTGCCGCTGCTCGGACTACGCGCGGCGGCAGGTCCGCGTGCCGGACTGCGTGTCGCTGACGCCGGAGGCCCTGGCGGAGATCGACTGGCTCCCGCCGAGCTGCGGCTATCGTCGCGTCGCTGAGGGCAGGGGGCTCGCCTGGTGGCACTGGCTCGTGTCCGGGAGTCCCGACACGGTGCACGAGGCCGGGATCTCGGTACGGGGCAGGGTCGTCAACGAGCGGGTCGCCGGCGCACTGGAGGACCACGTCGTGAACTGGCCGGACCGGGAGCCGCGTACCCGTCGCCCCAGAACCGTGCCGCGCGTGACCCAGGGTGGCATGCCCGCCGCAGGGCAATCTGGCGCGCACGAGAGTGTCGGGATGGCCGACACGGGCGAAGCTGATCCCGAAAATGGGCTGAAATAGGCGACGTTGCCGACCGGGCCGACGACTCCTGACTGACCGCTTGCTTCGGATCTACTCGCCCATGACGTGGAGCACGATCTCCCGGCGATGCGGTGCCGACCGGTGCTCGAACAGGTAGATCCCCTGCCAGGTGCCGAGCACCATCCGTCCTTCGTCCACGGGGATGCTCAGCTGTGTCGCAGTCAGCGCGGCCCTGATATGGGCAGGCATGTCGTCCGCGCCTTCGGAACTGTGGCGATAGTCGGCGTCCTCCGGCGCAAGCGCGGCAAACGCGTCCAGCAGGTCTGCCTGCACGTCAGGGTCGGCGTTCTCCTGGACCAGGAGGGAGGCCGAAGTGTGACGGCACCATAGCGTCAGGAGCCCGGTGCCGATCGCCTGCTCGGCCAGCCAGCGCGCAACCGGCGCGGTGATCAGCCACAGGCCTTGTCCCCGGGTGGCCACGACAAGACGGTGCTGCGCCTGCTTCATGCAGCAGCAACGCCGCGAAGCAGGCAATGTTCTCGTGCACTGGACACGAAACAGCGGCAGGTCTCAGGACCGGAAGATCGCCGCTGTCCCCCGCGCCGTGGTCGTGTCAGTGACCGTCGCCTTCCGCGTGGCCTGACAGGCTGCCCCGAACCTGGTGGCCAGGATCAGGGCGGCCTTACACCGGTTCGGGTGATGCGCTGGCCCTCCTCGACTCGCGTGCGGCTCAGCCGGTGACCTCGTCGGTGATGACCTTGAAGCCGGTCAGCGTGTTCCGGCCGAAGGTGTTGCTGATCGCGACGTCGGAGGCGTCCCTGCCGTGGCCGATGAGGATGCGGCCAATGCGCCGACGGTTGTGGCGCGCGTCGAAGGTGTACCAGCGGCCGCCGAGATAGGCCTCGAACCAGCCTGACCAGTCCATCGGGTCAGGCGAGACCGGCACGCCGATGTCGCCGAGATAGCCGGTGCAATAGCGCGCCGGGATGTTCATGCAGCGGCACAGCGTGGTCGCCAGGTGGGCGAAGTCGCGGCACACGCCGCGCTTCTCCTCGAACGCCTCGTAGGCGGTCTTGGTGGCGCGGGCGTACTGGTAGCCGAAGGTGACGTGCTCGTTGACCCACTTGACGATGCCGGCGACGCGCGCCCAGCCCAGCGGCAGGTGGCCGAAGGTGTTCCACGCGAAGTCCGACAGCCGGTCCGTCTCGCAGTAGCGGCTGCCCAGCAGGTAGACCAGCACCTCGTCAGGCAGCTCCTCCACCGGATGCTGGACGGCGTCGAGTGCTTCCTCGTCGAGCTCGCCCGAGTCCGTGACCATGGCATCGGCGCGCAGCGTGATCGGCCCCTTGGGCGCAACAAGGCGCAGGCAGGTGTTGTTGAACGTGTCGCGATACGAGGTGATCGGCACCACCGGCTCGGTGGTCATGGTGTCGTCGGACAGCAGGTCGTGCGCGCGCGAGGGATGGACGTTCAGCATGAGCATCATGGGCGTCGGCTGCGCGCAGTCGAATGTCAGCTCGTAGCCGATGCGGATCTGCATACCCCGGGTTCCTTCCTGTCCTGGCCGGACGCGGGACCAGCCTGTCCCGTTCCGCTTCCGGTGCTCTCATGCACATCGCACGCCACCTG
>JBPBQS010000066.1:0-7969 GCA_050920955.1 Janthinobacterium lividum | reverse complement strand
CCACGTCGCCGAGATCGCCGTACACCTTGTTCGTGCTGGCGAACACGAGCGGCACCCCCCCGCCCCGCCGCCGCAGCGCCTCCAGCAGGAACAGCGTGCCCCGCACGTTGACGTCGAAGTCCGCCTCCGGCTCCACGAGGCTCGTCGTCACCGCGACCTGCGCCGCGAGATGGAACACCGCCCCCGCCCCGTCGACCGCCGCCTCCAGCGCCGCCCGGTCGCGCACGTCGGCGACCACCGAGGACACCCGCCGCGGATGCCGCCGCTTCAGCCACGCGAGGTTGCGCTCGACCCCGGCGCGCGCCATCGCGTCGAACACCAGCACGTCGTGCCCGTCCGCCGCCAGCCGGTCCGCGAGGTTGCAGCCGATGAACCCCGCCCCCCCCGTCACCAGAACCCGCCCGTCCGCCACCGCGCCCTGCCCCGCGAAGCCGCTCACGCCACCAGCCCGCGTGTCTCGAGTTCGCGCCGCGCGTGCTCCACGCGATCCGTCGCCTGCTGCCTGCGCACCCACTCCGCCAGCTCGCCGAGGCTGTCGCTGAACGAGCGCCGCGGTGCGTAGCCCAGCACGTCGCGCGCCAGCGTTATGTCCGCGAAACAATGCCGGATGTCGCCCGAGCGCGCCTTGCCGACCAGCTCCGGCGTGCGCCCCGGCTGCCCCATGGCGTCGGCCATGGCCTGCGCGACCTGGTTGATCGACACGTCCGCGCCGGAGCCGATGTTGAACACCCGCCCCGCCGCCTCCGGCACGTCGAGCGCGAGCAGGAACGCCCGGGCCACGTCCTCGACGTGCACGAAGTCGCGCCGCTGCTCGCCGTCCTCGAACACGAGCGGCCGCTCCGCGTTGTGCAACCTGGACGCGAAGATCGCCAGCACCCCCGTGTACGGGTTCGACAGCGCCTGCCCCGGCCCGTAGGCGTTGAACAGCCGCAGCGCCACGCCCTGCATCCCGTACGCCGGCGCCACCGTCAGCACGAGCCGCTCCTGCACGTACTTGGTGAGCGCATAGACCGACCCCACGCTCGGCCGCTTCCACTCGGGCGTGGCCACCGGCACCAGCGCCGAGCCGTCCGCCGCCACCGGGTCCCACGACCCGCCCACGCGCCCCGCCGGCCGGAGCACGTCGTCGACGACCTCGCCCGCGGCCGTGCGGTACAGCCCCTCGCCGTAGACGCTCATCGACGACGCGACGACGACCCGCTCCACCGGCCTGCGCGTCAGCGCCTCGGCGAGCACCGCGGTGCCCGTGTCGTTGACCGACACGTAGCGCTCGATGTCGTACATGCTCTGCCCGACGCCCACCTCGGCCGCGAGGTGCACCACGCGGTCCACCCCGCGCAGCGCGGCCGCCACGCGCTCGGCGTCGCGTATGTCGGCGTGGACGAACTCGACGTCGCGCAGCACGGGATGCGCCGCCGCGAAGTCCCCGGACGCGCCCTCGCCGTGCACCTGGCCGATCAGCCCGTCGAGCACCCGCACCTCGTCGCCGCGCGCCAGCAGCGCGCGCACCAGGTGGCAGCCGATGAATCCGGCGCCTCCCGTGACCAGGACCCTGTTCGCCATCGGCAAGCCCCTCCGCGCCGGCCTGCGCGCCGTCCCGACAAGCCGCCGGCCCGCGTCGCGCGCAGCCACATCTATGTAGTTCGTGGATAGGACCCCGCCCCGCCACGGTCAATGCCGCCCTGCCCCGCCGCCCGGCGATGGCCGCGGGCTCCGCCGGTTCCGCCCCGCCATCCTCAAGTCCGCGCGAGCGGCGGCGAAACACGCCAAAGCATCCGAGTACCCCGCTGCACCCCACGCGCAGTTGCGCGGCGAGTGCGCACAATATTGGCGTCACGGTGTTGTGCGTCGGCCGAATGGGTGGTCTGGTGCGCTCGAGCAAGCAACGCCTGCGGGCGTCCATGAAAAATCAGGGAGACGCCATATGTCGGGATCCGTCACGACGACGCTGAGTGCGCAGGACCAGACCTTCCTGCTCAACGACACCGAGAACAAGTACGCCGAGGCCCAGATCGACAGCTCGGCCACCGTCACCGCCGCCTCCGCCACCGTCTCCGAGCTGGGCCGCTGGTTCGGCGTCGACTACGGCCGCCTGATCGCCACCGACCTCGCCGTCGCCAAGACCTACAGCGTGCAGTCGCCCAGCGGCCCCGGCACCGCGCAGGTCGCCCTGATCACGCAGCTCGGCTCGCTGACCGGCACCGCCTTCGACACCCAGTACCTCGCCGACGTCATCACGCTGAAGCAGCAGGACATCGCCGGCGCCTCCACCGAGATCAGCTCCGGCGCCAACCCGACCGCGATCCAGGTCGCCATGGCCAGCAACAGCCTCGTCACCGAGCACCTCGCCGAGACGCAGTACGTGCAGGCCGCGCTCGCCGGCACCGCGCTGCCGGCCGTGCCGAACTCCATGCCGATCGCCGGCCCGCCGCTCGCGCCCACGACCAGCTCCAACGACGTCGACCAGACGTTCGTGACCAATGCCATCCAGGGCGGCCTCACCGCCATGCAGGAAGGCATGATGGCGGCTTCCGCCACCACCTCGCCCGACCTCAGCCTGCAGATGTACGGCTACTGGACCCGCTGCGAGAACGCCCAGGCCGGCGCCAACATCACCGCCATCGCCCAGGCCCTGAACGCCGCCTCCGCCGCCGGCACCAGCGCCACCGGGACCGGCTCCGTCACCGGCACGCTGGTGATCCCGACCACGATCACCTCCGCGCAGGCGATCCAGGTCTCCACGCTCGGCTCCTTCACCGGCACGATCTTCGAGGCGACCTTCGCCGCCGACCAGGTCTCCAACGACCAGGCCCTCGTCGCCGCCATCAAGGCCGAGATCGCCGGCGGCTCCGACACCGCCATGACCACCCTCGCCCAGGCGATCCTCGCCCCCGCCCAGGCCCTGCTCACCCAGGCGGTGATCGAGAGCGTGCAGGTCGGCGGCGGCTTCACCGACGCGACGCTGGCCCCCACCACCCTCGCCGGCCAGGTCGTGCAGCAGATCGCCACCGCCGCCGGCGCCGGCGCGCTGACCATTGGCAACCTCTCCATCGGCCCGGCCACCCTGGCTTCGGGTGCCGCCGGCGTGCTGCTGGTCGACGTCGCGGGCTCCACCGTCGTCGCCCCCACCGGCTACGCCGACATCCTCGACATCGCCGGCCCCGCCACGATCAGCGCGGCCGCCATGACCGCGAACACCGTCGTCGGCTCCACCTCCGGCGTCACCTACTACGGCGCGACCGGCGCCTCGGGCCTGCTGCTGCTCGACGGCGGCCCGAGCCTCGTGGTCGGCGCGTCCACCGGTGGCGGCAACTACACGATCGTCGGCTCCAACGCCGGCTCCAACACGATCTTCGCCGGCTCCGGCACCAACCAGATCGCGACCGGCGCCGGCGCCAGCCTCGTGGGCCTCGGCAGCGGCGCCAACACCGTCACGCTCCAGGGCACCGACACCGTCCTGGGCAGCACCGGCAACGACGTCGTCTACGGCTCGGGCACCAGCCAGGCGATCTTCGCCGGCTCCGGCAGCCTGATCTTCGTCGGCGGCGCCGGCGCCGCCACCATCGTCACCGGCGCCACCAAGCCGGTCGTGGCCTTCGGCGCCTCGGGCGGCTCGGTCAACCTGTTCGGCGCCTCCTCCGGCAACGTCCTCGCCGCCTCCGCGGGCAACGAGACGCTGCAGGGCGCCAACGGCACCGGCGCCAACATCTTCTTCGGCGGCACCGGCACCTCGGCCCTCGTCGGCGGCACCGGCAACGACCTGTTCATCGCCGGCAAGGGCGCCTCGGTGATCACCGGCGGCACCGGCGCCAACACCTTCGAGTTCGTCTCCGGCGCAACCGGCGGCGCCACCGACTTCATCTCCGACTTCGGCGCCTCCGCCGCCAACCGCGTCCAGCTCTCCGGCTACGGCTCCACCACCGCCGCCGTCCTGAACACCGCCACCGTGAGCGGCGGCAGCACCACCATCACGCTGGCCGACAACACCAAGGTCCAGTTCGTCGGCGTGACCAACCTGTCCTCGACCAGCTTCCTCTGACGCCCACCCGGCGGGCCCCGCGCCCGCCGGCCGCACGAAGCCCGGCCGGTGACCCCCGGCCGGGCTTTTTCTTTGCGCGAAGCGCAGGCAAGCAAGCATGGGCTCCGCCCAAACCCGCAAAGGGCCCGAGGCCCTTTGATCCCTTTGACTTAAGAGAAGGCGATCCAAGGGCCCAGCCCTTGGCGGAGTTTGAGGCAGAGCCTCAACCTTGCTTCCTTGGCCCCAGGAGCCCCCGTTGCGCACCTTCCCGATCTTCCTGGAGCTGTCCGGCCGCCGCGCCCTGGTCGTGGGCTCCGGCGAGGTCGCCGACCGGAAGTCCGACCCCCTGCTCCGCGCCGGCGCCTTCGTCGACACCTGCACCGCCTTCGACCCCGCCTGCCTGCGCGGCTGCGCGATCGCCGTCGGCGCCGGCGCCCCCGAGGACCAGCTCCAGGCGCTCTTCACGGAGGCCTCCCGCCTGGGCATCCCGGTGAACTGCGTCGACCGCCCCGAGCTGTGCACCTTCATCACCCCCGCGATCGTCGACCGCGACCCGCTCACCATCGCGATCTCCTCCGGCGGCGCCGCCCCGGTCCTCGCCCGCCTCCTGCGCGCGCGCATCGAGACCCTCGTCGCCCCCGCCTACGGCCGCCTCGGCGCCCTGGCCGACGCGTTCAAGGCCGAAACCCGCCGCCGCCTGCCCGACGTCCTGCGCCGCCGCCGCATGCTGGAGCGCGTCCTCGGCGGCCGCGTCGCCGAGCTGGTGCTCGCCGGCCAGGACGACGCCGCCCGCGCCGCCTACGCCTCCGCCCTCGACGACGCCGAGCGCGACGCGCAGACCCCCGAGCGCGGCATCGTCCACCTGGTCGGCGCCGGCCCCGGCTCCGCCGACCTCCTCACCCTGCGCGCCCTGCGCCTGCTGGGCGAGGCCGACGTGATCGTCCACGACCGCCTGGTCGGCGCCCCCGTCCTGGAGGCAGCCCGCCGCGACGCCGAGCGCATCGACGTCGGCAAGTCCGGCCCCGTCCACGCCCTCCCGCAGAACGAGATCAACGCCCTCCTCGTCCGCCTCGGCCAGGAAGGCCGCAAGGTCGTGCGCCTGAAGGGCGGCGACCCCTTCGTCTTCGGCCGCGGCGGCGAGGAGGCCGAGGCCCTGCGCGCCGCCGGCATCGCCGTCGAGATCGTCCCCGGCGTCACCGCCGCCCTGGCCTGCGCCGCCCAGGCCGGCATCCCCCTGACCCACCGCGACGCCGCGCAGTCCCTGACCTTCGTGACCGGCCACACCCCGGACCTCGACTGGCCCGCCCTGGTCCGCTCCGACACGCTGGCGATCTACATGGGCCTCGCCGCCCTGCCCCGCCTGCGCGACGGCCTTCTCGGCGCGGGCCTCGACCCCGCGACGCCCGCCGCCCTCGTGGAGAACGGCGGCCGCGACGCCCAGCGCCTCCTGCGCGGCACCCTCGACAGCCTCGCCGCCGACGGGCCCGCCTGGGCGCAGGGCGGGCCCGTCCTCCTGCTCGTCGGCGCGGTCGTCGGGCGGGGGCCGAAGGCAGTCGAGAGCCAGGAAGGAACAGGATAGAAAGCCTTCTTTTTCTGAAGAAAAAGAAGCAAAAAGACTTTGCCCGTTATTCTTTGCAGACGAATTCGACGGACTTCAGGACAGCCCGACACGCATCCTTGTCAAAGCACAAGGAAGAACCGTCGCACCGAGTCTCTGCCAGCAACTTACGCGACGATCACCCGGAAGGTGAGGTTCACCCTGGACCCGAGGACGCGGCTCTCCTTCGCGACTCCGTGCTTGTAGTTCTTCTGGGTGTCACCCTTCATCAGCAGCAGGCTCCCCGAAGCCAGAGGCAGCTTCACCAGCTTGGCCCCACGATCGACCCTGCTCTTGAACAGAAACGACCGCTCTGCGCCAAGGCTGATGGATGCGATCGTCGGCCTCGGACCGAGCTCCCGCTCGTCGTCGCTGTGCATGCCCATGCTGTCGTTCTGGTCCCGATAGTGGTTCAGCAGCACGCTGTTGAACCCGGTTCCGACAAGCCTCTCCAGCCGGGCCTTCATGCCCGAAAGGCGCTCCGTCCAGGGCAGGGGCTCCAGGGAGATCCCCGAGTAGCGATACCTGCAGCCGGGATCGCCGTACCAGGCTGTCAGCCGGGGCTGGCGGAAGGTCCTGCCCCACATCCTGACGTCCTCCTGGCGCCACGGCGTCTCGTCGACGAGCGCCTGCATCATCTCCGACGGCGGAAGGCCGAGATCGAAGCAAGGCAGGTAGCTGACGTCCGCGCCGGGAAGCGGCACGCGACCAGGCTCCACCGGGGACGCGAACAGGTCCATCACGCCGGAACCAGGATCACCCCGCTACGTCGGCACGCCCGCCCGCGCGATCGCCGCCGCCTGCCGCTGCGCCAGCGCCTGCTCGTCGAACCCGTCCGCCAGCTCGTGGAACATCTGGCTCCAGTTCAGCTCCGCGCGCAGCCGCAGGAAGATGCTCCCCAGCCCCACCGCCGAGCGGTCCATCAGCACGAACTCGCGCGGCGGCTTGACCCCCCCGCTCTGCTGCAGCCCTGCGTGCACCTTCTCGGCCACGCTGCGCCCGTACTGCGAGTCCCCGTTCTCCTGGATGCGCCTGACGCGGTCGTCCATCAGCGGCTCGTAGACGAACTCCGCCCACTGGTTGAGGTAGCCCATCTTCTCGCGCGACAGGTCCACGAACCCCCAGCGCTCGTAGGCCGCGTGCGCCCTGTCCTCGTCCTTGGTCTTGACCGCCTCGTAGAGCTCGATGACGCCGTGCACGAAGCTCGGCGGGAACACCCGGATCGCGCCGAAGTCGAGCAGGTTCATGCCCCCGTCCACGCGCATCTGGATGTTGCCCATGTGCGGATCGCCGTGGATCACGCCGTACTGGTACAGCGGCCGATACCACGCGTGGAACAGCGCCCGCGCCGCCCGGTTGCGCGCCTCCTGCGACGGCTCCGTGTCGAGCCAGCGCTGCATGCCCCCGCCGTCCACCCAGCTCATCGTCAGCAGCCGCGTGGTCGTGAGGTCCATGACCGGCGAGGGCACGTGCAGGTCCGCCTCGCCCTCCAGCATCTGCCCGTACAGCGTCATCTGCGCGGCCTCGCGCGTGTAGTCCAGCTCCTCGCGCAGCCGCTCGCTCAGCTCCGCGTAGATGTCGTCGCCCTGGATCGCGTTGTCCATGCGCTTGTAGATCGACATCGCCAGCCGCAGCTGGCGCAGGTCCGCCTCCACCGTGCTCGGCATGTCCGGATACTGCAGCTTGCACGCCACCACGGTCCCGTCGTGCAGCGTCGCCTTGTGCACCTGCCCGAGACTGGCCGCCGCACTCGCCGTCTGGTCGAACGAGGCGAACCGCGACTGCCAGTCCGGCCCCAGCTCGCTCGCCATGCGCCTGCGCACGAACCCCGGCCCCATCGCCGGCGCGTTGGCCTGCAGCTGCGCCAGCTCCTCGGCGTACTCCTCCGGCAGGGCATCCGGAATGGTGGACAGGAACTGCGCCACCTTCATCAGCGGCCCCTTGAGCCCGCCGAGCACCGCCTTGAGATCCTCGGCGTGCGCGTTCTTGTTGGTCTTGAGCCCGAACACGCGCTCGCCCGCGACCCGCGCCGCGATGCCCCCCACGGCGCCCGAGGTGCGCGCCATGCGCTTCACCTCGCCGAACAGGTTCGCCTTGGGCCGCTCGCCCAGGCCGCGCTCGGAATACGGACGATCGGCCATCAGCTTGCCTCCAGCTCGTCGATGAAGCCGGCGATCACGTCGAGCCCGCGCCGCCAGAACGCCGGATCGCCCGCGTCGAGCCCGAACGGCGCCAGCAGCTCGCGGTGCCGCTTCGTCCCCCCCGCGCGCAGCATCTCCAGGTACTTCGCCTGGAACCCCGGATGCCCGCCCTGGAACACGGAATATAGCGCGTTCACCAGGCAGTCCCCGAAC
>JBPBQS010000181.1:0-8107 GCA_050920955.1 Janthinobacterium lividum | reverse complement strand
CGCCTGGTCCGCGAGCGCCTCCCCCCGCGCCTCCCACCCCACCACCCGCAGCCCCGGCAGCGCCTCCGCCAGCCGCTCCGCCCGCTCCCGCGACCTGTTCGCGACACTGACGACGGCCCCCGCGTCGAGCAGCGCCGCCGCCACCGCCCGCCCCGCCCCGCCCGCCCCCAGCACCAGCGCCGCCCCCCCCGCCTCGACCCCGTGCGCGCGCAGGTTCTCCATGAACCCCACCCCGTCCGTGTTCGACCCGAGAACCCCGTCCCCCCCGAACACCAGCGTATTGACCGCCCCCGCCCGCAGCGCCGACGCATCGACCCGGTCGCACACCGCGAACGCCGCCTCCTTGTGCGGCAGCGTGACATTGGCCCCCGCGAACCCCGCCGCCCGCAGCCCCGCGACCGCCTCCGCCAGCGCTCCCGGCGCCACCGGCAACGGCACGTACGCCCCGTCGATGCCGTACCTGCGCAGCCAGTGATTGTGCAGCCGCGGCGAGCGCGAATGCGCCACCGGCCACCCGATGACGCCGGCGACCCGCGCCGCTCCGGAGATCATGACCATGCCCGCCACCAACCATGCGTCCCCCCAAAGAGGCAAGCGCGGCCCGCCTGCCTCCGTCTTGTCACGTGCGCCCCCGCCCCGTGTCTGGCACCGCACCCGCGCCGGCATCCCGCCGCCCCGGACACACGCCACCATGCGGCAGGCCAGCGTCCCCCCGACCACCCCGCGCACCTGGGCCGCGCTCGCCGCCGCCAGCGTGCTCGGCACCAACCTGGGCGACCTCGTTTCCCACACCCTCCACCTCGGCCACCTCCGCGGCCTCCCCGTGCTCGCCCTGGCCTTCGCCCTCGTGCTCGCCACGGAACGCAGCGCCCCCCGCGCCGGCCAGGCCTGCTACTGGCTCGCGATCGTCCTCCTGCGCACCGCCGCCACCAACCTCGGCGACCTGGCCACCCACGACGCCCGCCTCCCACCGCCTGCCGTGGCCGCCCTCCTCTGCGCCGTGCTGGCCCTGCGCGCCCGCGCCGTCCCCAACGCCTGTCCCGACGCCCTCGGCCGCCTCGTCCCCGTGACCGACCCCCTCTACTGGGCCGCGATGCTGACCGCCGGCACCCTCGGCACCGTCGCCGGCGACCTCCTCCAGGACACGGCAGGGCAGGGCCCCGCCCTCGCCGCCTGCGCCCCCTTCCTGCTGGCCGCCGTCCTGGCCCACGGCGCGCTCCCCCGCCCCAGCCTCGCGACCTATTGGGCAACGATCGTGATGGCGCGAGTCGCCGGCACCGTCGCCGGCGACTTCGCGGCCGACCCCGGCGGCCTTGCCCTCGGCCTGCTCCTGGCGACAGCGTGCAGCGGCGCCCTCCTTCTCTGCGTCCTGCTGTTCTGGCCGCATCTCGCCCCGGCAATACGTAGGCAAGCAAGTCCTTCTTTTTCTGAAGAAAAAGAAGCAAAAAGACTTTGCCACTAGGCACCTTGTCCGCCTAGATAGCACCGAATCCATGGGCAAAGTTCTTTGGTTCTTTCTTTCAAGAAAGAACTGCTTCCTTCCCTGCCGCCTCGCGTAAGCCACCGCTTCGGGGCATCCTGCGCGTCCCACCGGAGGAGCCGATCCATGTCCGACGCACTGCAACGCCGCCTGGACGCCGCCCAGTCGATCTGCGCCGAGGCCGCCGCCCTCGCCCTGCGTCTCCAGCCCCCGCCCGGCGCGCCCCAGGCCACGGAGAAGGGCGCGCAGGACTGGCTCACCGAGGCCGACGGCGCCGTGGAGCGCCTGATCCGCGACCGCCTGCGCGCGTCCTTCCCCGAGGACGGCTTCCTCGGCGAGGAGGAGGGCGACGCCGGCGACGGCGCCCTGCGCTGGGTCGCCGACCCCATCGACGGCACCAGCAACTTCGCCCGCGGCCGCCCCCGCTGGTGCGTCTCCCTCGGCCTGATCGGCGAGGGCCGCGCCCTCGCCGGCGTCCTCAACGCGCCCTGCCTGGGCGAGACCTACGCCGCGCGCGCCGGCGCCGGCGCCACGCTGAACGGCCGCCCGATCCGCGTGTCCGGCACGACCGACATGGCCCGCGCGATGGTCGAGATCGGCTGGTCGCCGCGCAGCGACACCGACGCCTTCCACGCCCTGAACCGCCGCGTGATGGCCGCCGGCGCGATGCTGCGCGCGGCGGGCTCCGGCGCGATGGCGCTGGCCGACGTCGCGTGCGGCCGCCTGGACGGCTATTGCGAGCTGCACATCCGCCTGTGGGACGTCGCCGCCGGCCTGGCGATCCTGTCCGAGTCCGGCGCCGTGGTCAGCGACTTCCTCGCCGGCACCGGCCCGACGACCGGAGACGAGATCCTCGCCGCCACCCCCGCCCTCGCCGCCGAGCTCCGCCGCCTGATGTAGCGCCTGCCGGGCTTCCCTGCGGCCAAGGAAGCAAGCAGTTCTTTCTTGAAAGAAAGAACCAAAGAACTTTGCCCGATGGGTCCTGTGCCAACCGCACCGCGCGAAATCCTTTCGGGCAGAGTCTTTTTGCTTCTTTTTCTTCAGAAAAAGAAGGCCTTCCTTCCCGCCCCCGCACAACGCGCCCGCCCCAGCTGCGTTGTGCCTGCCGAACCCACCCGCAAGGACCGTGCCCATGCCGCTGCTGCGCTTCGACCTCATCGAGGGACGCACCGAAACCGAGCTTCGTACCCTTCTCGACGCCGCCCACCGCGCGATGGTCGCCGCCTTCAAGGTGCCCCAGCGCGACCGCTATCAGATCGTCCACCAGCACCCGCCCGGCCACATGATCGTGGAGGACACCGGCCTCGGCATCCCGCGCACCGACAAGGTCGTGCTGCTCAGCGTGACGAGCCGCCCGCGCGACCAGGCCGCCAAGGTGACCTTCTACAAGCTGCTCTGCGAGGAGCTGGAGGCGAGCTGCGCCATCCGCCCGAGCGACGTCATGGTCTCCATCGTGAGCAACAGCGACGCCGACTGGAGCTTCGGCCTGGGCCGCGCGCAGTTCCTCACCGGCGACCTGTAGCGCGGCGGCTTTCCCCGCGCCCGCCCCTCTGCTTCACTCCGCGCCTATCCGGGAGGCTTGGCCATGGCGGACGTGCGTTCGATGTGCGCGATCGGGGAGCGCGGCCAGCTCGGCCTGGGCGGCCACCTCCCCTGGGAAGGCGACCCCCGCCCGGCCTTCCGCGAGGACGTCCGCCGCTTCTGGGCCATGACCGCCGGCCACGTCCTGGTCGCCGGCCCGAAGACCATCGCCTCCATCCCGAAGGAGGAGTTCGCCCACCGCACCATCCACGTCATCCACTCTGGCGACCGCCCGGAGGACGTCCTGGCGCGCTTCGCCGACCGCGTGGTGTTCATCGGCGGCGGCCCGGCGGTGTGGGACGTCTACGCCCCGATGATCGTCCACTGGGACATCACCCGCCTGCCCTACGACGGCCCCGCCGACACCTGGTTCGACCCGAAATGGCTGGTCGGCCGCGGCCGGGACTGAGCGAGCAAGCATGAGGCTCTGCCTCAAACTCCGCCAAGGGCAGGGCCCTTGGATCGCCTTCTCTTAGGCAAGGGGATCAAAGGGTCCTCGGACCCTTTGCGGGTTCGGGCGGAGCCCGACCTTCCTTGCTACGCCTGCGCCACCTTCCGCTCCCCGCCCATCGCCAGCGACACGCCCACCGCGACCACGATGTTCACCACGAGCGCCAGCAGCCCGACGTAGACGCCGTATGTCGTGCCTCCGACCACGATCGGGTGCACCGGCTTGAGCCCGTCCGCGACCACGAGCCAGCTCCCGACGGCGATCCCCACGGCCCAGCCCGCGAGCAGCCCCTCGGCGCGGAACACCCGGCTGAACAGCCCGAAGACGACCGCGGGGAACGTCTGCAGGATCACCAGGCCGCCGATCAGCTGCAGGTCGATGACGTCCTTGGTCTGCAGGAAGTAGATGCACAGCAGCGCGCCGAGCTTGACCACCAGCGACGTGACCTTGGCGACCTGCGCCTCCCCGGCCGGCGTCACGGCGGGATTGACGTAGGCCTTCCACACGTTGCGGCTGAACAGGTTGGCGCTGCCGATCGACATCACCGCCGCCGGCACCAGCGCCCCGATCGCCACCGCCGCGAACGCGAACCCCGTGAACCACTGCGGGAAGATCGCGTCGAACAGCGCCGGCACCACCGACGTCGGCGGCGTCTTCGGGTCGATGCCCGCCGCATACGCCATGTAGCCCAGCAGCGCGATCAGCCCGAGCAGCAGCGTGTACGCCGGCAGCAGGATCGCGTTCTTGCGGATCGTGTCGGCACTCTTGGACGCGAACACCCCGGTCAGCGTGTGCGGATACATGAACGCCGCCAGCGCCGAGCCCAGCGCCAGCGAGGCGTACGGCAGCATCTGCGCCGGCTTGAGCAGGATGCCGCCCGCCCCCTTGGCCGCGAACGCCGTCTGCGCCGAGGCGAACACCGCGCCGTAGCCGCCAAGATGCGCCGGGATCACGGCCACGGCCACGAGCACCACGATGTAGATCATGATGTCCTTGACGAAGGCGATCAGCGCCGGCGCCCGCAGCCCCGCCGAATACGTGTAGAGCGCCAGGATCACGAACGCGATCGCCAGCGGCAGCTCGCCGACCAGGCCCAGCGCGCCGATCACGACCCGCATCCCCACGAGCTGCAGCGCGATGTAGGGCATCGTCGCCAGCAGCCCCGTCACCGCCACCGCCAGCTCCAGCGCCCGCGACCCGTACCGCGCGCCCACCACGTCCGCCGCCGTGACGTGCCCGCCCGCCGCCGCGTACTCCCACAGCTTCGGCATCACCACGAAGATGAACGGATAGACCAGGATCGTGTAGGGCAGGGCGAAGAACCCGTACGCCCCCGCCGAGAACACCAGCGCCGGCACCGCGATCACGGTGTAGGCGGTGTAGAAGTCCCCGCCGACCAGGAACCAGGTGATCCACGTCCCGAACTGCCGCCCGCCGAGCCCCCACTCGTCGATGTGCGCCAGCGTCGCCGGCCTGCGCCAGCGCGCGGCGACGAACCCCATCACCGACACCACGGCGAAGAAGAACGCGAACACGAGGAACGCGACCCAGTGCAGCCCGCCCGGCGCGATCATGCTCACGACCCCTCGCTCCGCCACACCACGAAGGTCAGCAGCGCCGTGATCGGCACCCACAGCAGCTGGTACCAGTAGAAGAACGGGAAGCCGAGCAGCGACGGCTCGACGGAGTTGTAGAACGGCACCCAGAGCAGCCCGACGAAGGGCAGCAGCAGCAGCAGTCGCATCGGACAATCCCCCGGACCGTCGTGCGTTGCGGCCCCGGTCCGGTTATGCGGAACCCGGCCCGCGCAGGGCAAGGCTCGCCCGCAGGGTCCGCGCCCCGTGTGGCCCCCGCGCCACGCGGACCCTCAGCCCACCCCCGGCCGGATCGGCGAGCGCACCCCCTCGTGGCTCTCGTGCCCGACCAGCACGCCGGCGTGCCCGCCCCGCTCCTCGCGCACGAACAGCCCCGCCGGCTGCCGCCCGCCGTACGCCGGCCCCCCCACCTCCGCGAAGTCCGGCCGCTCCGCCAGCCCGCGCACCACCGCCGCCAGCTCCTCGTCCCCCGCGACCGCGAAGAAGAACCTGTGCGACGGCCAGTGCCCCGCCCCGCCCGGCAGCGCCCGCGCCGCCTCCCCCAGCCGCCCCGTCAGGTCGTGGAACAGCGCCAGCGCCAGGTCGTGCGCCTCGCCCGAGAACCCCGCCTCCTCCGCGTGCGCCTCGATCTCGACCGGCGACGACGCGATCAGCAGCTTGTCCATGCCCGCGGGCTCCCCTGTTGCCGGAGCAACAGCGGCCCACGCCCCTCCCGGTTGCAGCACCCCCTCACAGCAGCCCCAGCACCATCAGCTCCGCCCGCAGCCGCGCCGGCATCCCGTCGCCCGCCCCGGCCCCCGCTTCCAGGTCCGCCGGCGCCGCCTCCGCCTCCAGGTAGCGCCACCCCTGGAACGCCCGCACCGGCCGCGGCGCCACCGGCACCAGCCTCGCGTCCAGCATCAGCGCCGTGCACGGCGTCCCGTCGTCGCGCCGCTCCGCCACGATGTCGACCACCCGCTGCCGCGCCAGCAGCAGCCCGCCCACCACCCAGTAGATCGAGCCCGCCGCCACGATCTCCTCCGCCCGCCGCGGGAACGACCGCGTGACATGACGCAGCGGCGCCACCGCCGCCCGCGCCGCCTGCACCTCGCGCAGGTGCTCCAGGTCGCGCACGCCCACCGAAAGCTTGATCAGATGCACCATGGCCGTCAGGTCGCACGGCAGCGGCCGGAGAGGAAGCAAGGTTGAGGCGCTGCCTCAAACTCCGCCAAGGGAAGCCCCTTGGATGGCTTCCCTAGGTCAAGGGATCAAAGGGTCCTCGGACCCTTTGCGGGTTCGGGCGGAGCTGCCGAAGGTTCCGACGATCCGCTTGGATCGTTGGAATGGCAGCGGAGGGGGAACCCGACCTTCCATGGCCCCCGCGTTGCCCCTTTCGCCTCCCCGCCCGCATGATGCGCCCGGTTCCGAGCACAGGAGAGCCTCGCCGATGACCAGCCACGGCCTGCAGACCTTCCCCCGCAGCTTCCAGGTCCCGCCGCCCGGCACGCGCACCGGCGACGTCGACGACGCCGCCACCGTCCGCCTCACCGTCGTGCTCAAGCCCCACGCCCCCGTCGACCCCACCGCCCCCGCGCAGGCGCACGCCGCATACGCCCGTGCCCACGGCACCCGCGACACCGTGACCGAGCGCTTCGCCGCCTACGCCCGCAGCCACGGCCTGCACGTCGAGCAGCCCGAGGGCTCGTTCCACATGCTGACCCTGAGCGGCACCTACGCCCAGGCCCGCAGCGCCTTCCGGCCCGAGGAGCTCGGCCTCTACGAGGACGCCGGCCGCTCCTTCGTCGGCCGCGGCGGCCACATCTCCGTGCCCCCCGAGCTGGCCTCCGACCTGGTTGCCGTCCTCGGCTTCGACCAGCGCCCGATCGCGCGCCCGCACTTCCGCATGCGCGCCCACGCCAGCGCCGGCATCTCCTACGACCCCGTCGCCGTCGCCAAGCACTACGGCTTCCCTGCCCAGACCGGCGCCGGCCAGACGGTCGCCCTGATCGAGCTGGGCGGCGGCTACGACCCCGCCCAGATGGCCGCCTACTTCGCCGCCAAGCACGTCGCGCGCACCGGCACCCTGGAGTCCGTCTCCGTCGACGGCGCGAAGAACACCCCCGGCGACCCCAACGGCGCCGACGGCGAGGTGCAGCTCGACATCCAGGTCGTGGGCTCCGTGGCCCCTGCCGCCAACATCGCGGTGTACTTCGGCCCCAACCAGGGCAGCGGCTTTCTCGACGCCATCGCCGCCGCCATCCACGACACCGCCCGCAAGCCCTCCGTGATCTCCATCAGCTGGGGCGGCCCCGAGTCGAGCTGGTCCGCCCAGGACATCGACGCCATGGACCAGGCGTTCCAGACCGCCGCAGGCCTCGGCATCACCGTGACGGCCGCCTCTGGCGACAACGGCGCGGCCGACGGCACCACCGGCGGCATGCTCACCGTCGACTTCCCCGCCTCCAGCCCGCACGTGCTGGGCTGCGGCGGCACCCGCCTGCCGCACACCGGCGCCGAGGTCGCCTGGAACGACGGCGCCCAGGGCGGCGCCACCGGCGGCGGCTACAGCACGCACTTCGCCAGGCCCGCCTGGCAGACCGGCAACACGAAGACCGGCCGCGGCGTCCCCGACGTCGCCGGCGACGCCGACCCCCAGACCGGCTACAACGTCAGCGTCGACGGCCAGCCCGCCGTGATCGGCGGCACCAGCGCCGTCGCCCCCCTCTGGGCCGGCCTCGTCGCCCTCTCCAACCAGGCCGCCGGCCGCAACGCCGGCTTCGCCAACCCCGCGCTCTACGCCCACCCCGCGGCCATGACCGACATCACCCACGGCAACAACGCGGGCTACAGCTGCACGAAGGGCTGGGACCCCGTCACCGGCCTCGGCAGCCCGAAGGGCGCCGCCGTCGCCACCGCCCTCCGCGGCCCCACCGCTGGCGCATAAAGAAAGCAAGGTTGAGGCTCTGCCTCAAACTCCGCCAAAGGCTCGCCTTTGGAATCCGATACTCAAGGTGCGGGTTT
>JBPBQS010000012.1:0-8217 GCA_050920955.1 Janthinobacterium lividum | reverse complement strand
GCCGGCTTTCGCGACGGAGCACAGGACGCCGGCGCGGTCGACCACGGCGGACCACATGCGGCTGGGCTTGAAGATGCCGCCGTTGTTCATCTGCACGACGATCTGCAGCTGGCGCTGGACGTTGACGACGACGGCCTGCGGCAGGGCGCACTGGCTGCGGTAGTCGATGGGGTCGGCGTGGGCGGCGGTCGCGGCGAGCAGCGGCGCCGCGAGCAGGGTGGAGGCCAGCAGGGCGAGAGTGCGTTTCATGGCAGCGTCCTGTGTTCCGGAGGGGCCGGCCAGAGGCCGGGCGCGCTGTCCGTTTGGGCAGCGGAATGTTGCTATACCGGATCGGGGTGGCTGTTAATGGGATCGATCCGTGAAATTCGGTCGAGCCTTGCATTGCGGGGCGTGGCGGCTATACGGCTGCGCAAACCTGACAGGTCGCCACCATGCGCTTCACCGTCGATCGGCTGGACCACCTCGTGCTGACGTGCCGCGACCTGGAGATCACCGCGTCCTGGTACCAGCGGGTGCTGGGCATGGAGCGCGAGGAGTTCGGCACGCAGCGGCGCACGGCGCTGAAGTTCGGCGGGCAGAAGATCAACCTGCACCAGGCCGGCGAGGAGATCGCGCCGCACGCGAAGCTGCCCACTCCCGGCGGGGCGGACCTGTGCTTCGTCACCGCGGTGGGGGTGGAGGACATCGAGCGCCACCTGCACGAGTGCGGGGTCGCACCCGAGACGGGGCCGCTGGCGCGCACCGGGGCGCTGGGGCCGATGACCGCGGTGTACTGCCGCGACCCCGACGGCAACCTGGTCGAGATCGGCACCTATCTCCCGCAGTAGCGCTCCTGCCGCGTCGCGCGGCGCGGATGCGTCGGAGATGGATGCGTACGACTTCGCGCTGCCGCCCGCGCTGATCGCGCAGGAGCCGGCGCGGCCTCGCGATTCGGCGCGGCTGCTGCACGTGGGCGGCGCGGGGCTCGCGGACCTGGGCGTGCGTGACCTGCCGTCGCTGCTGCGGCGCGGCGACATCCTGGTGGCCAACGACACGCGGGTGATCCCGGCGCAGCTGCTCGCCTGGCGGGGGGAGGCGCGCGTCGGGATCACGCTGGACCAGCCGGCGGCGGACGGGACCTGGCACGCGCTGGTGCGCAACGCGCGGCGTCTGCGGGTGGGCGACCCGTTGCGCTTCGCGGCGCGGGGCGGGGCGGGCGAGGGCGTGCTGGGGGCGGAGGTGGTGGCGCTGGACGGGCAGGGCGGGGCGAGCCTGCGCTTCGACCGCGAGGGCGAGGCGTTCGACGCGGCGCTGCGCGCGGCCGGGGCGCTGGCGCTGCCGCCCTACATCGCGCGGCCGGACGGGCCGACGGAGGCGGACACGTCGGACTACCAGACGGTGTTCGCGCGCAGCGAGGGCGCGGTGGCGGCGCCCACGGCGGGGCTGCACTTCACGCCGGCGCTGCTGGCGGCGCTGGACGCGGCGGGCGTGGGGCGGGCGACGGTGACGCTGCACGTCGGCGCGGGGACGTTCCTGCCGATGCGCGGGGATTCGCTGGACGCGCACGCAATCCATGCCGAGCGCGGCGTGGTCACGGAGGGCGCGGCCGCGGCGATCAACGCGGCGCGGGCGGCGGGGGGGCGGGCGGTGGCGGTGGGCACGACGTCGCTGCGGCTGCTGGAGAGTGCCGTGGGCAAGGACGGGGTGGTGCGTGCGTTCGACGGCGAGACGCGGCTGTTCGTGCGGCCGGGGCACCGGTTCCGCGCGGTGGACATGCTGCTGACGAACTTCCACCTGCCGCGCTCGACGCTGTTCGTGCTGGTGTGCGCATTCGCGGGGGCGGAGCGGATGCGGGCTGCCTACGCGCACGCGGTGGCGGAGGGGTATCGGTTCTACTCGTACGGGGACGCGTCGCTGCTGGAGCCTTCGGGGTCGTGAGCGGGCTGGGGGTGCCGGCGGCGTCGGGCGAGGCGTTCGGCTGGGCGGGCGTGGCGGTGGACGGCGCGGCGCGGGCGGGGGTGATGCGCACCGCGCACGGGCCGGTGGCGACGCCGGTGTTCATGCCGGTCGGCACGGCGGGCACGGTCAAGGCGATGACCGCGGACGGGGTGCGCTCGACGGGGGCGTCGATCGTGCTGGGCAACACGTATCACCTGATGCTCAGGCCGGGGGCGGAGCGGGTCGAGGCGCTGGGGGGCCTGCACCGGTTCATGGACTGGGCGGGGCCGATCCTGACGGACTCCGGCGGGTTCCAGGTGATGTCGCTCGGCGCGCTGCGCACGCTGGACGCGGACGGGGTGACGTTCCGCTCGCACCTCGACGGCAGCAAGCACCGGCTGACGCCGGAGCGCTCGGTGCGGATCCAGCACGCGCTGGATGCCACGATCACCATGGTCTTTGACGAGTGCACGCCTTATCCCGCGCCGCCGGAGCAGGTGGCGGCGTCGATGCGGCTGTCGATGCGCTGGGCGGAGCGGTCGCGCGCGGCGTTCGTGGCGCGGCAGGGGTATGCGCAGTTCGGCATCGTGCAGGGGGGCACGGACGCCGAGTTGCGGGCGGAGTCGGTGGCGGCGCTGCGCGCGGTCGGGTTCGAGGGGTATGCGGTGGGCGGGCTCGCTGTGGGCGAGGGGCAGGCGGAGATGCTGCGCGTGCTCGACGCCACGGTGCCGCTGCTGCCCGCGGACCAGCCGCGCTACCTCATGGGGGTGGGCACGCCGGACGACCTGCTGGAGGGCGTGGCGCGGGGCGTGGACATGTTCGACTGCGTGATGCCGACGCGGGCGGGGCGCACGGCGCGGGCCTACACGTCGCGCGGCGTGCTGAACCTGCGCAACGCCAGGCACGCGGGGGATGCGGGGCCGGTGGACGAGGCGTGCGGGTGCACGGCGTGCCGGCGGCACTCGCGGGCGTACCTGCACCACCTGTTCCGGGCGGGGGAGATGCTGGGGCCGATGCTGCTCAGCGAGCACAACATCCGTTACTACCAGGACCTCATGCGCGGGATGCGGGAGGCGATCGTGGCGGGGGCGTTCGCGGCGCACGCGGCGGGGGTGCGGGCGGGGTGGAAGGAAGGCCAGGGCGCTGCCCTGGACCCGCCAGGGGCAGCGCCCCTGGACCGGCACACCTAAGTACAGGTTTCCAAAGGCGAGCCTTTGGCGGAGTCCAGAGGCAGGGCCTCTGGCCTTGCTTTCTTTCGGAGGGTGCGATGAGCAACGGACTGACGCAGCTGGGCCGGCAGGTGCAGGCGCCGGGGAGCCCGGAGGAGGCGGTGCTGGAGCGCGTGCCGGCGCCGCACCAGGGGCTGCACTACGCGGTGCGGTTCACGGCGCCGGAGTTCACGTCGCTGTGCCCGATCACGGGGCAGCCGGACTTCGCGCACATCGTGATCGACTACGTGCCGGGCGAGTGGCTCGTGGAGAGCAAGTCGCTGAAGCTCTACCTTACCAGCTTCCGGAACCACGGGTCGTTCCACGAGGCTTGCACGCTGGATATCGCGACGCGGCTGGTCGGGCTGCTGGCGCCGGTGTGGCTGCGGATCGGGGCGTACTGGTATCCGCGGGGCGGCATGCCGATCGACGTGTTCTGGCAGACGGGGACGGCGCCGGAAGGGTGCTGGGTGCCGGCCCAGGACGTGCCGGGGTATCGCGGGCGGGGGTAGAGGCGGGGCGTCATCCTTCCAATTGCCCGGGCAGGCGCGCGTCGTGCAGCATTGCGGACAAGGTGACGCCGATGGCGTGCCGGTCGGGACGGGGGAGGCGGCCGGCCCACTCGGCATCGTCGGCTTCCATGGTGGCGATCTTGGCAGGGCGCACGATCGAGGGGGCGGGCAGGCCGGCGGCGGCCAGGTCGGTGATCTCGACGTCGCGGGGCCAGCGGCGGTGGGCGGCGCTGGTGATCATCAGCACCCAGAGCAGCGAGGGCATGTCCTCGGCGCGGTGGCAGGCGACGACGAGGGCGGGGCGGCGCTGCTAGACCGGGCGGTTCGTATAAGGGAACGGGACCTTGACGATGTCCCAGACCCTAAAATCCGGCATAGGCCTGGGCGTCCGAGGCGCTGTCCCACTCGCCGAAGCCGGCGAAGGGGTCCTCGCCTTCCGCCGACGCCGGGCGGCGGGTCAGCACGACGCGGTCCTGCTCGATCGAATAGGCGAGTTCGTCGCCGGGCCTGAGGCCGAGGGCGGTGCGGACCGCCTGGGGGACGGTGGTCTGCGCCCTGCTGGTGAGCCTGCTCGTGATCATCGCCCGAAGGTAAGGAAAGTCCTTGCCGGCCTCAAGAGTTCGCGGCGGGCTTGCTTGTGTCGAGGTTTCCAAAGGCGAGCCTTTGGCGGAGTTTGAGGCAGAGCCTCAACCTTCCTTACTCCTCGCGGAACACGCTGGCCGGGTAGCCCTGGGCGAACAGCAGGGCGCGCAGGTCGGCGTGGCGGACCTGGCTGGGGATCGCGTGGTTGACGATGTCGCGGGCGCGGAAGGCCACGGCCATGCCGGCCTCGCGCAGCATCGGCAGGTCGTTGGCGCCGTCGCCGACCGCGAGGGTGGCGGCGGCGCGCAGGCCGCGGGCGTCGCGCAGGGCGCGGAGCGCGTCGAGCTTGGCGGGGCCGTCGAGGACGGGCTCCTCGAGGGCGCCGGTGAGCAGGCCGTCCTCGGCGAGGAGGACGTTGCCGCGGTGCTCGTCGAAGCCGCAGAGGGCGGCGACGTGGGCGGTGAACAGGGTGAAGCCGCCGGACACCAGCGCGGTTGCGGCGTTGTGGGCGCGCATGGTGGCGACGAGGGTGCGCGCGCCGGGGGTGAGGCGGATCTCGGAGACGGCGCGGGTGACGGTGTCCAGGGGGATGCCGCGCAGCAGGGCGAGGCGGTTGCGCATGGCCTGGGCGAAGTCGATCTCGCCGTCGATGCAGCGGTGGCTGATCGCGGTGACCTCGTCGCCGACGCCGGCGTCGGCGGCCAGGCGGTCGAGGGTCTCGCCGTCGACGATGGTGCCGTCCATGTCGGCGACGAGCAGGCCCTTGCGCCGGCCGCGGGCGCGGGTGACGAGGGCGTCGACGGGGGCGTCCTCCAGGGCGGCGCGGACCACGGCCAGGTCGGGGCGGTCCTTGCAGGCGATGTCGGCGGCCTCGTTGGGCGACAGGATGACCGGGTTGCGGCCCCGGACGGCGTCGCGGACGCGGTGGAGCAGGCCGGTGGGGAGCGCCGTGTCGCGGGCGGCGACGAGGGTGAGGAAGAAGGACATGGGCGCGGCATCGCACGAAGCGGGGCAGGCTGGCCAGGGTGGCGACGTGTTGCCGCCGTGTCTGATCGTTTGTGGGCCGACGGCGAGCGGGAAGTCGGCGCTGGCGCTCGGGCTGGCGGAGCGGCTGGGCGGCGTGGTGATCAACGCGGACTCGATGCAGGTGTATCGCGAGCTGCGCGTGCTCACGGCGCGGCCGTCGGACGCAGACGAGGCGCGGGTGCCGCACCGGCTGTACGGGGTGCGCGCGGCGGCGGAGCCGGGGAGTGCGGCGTGGTGGCGCTCGGCGGCGCTTGTGGCGATGGGGGAGGCGACGGCCGTGGGGCGGCTGCCGATCCTGTGCGGGGGGACGGGGCTGTATCTCGCGGCGCTGACGGAGGGGCTCGCGGAGATCCCGGAGCCGGGCGAGGCGGCGCGGGCGGAGGCGCGGGCGCTGGTGGCGGCGGAGGGGTCGGCGGCGCTGCACGCGCGGCTGGCCCTGGTCGATCCGGACACGGCGGCGCGGCTGCGGCCGGGCGACCCGCAGCGGGTGACGCGGGCATGGGAGGTGTGGCGCGGTACCGGGCGGGGGATGGCGGCGTGGCACGCGGGGCCGGCGAGCGGGGCGGCGCCGTACGCGTTCACGGTGCTCCGGCTCGACCCGCCGCGCGAGGCGCTGCGGGCGGCGATCGCGGCGCGGTTCGCGGGGATGCTGGCGGCGGGCGCGCTCGGGGAGGTGCGGGCGCTGCTGGCGTCGGGGGCAGACCCGGCGGTGCCGGCACTGCGGGCGCACGGGGTGCCGGAGCTGTCGGCGGTGCTGCGGGGGGAGGCGACGCTGGCAGGGGCGGAGGCCGCGGCGGTGGCGGCGACGCTGCGCTACACCAAGCGGCAGAGGACGTGGTTCGGGGCGCGGCGGATGGCGGAGGAGGGGCGGACGCGGGTGATCGATGCGTGCGTACGCGATCTGGCGCAATTTTCGGAAAGAAGCATGGCTGACATGTTGAACTTTGTTTGCCAGGTTGGTTGACGCTGCGGCGTAACGAGGCCTAATCCCGGGCTCTCGCGCGGGGCGATGCCTCGCGGGGGTCGCGCGGAGAAACCGCGCGTCGGCCAGACCGCTCTGCGGAAGGACGCCACCATGAACGCGATCACCAGCAACGCCCCGGCCACCCAGGCGACCCCCGAGCTGCAGCCGGGTGCGGTCGTCCTGCTGCGGGCGCTGCGCGAGCAGGGCGTCGAGGTGATCTTCGGCTATCCCGGCGGCGCGGTGCTGCCGATCTACGACGCGATCTTCCAGCAGGACGCGATCCGCCACGTGCTCGTGCGCCACGAGCAGGCGGCGGTGCACGCGGCGGAGGGCTATGCGCGCTCGACCGGCAAGGTCGGCTGCGTGCTGGTGACCAGCGGGCCGGGGGCGACCAACGCGGTCACAGGGCTGGTGGACGCGCTGATGGACAGCATCCCGCTGGTGTGCCTGACGGGGCAGGTGCCGACGCACCTGATCGGCAACGACGCGTTCCAGGAGGCCGACACCACTGGGATCACGCGTCCGGCGACCAAGCACAACTACCTGGTCAAGCGGCCCGAGGATCTGGCGCGCGTGGTGCACGAGGCGTTCTACGTGGCGCGCTCGGGGCGGCCGGGGCCGGTGCTGGTGGATCTGCCGAAGGACATCCTGATCGGCGACGCGCCGTATTCCAAGGCGTCGATGGAGCCGCACCGCTCGTACCGGCCGGTGGTGGAGCCGGAGCCGGCGGCGATCAGGCGGGCGGTGGCGATGCTGAAGTCGGCGCGGCGGCCGATGGTGTACGCGGGCGGCGGCGTGATCAACGCGGGGCCGCAGGCTTCGGAGCGGCTCGCGGAGTTCGTGCACGCGACGGGGTTCCCGTGCACCAACACGCTGATGGGGCTCGGCGCGTTCCCGGGCAGCGACCCGCAGTTCGTGGGCATGCTGGGGATGCACGGCACGTACGAGGCCAACATGGCCATGCACGGCTGCGACGTGATGCTCAACATCGGCGCGCGGTTCGACGACCGGGTGACGGGGCGGCTCGACGCGTTCAGCCCGGACAGCCTGAAGATCCACTGCGACATCGACCGGTCCTCCATCAACAAGAACGTGCGCGTGGATCTCGCGATCGTGGGCGACGCGGGGCGCATCCTCGACGCGCTGCTGACCGCGTGGGAGGCCGACGAGGCGGTGCAGGACCGCGGCGCGATCGCGGCGTGGTGGAAGCAGATCGACGTCTGGCGCGAGAAGAAGTCGCTGGGCTTCGTGCAGGACATGACTCCCGGTGCGATCATCCGGCCGCAGCACGCCGTGCGCAGGCTCAACGAGCTGTGCCACCGGACCGGGCGCGACACCTTCATCACCACCGAGGTCGGCCAGCACCAGATGTGGGCGGCGCAGCACTTCCTCTACGAGAAGCCGAACCGCTGGCTGACCAGCGGCGGGCTGGGCACGATGGGCTACGGGCTGCCGGCGGCGATGGGCGTGCAGGTGGCGATGCCGGACGCGCTGGTGATCGACATCGCCGGCGAGGCGAGCATCCTGATGAACATCCAGGAGATGGGCACGCTGGCGCAGTACCGCCTGCCGGTGAAGGTGTTCATCCTGAACAACCAGTACATGGGCATGGTCCGGCAGTGGCAGGAGCTGCTGCACGGCGACCGGCATTCCGAGAGCTACAGCGAGGCGCTGCCGAACTTCGTCAAGCTGGCCGAGGCGTTCCACGCGACGGGGCTGCGGGCGCGCTCGGTGGACGAGCTGGACGGCGTGATCGAGCGGATGCTGGCCGAGCCCGGCCCGGTGATCGCCGACATCTGCGTCGCCGAGAAGGAGAACGTGTATCCGATGATCCCGTCGGGTGCGGCGCACAACGAGATGATCCTCGGCCCGGGACACGACAAGGAGGCCGCGTCGATCACCAACGAGGGGCTGATGCTGCTCTGATGCCACATTCGCAGACCGCGCAGGGCGACCCCGTGCGCTCCGCCACCATGTCGATCCTGGTCGAGAACGAGTCCGGCGTGCT
>JBPBQS010000145.1:0-8235 GCA_050920955.1 Janthinobacterium lividum | reverse complement strand
CGCCCCCGCCGCCACCCCGCAGCCCGCCGCCACCACGACCCAGCCCGGCACCGCCGCCCGCCCCGCGTCCCAGCCCGCGCCCGCCGCTCCGCCCGCCGCCGCGCGCCCGGCCCCCCTGCCCGCCGCCTCCTTCCACGCCGCCGCCCCCGTGCGCCCCGACCTCCCCCGCACCGACCTCGCGCACCAGGCCCGCGAGGCCGCCGTCTCCCTCCTGGCCGAGGCCGCCACCACGCTGGGCCGCATGCACCTGCGCCTGCGCGCCGCCCCCGCCCCGTCCCGCGACGAGGCCCTGCGCGACGAAGCTTGGTGCGAGTCGCAGATCGCCGCCGCCCTCGCCAGCGTCGCCCTGGCCACGCGCACGCTCGCCGCCACACGCCCCGCCGCCTCGCGCGGGCGCGCCGCCCTCCTCGCCCCGCGCGACAGGGCGGCGAACGGCACCGCCCTGCGCGTCGGCGCCATCGCCGCCCTCCTGTGCTGCCTCGCGGCCGCGCTGTGGGCGGCGCAGGGCCTCGACCTCGGCCTGGCGCGCGCCGTGACCGGGGCCGCCCTCGTGGCCGCGGCCCTCGCCTGGGCGGCGCGGCGCACGCCGTGGCGGCGGATGCGCGTCGAGATGCGGCGGTAGGGAAGCAAGGTCGAGGCTCTGCCTCGAGCTCCGCCAAAGGCTGCGCCCTTGGAACGCACCCCTTAAGTGAAGGGATCAAAGGGCCCCGGGCCCTTTGCGGGTTCGGGCAGAGCCCGACCTTGCTTGCTGTGGCCCGCCCCCCCGATGCGCGGTAGAACCCGCCCCCCGCCACCGGACCGGAGCCTTCGTGCGCATCCTAGGCCTGAGCCAGCGCCTCTACCTCGGCGACATCCACCTCGCCCTGCGGCGCGAGGGCCACGACGTGCGCGTCTTCGCCAGCGACCCCGCCCCGCTGCGCGCCTTCGCGGGCCTGCTCGACCCGGTGGACGACTGGCGCGCGGAGCTGGACTGGGTGGGCCGCGACGGCGTGATCCTGTGCGAAGGCGTCCGCCAGGGCGCTCTGCAGGACGAACTGCGCGCCCAGGGATACCGCGTGGTCGGCGGCAGCGCCTACGGCGACCGCCTGGAGAACGACCGCGACCTCGGCCAGACCACCCTGCGCGACGCCGGCCTGCCGATCGCGCACAGCCGCGCCTTCGACTCCCCCGCCGAAGCGCTCACGTGGCTCCAGGCCAACCCCGGCCGCCACGTCCTCAAATACGACGACGGCGTCCACCCGACCTTCGTGGGCGAGCACGCCACCGGCGCCGACCTGGCGTTCCAGCTCCGCCGCGCCCCGCCCGGCCGCGTGCTGCTGATGCCCAGGCTTGACGGCGTGGAGGTCGGCGTCGGCGCCTACTTCGACGGCGCGCGGTTCCTGCGCCCCGCCTGCATCGACTTCGAGCACAAGCGCTTCTTCCCCGGCGAACTCGGCGAGATGACCGGCGAGATGGGCACGCTCGCCTCGTTCGCGCACGCCGAGCCGCTGTTCGCCCACACGCTGGACCGCATGGCGCCGGCCTTCGCGGCGGCCGGCCACGTCGGCTACGTCAACCTCAACCTCATCGTGAACGAGGACGGCGCCTGGCCGCTGGAGTTCACCTGCCGCATCGGCAACCCCGGCTTCGCGGTGCTGGCCGCGCTGCAGTCCGCCGGCTGGGGCGACCTGCTGGCCCGCATGGCCGGCCTGTCCCCCGCGTCCACGTTCCCCACGCTCCCCGGCTGGTCCGTGGCGATCGTGCTGACGGTGCCGCCCTTCCCCGGCACGGCACGGGGCACCGCGCCCGAGGACGACCCCCCGGTGTTCTTCCACCGCGAGCCCGACGGCGGGGAACTCGCGCACCACCATTTCGTCGACATGCGCAGGGACACGGACGGAGAACGGCAGTTGCGGGTGCACAGACGATCCGGACACGCGATGATCGTCACCGGCACCGGCCCCACCGTGGCCGCCGCCCAGGACGCCGCCCGCGCCCGGGCGCGCAACGTGGTGATCCCCGAGCTGCGCTGGCGCGGCGACATCGGCGACCGCTTCGCCGGCGGCGAGTCCGCCCGCCTGGCCACCCTCGGCTGGCTCCCCGCCGCGCAGGAGCACGGCGCGTGATCGACCCGCAGGACGCCATCGGCCTGTGCCTGGCCGGGCGCATCTCCCCCCAGGTGGCGCTGTGCCGCCTGCTGCTCGGCGGCGGCGACCCCGGCACCATCGCCGCCGCCGTCGCCGAGCGCCGCCCCGCCGAGCCCCAGCCACGCTGGGATGCGCTCCACGCCCTGCTCGACGGCCACGGCGCGATGCTGGCCCGCCTGGCCTCCGAGGTCGGGCGCCACGGCGGCAACCACGCCGCGATCGGCGCCCCGCACGCGCCGCCCGACGCCTCGCCCGCGGCCGCCTCCGCCGCCGGCATCGCCGCGTTCTTCGACAACGCCGTGGCCTTCTCCCCCGAGGCCAGCGTCGCGCTCTACTCCCTCGGCGACCCCGCGATCCTGGCGCAGGCCACCGCGGAGATCGTCGCCTGGCTCGAACGCCACGCCTGCGTCGCCGCTCCCGGCGCGGCTCCTTCGGCCGACATGCTCGACCTCGGCTGCGGCATCGGCCGCCTGGCGATCGCGCTGGCCCCGCGCTGCCGCTCCGTGCTCGGCCTGGACGTCTCCGCCGGCATGGTCGCCGAGGCCCGCACCCGCTGCGCCCCCTTCCCCAACATCCGCGTCGAGACCACCCCCGGCACCGACCTCGACGCCCTGCCCTCGGCCGCCTTCGACCTGATCCTCGCCGTCGACAGCATGCCCTACCTCGTGCAGATCGGCCCCGACGCGCTGGCCACCCACGTCGCCGGCGCCGCCCGCATCCTGCGCCCGGGCGGGCGCCTCGCGATCCTGAACCTGTCGTTCGGCCGCCCCCTCGCGCAGGACGTCGCCGAGCTGGCCGCCCTCGCCGCCCGCCACGGCTTCGCGACCGAGGTCGCCGGCGAGCGCCCGTTCGCGCTGTGGGACGCCGCCGCCTTCCTGCTGCGCCGCGACGCCCCCGCCGCCACCCCGGAGACCCCGTCGTGACCGAGCCCCCCGCGAACCAGTCCCCCGAGAACCGGCCCGACCCGGGCCAGCCCGCGCTGAACGAGGCCGGCCTGCTCCGCCTCGCGACCCTGCTGCGCGACAAGGGGTACAGCTTCGTCACCCCCACGCCCGCCACCCACGCCCGCGTCAACGCCCGCTGGGCGAACACCTGGGCCGGCGACCTGCGCGACGTGTTCGGCTGGAGCCGCCCGTTCCGCGACGGCCTGCTGCCTCCCTCGATCACGGCCGCCATGCGCGACGCCGGCGTCCTGGTGCCGTGCCGCGACCCGACCTACCCGGCCCTGCCCCGGACCCCCGCCTGGCGCTCCACCGTGCGCCTGTCCAGCCTCCACGGCCTGCTGCTGCTGCACTCCGCCTACCCCACCGGCGCCGCGGACTCCGTGTTCCTCGGCCCCGACACGTACCGCTACGCCGCGGCGCTGGACGCCTGGATCGCCGCCCGCGCCGCCCCCGTGCGCCGCGCCGTCGACATCGGCAGCGGCAGCGGCGCCGGCGCCATCCTCGTCGCCCGCGCCTTCCCGGAGGCGGAAGTGTGGGCCGCCGACATCAACCCCGCCGCACTCCTGCTCACCCGCGTCAACGCCGCGCTGGCCGGCGTCACCGTGCGCGCCGTGCACAGCGACCTGCTCGCCGCCATCCCCGGCGACCTCGACCTCGCCTGCGCCAACCCGCCCTACCTGGCCGACCCCTCCGAGCGCGCCTACCGCCACGGTGGCGGCCCCCTCGGCGCCGGCCTGTCGCTGCGCATCGTCGACGAGACCCCGCCGCGCCTTTCTCCCGGTGGCAGCATGCTCCTGTACACGGGTGTCGCGATCGTGAGCGGGCGCGACCCCTTCCAGGACGCGGCAACGACCCAACTCCAGGGCTGCAACGACGTTACCTGGGACTACCGCGAGATGGATCCGGACGTGTTCGGCGAGGAGCTCGAGCACGACCCCTACGGCGCGGCGGACCGCATCGCAGCCGTGGTGCTCACGGCCACAAGAAACGGAACCTGATCATGCCGGACGGCTACCTCGCCGCGGACACCCGTCCGCTCGACCCCGCGCTGCAGCAGCGCCTCGCGCTGTTCAACGCCACGCGCTTCAACCCAGCCCTGCCCACCACCACCTGGCGCGACGACATCGCCGTGCAGGCCGAGCGCCTCGCCGAGGAAGGCGAGTGGCTGGAGGCCCGCCGCGCCGCCGTGTCCGAGCGCGCCGCCGCCGCCCCGCGCGACGCCGACGGCTTCGTCGCCTGGTTCCAGGAGCTGGAGCGCACCGGCCCCGGCCAGGGCGACCCGCTGTTCGCCTGGCTCGCCGACGAGGCCGGCATGGACGAGATGCGCTGGTTCCTCACGCAGGAGGTCGCCGGCGAGGCGGGCTTCGACGACCTCGCGGCCCTCACGCAGGTCAAGATCTCCCAGCAGGCCAAGCTGGAGATCGCGCGCAACTATTGGGACGAGATGGGCCGCGGCAACCCGAAGGGCATGCACGGCCCGATGCTCGAGGTGATCGCCGACCGCCTCGGCCTCCAGCCCACGCTGGAGACCACCGTCCCCGAGTCCCTGGCGCTGGCCAACATCATGGCCGGCCTCGCCTGCTCGCGCCGCTACGCCTACCACTCCGTCGGCGCGCTCGGCGTGATCGAGCAGACCGCCCCCTCGCGCGCCATCCTGGTCGCGCGCGGCATGAAGCGCCTCGGCGTGCCCCCCGAGGACCGCCACTACTTCGACCTCCACGCCGTGCTCGACATCAAGCACTCCGAGGCCTGGAACGCCGAGGCGATCCACCCCCTCGTCGCCGAGAACCCCGACGTCGCCCCCGCCATCGCCGAGGGCGCGCTGATGCGCCTGGAGGCCGGCCTCGCCTGCTTCGAGCGCTACCGCACCGAGCTGTGGGGCGAGCACGCCAGCCTCGCCGCGCCCACCGGTACCCCGGCCGCCTCGTCGGGCCGTCGCGGCTTCTGCGTCCGCTAAGGAAGCAAGGTCGAGGCTCTGCCTCGAGCTCCGCCAAAGGCCAAGCCTTTGGAATCCGATACTTAAGTAACGGGTTTCCAAAGGCCTCTAGGCCTTTGGCGGGTCCGGGCAGAGCCCGGCCTTGCTTGCTTCCTCCTGCCCTGCGACGTCCACGAGCGTCTGCCTGAGCCACCTGTGCCCCGGGTCCGCCTCGTAGGACGCGTGCCACAGCAGCGACAGCGCGACCTCCGGCAGCGCCACCGGCGCCGGGCTCAGGCTCAGCCCGAGCTGCCACGCGAACAGCCGTGCTAGCCGCGCGTGCATGGTCGTGACCACCGGCGCGCCCGCCACCAGGAACGGCACCGCGAGGAACCGCGGCGTGGTGAGCACCACTGTGCGCGCGAGCCCGAGCGGCGCCAGCGCGTCGTCGACGACCCCGCGCTCGCCCGGCCGCAGGCTGGTCAGCACGTGGGGCAGCCGCACGTAGTCCTCCAGCGAGATCGGCGGCGCGACGCCCACGAGGGCCGCGTTGAACATGCACAGGTAGCTGTCGCGCAGGAACGGCCGCCAGCGGTGGTGCGTCTGCCCGCCCGCCGGGATGCCGATGCCCACGGCCAGGTCGACGTGGTCCGCGTCCAGCTCGTCGAGGAGCGCCAGCGGGTCGCTCGGGTACAGGCGCAGCCGGACGTGCGGCGCCACGGCGCGCAGGTGCGCGAGGATCGCGGGCCCCAGCAGCACCTCGACGCTGTCCGGGAGCGCGATGCGGAACACGCGCTCGGCCGTCGCCGGGTCGAACGCCACGCCGGGCGCCACCAGCGCCTGCACCTGCGCGAGCGCGAGCCGCACCGGGTCGCCCAGCGCCAGGGCGCGCGGCGTGGCGCGCATCCCGTCCGGCCCGCGCGTGAGCAGCTCGTCGCCGAACAGGGCGCGCAGCCGCCCGAGCGCGTGGCTCATCGCCGACTGCCCCAGCCCGACCCGCGCCGCCGCCCGCGTCACGCTGCGTTCGGCGAGCAGGGCGTCCAGCGCCACCAGCAGGTTCAGGTCGATGCGTCCGAGATTGACGTGGTCGATAGCCATCATTGATCCAATCGGTTGGATTAATGATAGGGCATGGCCCACCTTCCTGACAACGCGCCAGGCCACCCCGGCCGCGCCCCTCCCAGGAAGCCCGCCATGACCCCGACCGCCACCCTCCGCCGAGCCTTCGCCGCCGTCGCCCTGCTGCTCGCCGCCACCGGCGCCCGTGCCGAGGGCCTCGAGCCCGCCGCCGGCCAGACCATCGACCTCGGCAGCGTCGCCGGCACCGCCTACTACACGGTGCAGCCCGACGGCTTCCACGTGGTCGCCACCCTGGCCGACACCCGCTCCGGCGCGCCGATGCGCGTCGAGACGACCCTGGCCGCGGGTCAGACCGTGGTGCTCTCCACCCCGGGCGGCCGCTCCGGCGCGCCGCGCACCGTGGAGATCACCCGCATCGACCGCGAGGTCCTCGTCCACAACGTCGCCCTGACCAACTGAAGGCAAGGTCAGAGGCCCCGCCAGAGGCTCGCCCTTTGGAGTCCACTTGCTTAAGGGACGCGTTCCAAGGGCGCAGCCTTTGGCGGGTCCGGGCGGAGCCCGGCCTTGCTTGCTGCAACTTTCCCCCTCCCGGCCGCCTGATACCGCACGCGCCGCGTCCGCCGGCGCCCCGCCACAGGAGCCGCCACGATGAGCACGGCACTCGCCACCGTCCCCCTCGCCGCCCCCCGCCAGGGCCATGAGCTGGCCCGCGGCCTGGGCTGGTTCAGCCTCGTGTTCGGCCTGACTGAGCTGGCGCTGCCCGGCGCCCTGTCGCGCACCCTGGGCTTCGGCAACCGTCCCGCGCTGGTCGCGGCCTACGGCGTGCGCGAGATCGCCGCCGGGGCCGGGATCCTGCTCGGGGCCGACCCCGCGCCCTGGATCCAGGCCCGCATCGCCGGCGACGCGCTCGACCTGGCCACGATCGCGGTGCCGCTGTTCACCCGCCCCGACCGGCGCGAGGTCGACCTCACCGCGCTGCTCGTCACCGCCGGCGTGACCGCGCTCGACATCCTGTGCGCCCGCCGCCTCGGCGCCCTGCCCCGCCTGCGCTGAGCCCGGCGGCGGCGCCCCGCCGCTGGCACTGCGATTGCACTTGGCCACGGCGAACCGAAGCACCGGACGCCGCCATGGTCGACGCCAGCCTCTCGATCTCCACGCCCCGCCCCCAGGCCGCCCTGCCCCGGGCCGTCCCGTCCGCCGCCTCGTTCGCCGACTCCCTCCCGGCCGCGCCCGCCGCAGCCGCCCCGCCCGGCCCCGCTCCCGCCTCTGCCACCGCCGGGATCGGCCCCGCGGGCACGGTCGCGTCCGCCGCCGGGAACGCGCCGCCCGTCGCGCCCGGCCCGGCCACGCCTGCCGGAACCCCGCCCGGTCCGGCGGCTGCGAAGCCCCCGGCCGCCCACCCGTCGGCGTTCCACGTGCTGCTGTCGGAGATGAACCCCCTGCAGTATGTGCCGGTGGTCGGCACGATCTACCGGGCCGTCACGGGCGACACGATCCCCGAGGCGGCGCGCATCGCCGGCGGCCTGGTGGTCAGCGGCCTGACGGGCGGCCCGGTCGGCATCGCCATGAACGTCGGCGCGACCCTGCTGGAGCGCCTCACGGGCATCGACCCCGAGAAGATCGGCGACCGCCTGCTCGCCGAGCTGGGCATCGGCCACGCCACGCACGCCCCCCCCGCCACCGCGCTCGCCGCCGCGACCCCGCCCGCGTCCGGCACCGCCCCTGCGTCCACGGCCGCGACGCCGGCCGTCGCCTCCTCGGCCCCGGTTCCTCCGGCGCCGGCCTCGTCGGCCAGGGCGTGGTCGCCCGCGCAGCTCGCGGCCTATGGCGTGACCGGCGGCGCGGACGGCACGCTGCGCCGCGGCTCGGTGTCGGGCGCCGACGTGCTGAACTCCCTGGAGCTGGCCCGCATCGCCACGCCCGCCCAGGACCAGGCCGTGCCCGCCTGACCCTGCGCCGCCCCGGGCCCGTCCTGCCGCGCAGGACAAAGCGTCGAAAAAGCCGCCCGTTGTCCTGCCGCGCAGGACAAACCGGCCCTGTTTTGTCCTGCGCGGCAGGACAGGAAGGTCGGGCTCTGCCCGAACCCGCAAAGGGCCCGGGGCCCTTTGATCCCGTTACTTAGGGAAGGCGATCCAAGGGCCCAGCCCTTGGCGGAGTTTGAGGCAGAGCC
>JBPBQS010000292.1:0-8361 GCA_050920955.1 Janthinobacterium lividum | reverse complement strand
GGGCTGAGGTCGAGCCCGCCCATGCTGGGCAGCAGGTTGCGGATCGGGCGGAGCGCGGGCTCGGTGATGCGGTAGAGGAAGTCGCCGATGGTCCAGACCAGGCGGTTGCGGCTGTCGACGACGCCGAAGCTCACCAGGGTGCTGAGGATCGCGGCGGCGATCACGGCGTAGATGTAGAACTGCAGGACGGTCTGCAGGATGGAGTAGAGGGCCGTGACCACGGGTCGGGTGTCTCCGGGAGCGCGCGGCGGGCCCGAGGGCCCAGGCCTTGCGGATGGAGGCGGACCGTATCGCCGGGCCGGGTGGCGTGCAACACGGCGGCGCGCTTGACACGGCGGCGGGGTCTGCGCATTTTCCGCCGCCTGCAAGGCGGGGTCGTAGCTCAGTTGGTAGAGCGCCTCGTTCGCAATGAGGAGGTCAGGGGTTCGATTCCCCTCGACTCCACCACCACCGCCCTTGCAGGCCTTCCCCTTTCCTTTCGTGTGCCAGTCCAGGGCGGCTCGCCCTGGCGGGTCCGGGCAGCGCCCGGCCTTGCTTGCTGCCGCTTTCCTTTCCCGCCCCGCCGCATTATCGTGCGCGTGGGAGGTCGGCGGCGGACGAGCGCCTTGCCAACCCGGTCAGGTCCGGAAGGAAGCAGCCGCAGCGAGTTTCCGCTTGGGTCGATCGTTCGGCCTCCCACCCTATCGCTGCGCCCTCCCGTGTCGTCGTCCTGGCGGCCCGGGCGCCGGAGGCACCCACTGATGCCCGGCCTGCGCCGCTGATGTCCGACGTCCTCGACGACGACCTGCCGCCGCCGCCGCCCGAGGGGCCGGGGCTGTTCGGCGAGGTCGCGGCCCCTGCGCCAGGGCCTGCGGCGCCGTACCGGGTATTGGCGCGCAAATACCGGCCGGCGGGGTTCGATGACCTGATCGGGCAGGACGCGGCGGTGCGGATCCTGCGGCGCGCGTTCGCGCTGGGGCGGGTGGCGCACGCGTTCATGCTCACCGGGGTGCGCGGCGTGGGCAAGACCACGACGGCGCGGATCATCGCGCGCTGCCTGTGCTGCGTGGGTGCCGACGGCAAGGGCGGGCCGACCGCGGAGCCGTGCGGGGTGTGCCCGAACTGCACGGCGATCCTGGCGGACCGGCACCCCGACGTGATCGAGATGGACGCGGCGTCGCGCACGGGCGTGGACGACGTGCGCGAGATCATCGACGCGACGCGCTTCCGGCCGATGCAGGCGCGGGCAAAGGTGTTCATCGTGGACGAGGTCCACATGCTGTCGCGCAACGCGTTCAACGCGCTGCTCAAGACGCTGGAGGAGCCGCCGCCGCACGTCACCTTCGTGTTCGCGACCACGGAGCTGCGCAAGGTGCCGGTCACGGTGCTGAGCCGGTGCCAGCGGTTCGACCTGCGCCGGGTGTCGGTCGCGGAGCTGGCGGGGCATTTCGCGCGCATCGCGGCGAAGGAGGGCGTGGCGGTGGCGCCCGAGGCGCTGGAGGCGGTGGCGCGGGCGGCGGACGGGTCGGTGCGCGACGGGCTGTCGCTGCTGGACCAGGCGATCGCGCGGGGGGCCGACGAGGGGGACGGCGGGGCCGGGGGGGCGATCACGGCGGCGGTGGTCGCGGACATGCTGGGGCTCGCGGACCGCGGACTGGTGTTCGACCTGCTCGACGCGGTGATGCGCGGCGAGGCGGCGGAGGCGCTGGCGATCACGGCGCGGGCGCACGAGCGGGGGGCGGACCTGGGGCTGCTGCTCGGCGACCTGCTGGAGCTGACGCACACGCTGACGCGGCTGCGCACGGTGCCGGGGCTGCGGGATTCTGCGGAGCTGGCGGAGGCGGAGCGCACGCGCGGCGCCGCGATGGCGGAGCGGCTGTCGATCCCGGAACTGGGGCGGGCGTGGCAGATGCTGCTCAAGGGCATGGGCGAGGTGGAGCAGGCGCCGGACCGGCGCGGGGCGGCGGAGATGGTGCTGATCCGGCTGTGCCACGTGGCCGAACTGCCGACGCCGGGCGAGCTGGTGCGCAGGCTTGCGGGCGAGGCGCGGCCGGCGGCGGCGCAGGGGGGTGGGGCGGTGCCGGTCCTGGCCGGGGCGGCGGTGGCGCAGGTCCGGCCCGTCGTGGCCGGGGATCGTGGCGATGCTGGCGGCGGGGTGGCGGCGGAACCTCCGCCCGGCGTTCCTGCCGCCGTTGCGTCCCCGCCCTGGGCGACAGATGCGGCTCCCTCCCCTGCCCCGCCCGTGGCCCCTCGTGCCGTGACGGTGCCGGCGGCGGTTCCTGTCGTGGCGCAGGCGGGTGCGGTGCGTGCGCAAGCGGCTCCCGCCGCGGCGTTGCCGGCTGGCCAGGCCCAGGTTTCCGGCGGCCCGGCCGCGCGGCCCGCCACGCTGCCAGGGGCGGGACCGGATATCGGCGAGATCATGCGCGCCGTCGTGGCCGAGGCCGCCGCGTCGTCGCAGGAGGTGGCGGACGGGCCGGAGCGCGAGGACCCGGGCGGGGCGGAGGCGGCCGAGCCCGTGCCCGAGGAGGCACCGCCGCCGCCGCGTCCGCTCGCAGACCTGCGCGACGTGGCGATGCTGGTGGCCGAGCGGCTGGACCCGATGCTGCACGCGCACCTGCTGCATTCCGTGCATCTCGTGCGGTTCGCGCCGCAGGTCATCGAGCTGCGCCCGGACGCGGCGGCGCCGCGCGACCTGGCGCCCCGGCTGGCGGCGCTGCTGCTGGAGGCCACGGGCACGCGGTGGACGATCGCGCTGTCCACCTCCGCGGGCGAGCCGACGCTGGCCGAGCAGGGGGTTGCGGCCGACCTGGAGCGGCGAGGCGCCGCGGCGGGGCATCCTCTGGTGCAGGCGCTGCTCGCGGCGTTCCCCGGGGCCAGGATCGAGGCCGTGCACGACAGCGCGGTCGATCGCTACGGCCTGCCGGCGCTCGAAGGACCCGGTCCGGACGAGAACCCGGAGCCAAGCGGCTTCGAGGCGGGGGCGGACGACGAGCCGGACATGCCTGATTTTGCGCCGCCGGACGCCATGCCGGCCGAGGCGATGCCGGACGAGCCCGGGCTCAGGGGCGCGATGCCCGGGCGCTGAGCGTCACGCGGCGTTTGCCTCCAGCAGGGCGCGCAGGGCCGAGAGCATCGCGTCCGGCGTCGGCGGGCAGCCGTCCACCACGAGGTCCACCGGCAGCGCCGCCTCCACGCCGCCCTCCACGGCGTAGGTGCCGGTGAACGGGCCGCCGTCGAGCGCGCAGGCGCCCAGCGCCACCACCCATTTCGGCTCGGCCATCGCGCGCCAGGCCAGGGTCAGCGCCTCGCGCGCGTTGCGGGTGAGCGGGCCGGTGACGACCAGCACGTCGGCCTGGCGCGGCGTGTCCACGAACTCCAGGCCGAAGCGGCGCAGGTCGTACAGCACGCCCTCCAGCGCGCGCAGCTCGGACGCGCAGCCGCCGCAGCCGCCGGTCTCGACGTGCAGCAGCGCCAGGCTGCGGCCGAGGCGGCGCTGGGCCGCGGCCTCCAGGCGCTCGGCCAGCGCGAGCGCGGGCTCGGGGTGGACGGGGGCAGCGGGCTCGGTGAGCAGGCCCTGGCGCAGGGCGTGGAGCAGGTCGGGGATCATGCCAGGGAGGTTCGGCGGAAAGCGGGGGCGTGGCCAGAGGGAAGCAAGCATGGGCTCTGCCCAAACCCGCAAAGGGTCCGAGGACCCTTTGATCCCATTCACTTAAGAGAAGGCGATCCAAGGGCCCTGCCCTTGGCGGAGTTTGAGGCAGAGCCTCATGCTTCCCTACAGGTCCATCCCGGCCATCGCGCAGTCCAGCGAGCGCGCGATCAACGGCACGGACTCCAGCCGCTCCCCGCGCAGCGCCGTCTCCAGCAGCGGCCAGGCCGCCCAGGCGGGGTCGCGCAGGAACACGCCGGCGATCGTGCCGCCGGCCAGCGACAGCCAGGCCCAGCAGTCGCCGCGGGCGCTCTCGGCGGCGCCGAGGCCCTCGCCGTCCGCCTGGGGGAGCGGGGCGGCGATCGGGCCGGTCGGCAGGGTGTCCAGGAGGTCGGCGGCGGCGTCGAGGCTGCCGGCCAGCTCGTGCAGGCGCAGGCGGATGCGCGCGGCGGCGTCGCCGGCGTGGGAGACGGTGGGGGCCGGCGCGGGGCCGAACAGCAGGCGGGCGTCGAAGCCGCGGCCGGACGCGCGGCCGGGGACGCCGCCGGCGCCGAGGAGCGTGGCGGTGCGGGGGGTGACCACGCCGAGGCCCTCGGCGCGGCGCAGCAGGCCGTCGCAGCGGCGGACCAGCTCGGGCAGGGCGGCGGCGGCCTGGTCGAGGGTGGCGCGCAGGGCGGACAGGCCGGCGGGGGCGGGGTCGGCGGACAGGCCGCCGGGCACCACGACGTCGAGCATCAGGCGCTGCCCGAAGGCGAGCCCGCAGCCGCGCAGCACGCGCTCGCGCAGGAGGCCGAAGCCGGACGCGCAGGGGGCGCCCGCGGTGTCGGCGATGCGGTGCAGGGCGCCGAGCAGGCCGGCGACGCGCTCCAGCTCGAGGGCGGCGGCGCGGATTGCCTCGGCGCGGGGGGGCGGGCGGGCTCCGACGGCGGCCTCCACGGCGCGGGCGAAGGCGGCGGCGTGGGCGACGCCGGCGTCGGAGGCGAGGCGGGCGGCGAGCGGGGCGGCGGACTGGGGCGTCCTGCCGGCCATCGCGGCCAGGAGGCCGCGGTGGCCGTAGCCGCCGAGCGCCTCGGCGCGCAGCACGGTGTCGCCGGAGACCGTGAGGCGCAGGTGGGCGGCGCCGTCGAGGCCCCTGCGGTCGGCGCCGACCGGGCCGAGCGGGACCTGGTGGGTGCCGTCGGCGGGCTCGCCGAGGAACTCGGGGGGCTCGGGGGCCTCGGCGGGGGCGGGGCGCGGGCTCATCGGGCGGTGGTTCGGCCAGCGGCCGTGGTCGAGCCAGGGGCGTGCGTCGGTGCCGCCCGCGGCCTCGTGGCCCCACAGGTCGCGGATCGCGCGCTCGAACCAGGCGGCGCCGGGGCGCGCGGGGGAGAGGGCGGGGTAGGCGCCGGCGTCCACGGCGACGGAGGCGAGGGCGGGCTCCTGGGCGTCGGCCAGGAACAGGGCGTGGACGTGCGACGCGTCCGCCCACATGGCCAGCAGCGCGAGCGGGTCGTGGTGCAGGGCGTCGGCGAGGGCGCGCCAGGCGGGGGCGGTCAGCAGGCGGCGCGGCCAGGGCCGGGCGGGCAGAGAGGGGGACTGCGCGAGCAGGGTGGCGGCGGTGTCGGTGGCGCTCATGGGGCGGACGGCCGGGGCGGCGTGGGGCGCCGGGAAGCGGGGAGCGGCGGGGGGAGGCTCACGGGGCGCGCCTGCGACGTTGCGGAAGGGGCCGATCCTGCACCGCATCGCGGCGGGAACAAAGCCGCCGGCAGTGGCGAGGTGTGCGGAGGGACGGTGCCGCAGGGGGGCGCCCAGTGCCTGCGGCAGGGGATTCCACGGTCAATGTGACGATTATTTACATTGGCGAGGCGAAACACCGGAACCAGTCGGCGCAAGTCCCGTTTGCAGACCGGACACCGTCGAGGCCTTGCCGCTGCGGTTCCGGACTGTCCCGGCGGCCAGGTCACAAGTGTAGAGACTCCGGGTTTCATCCGGCGCACACTGCACACGCCTGGGTTGACGGGTTTCTGCCCGGCTCCTGCTTGCGGGCGTGCCTCCGCGAAGGCGGGGACGTGTCACGCGAGGCTGGCGACTGGTGCGTTTCTGTCGTGCCTATTGAGCGGTAGCGTTCCGTCGACAGTGGGATTTCGGATCATGACGTGTTGCCGGTGCTCTTCCGGCGAGGCGATCCGTCCCGCTGCCCATGGTTGCGCCACCGCCCAGGACTGCATTCTGCCGACTGCACCGTGCCCGACACACAAAACCCAGGAACACCACGCATGACCGACCATACGATCGTCGCGGTCTACGACACCGCAGCCCACGCCGAAGCCGCCGTCCAGGCGCTCGAGGCCGCCAACGTCCCGTCGTCCGCGATCAGCCGCCACAGCCAGGGCGGCACCACCAGCGGCGCCACCACCTCCGCCGCCCCCGCGGCCGGCGAGGAGCGCGGCTTCTGGAGCAGCCTGTTCGGCGCCGAGCCCGACCACGACACCGCCGTGTACGACCGCAGCATGGCGAGCGGCGCCACCGTGGTGTCCGTGAAGGTGCCCGAGGACCACCACGAGTCCGTGGCCGCGATTCTCGAGAGCCACAACCCGATCGACATCGACGAGCGGGCCGAGAGCTACGGCCTGCGCGCCGGCTCGACGTCGGGGCTGTCGTCCTCGCTGGGCATGTCGGGCGAGACCATCGGCGCCGCGACCACCGGCACCGACACGCTGGGCACCACCGGCCGCGACACGCTCGACGTCGGCGAGACCCGGGACGGCGTGATCCGGCTGGCCGAGGAGAGCCTTGAGGTCGGCAAGCGCGCCGTTGTCGGCGGCACCACGCGCATCCGCCGCTACGTCGTGTCGACGCCGGTGGAGAAGGACATCTCGCTGCACAGCGAGCGCGTCGTGGTCGAGCGTCGTCCCGTCGCCGGGACCGCGACGACCGGGGCCGTGGACTTCTCGGACCGCACGATCGAGATGACCGAGACCGCCGAGCAGGCCGTGGTCTCCAAGACCGCGCGCATCGTCGAGGAAGTGGCGCTCCGCAAGGAGGCCAGCGATCGCACCGAGACCGTGCGCGACACCGTGCGTCGCCAGGACGTCGAGATCGAGACCGTGCCGGGCGAGACGACGCTCACCAGCACGACTGGCACCCTGAAGACGCCGGCCTCCAAGGTCTGATTGCAGACAGGCGGCGAGGTCCGGGGGTTCCCCGGGCCTCGCCGTGCCTTGCGTTGCCGGCGGCCGGGTCGGGCCGCCGGCGTTCGGCGTCAGTAGCCGTAGATGGCGTAGAGCGCCGCGACGATGGGCATCAGCACGACCACGCCCCAGGCGGCCATCGCACACAGCGCGAGAAGCTTGCCCATCCTGTTGTTGGCGCGTCGTCGGCGCCGCGACGGCCCCGTGCGGGGCGGCTGCGGGCGGGACAGCGGGGACTGGGCGTCGGCCTCGGCCGGCACGGGCCTCGACTTCGGGATGGCAGACATCTGGCCTCCGGGGTTCTCCAGAATGCCTCGACCTTACACCCGGAGTTCGCAAACGGGTGTAAGACTTTGTTTCGGCTTGCTGGCATGCCGGTATGCACCGGCGGAATGAGCGGCGAGTGCCGGCGCGCCTACTCGACCGAGCGGCAGAAGCGGGCGATGCGGCGGCAGGCCTCCGCCAGCAGGTCGTCGCCCGTCGCGCAGGACAGGCGCAGGAACGGGCTCATGCCGAAGGCGGCGCCGAACACCGTGGCGACGTGCGCCTCCTCCAGGATCGCCATGCAGACGTCCTCGTCGGTGGCCAGGGCGCGGCCGCCGGCGCTGCGGCGCCCGATGAGGCCGGCGACAGAGGGGAACACGTAGAACGCGCCGTCGGGGCAGTGGCAGCGCAGGCCGGGCACGTCGGACAGCGCGTCCACGACCAGGTCGCGGCGGCGTCGGTAGGCGTCGCGCATGGCCTCCGCGTCGTCCTGCGGGCCGTCGAGCGCGGCGGCGGCGGCGGCCTGGGCCGGGGCGCACACGCCGGCGGTGGCGTGGCCCTGCACCGTGGCCATCGCCCGGACGAGCGCGCGCGGCCCCGCGCCGTAGCCGACGCGCCAGCCGGTCATCGCGTAGGTCTTGGACACGCCGCCCAGCGTCAGGGTGCGCTCGCGTAGCGCCGGCGCCGCGAGGGCGAGCGTGGCGTGGGGTTGGCCGTCGAAGCGCAGGCGCTCGTACAGGTCGTCCGACATCACCCAGACGTGCGGGTGGCGCTCCAGCATCGCGCCGATGGCGGCCAGCTCGGCGGCGTCGCACACCGCGCCGGTCGGGTTGTTGGGGAAGTTCAGCACCAGCCAGCGGGTGCGCGGGGTGATCGCGGCCTCGATCGCCTCCGCGCGGGGCCGGAAGCCGTCGGCCTCCAGGCAGTCCACCGTCACCGCGACGCCGCCCAGCAGGCGGGCCATCAGCGGGTAGGCGTTCCAGTACGGGGCGAGCACGATCACCTCGCTGCCCGGGTCGAGCGTGGCCATCAGCGCGTCGAAGATCACCTGCTTGCCGCCGTTGGCGACCACGATCTCGTCGAGGCCGTACTCCAGGCCGTCGCGCGCCAGACGGCGCCGGATCGCGGCCTTGAGCGCGGGCGCGCCGTCCTGGGGCGGGTACTTCGTCTGCCCCTCGAGCGCGGCGCGGTGCGCGGCCTCGATCACGTGCGCGGGCGTCGCGAAGTCGGGCTCGCCGATGGTCAGGGAGATGACGTCGAGGCCCTGCGCGCGCATCTCGCGGGCACGCGCGGTCAGGGTCA
>JBPBQS010000180.1:0-8419 GCA_050920955.1 Janthinobacterium lividum | reverse complement strand
TCAGCCACGCCAGAGACTGCGGGACCATTGTGTCAGCCCGATGGCTCTCCCGCGACAGCTCCACGCACACCAGCCCCGCGAACCCCACCTCGCCCAGCGCCCGCAGCACGCCCGGCACGTCCATGTCCCCCTCGCCGAACGGCAGGTGCACGTGCACGCCGCGCGCCATGTCCTCGATCGACACCGTCCCCAGCCGCCCCGCCCAGCGCCTGACCGCGTCCGCCGGCTCGATCTCCCCCGTCACCACGCAGTGCCCGGTGTCCAGCGCCAGCCGCAGCCCCTCGATCCCAAGCGCCTCCCACTCGAACCCCGTCTCGATCGCCATCCCCGGCTCCGGCTCCAGCGCCGCCACCGTCCCCAGTTGCGAAGCCCTGCGCACCACCTCCGCGGCCCCCTCCGCGACCCACGCCCGCGCCTGCTCGGGCGACACCCCCGCCTTCGGCACGCCCCCCCAGAAGCTCATCGCCTCCGCCCCGCACTCCGCCGAAACCTCCAGCGCCCGCGTCAGGAACTCCACCCGCCGCGCCCGCCCCTCGGGTGCCGCGCTCACCAGCGTCGGCTCGTGCTTCTGCCGTGGGTCGAGCAGGAACCGCGCCCCCGTCTCCACCACGCACCCCAGCCCCAGCGCCCGCAGCCGCGCCGCCACCCGCGCCAGCTCCGCGCGGAAGCCGTCGGCGAACGGGTCGAGGTGGTGGATGTCGAGCGTCAGCGCCACGCCGTCGTAGCCGCTGTCCGCGATCAGGCCGAGCGCGTCGTCCAGGCGGTGGTGCGCGCAGCCGTTGGTGTTGAAGGCGAACCTCATCGCATGGCCCCGAACGAAAAAAGGCCAGGGCTCTGCCCTGGACCCGCCAGGGGCAGCGCCCCTGGACCTGCACAACTAGGCAAGAAACCTTAACAACCGCCGGTCCAGGGGCGGCTCGCCCCTGGCGGGTCCGGGCAGCGCCCGGCCTTGCTACGCTTCCATCGCGATCGGCGCCGAGTGCACCTCCGGCTCCCGGTACAGCGGATACAGCCCCCCCACCACCCGGTCGACCTCCGCGACGTCGAGCCAGGGCACCCCCCCCAGCCGCTCCGCCGCCCCCGCCGGCAGCCGCACCGGCAGCGCCCCCTCTGGCCCCGCCCCGAACCCCACGAGCGCCGACCCCCGTGCCAGCAGCTTCGCGACGCCGCGCTCCCCGATGCGGTGGTAGCTCATGGTCTCCACCTCTAGCCCCGGCACGACGACCTTGACCACGTGCACGCCCGCGGCCCCCGGCGGCGACCAGTCCAGCACCAGCACCTCCATCCCCGCCGCCGCCAGCCGCCGGTGCAGCTCCTCGACGAGCCCCGTCCCCGACATCGCCCCGTCCCACTGCGGCAGCGCGTCGAACCGCTGCGTCGCCCGCCGCGACAGCACGCTGCCCTCGATCCGCCCCCGCAGCGCCGCCGCGTCGAGCCCGAGCCACTCGCGCATCGCCGCCATGGTCCGCCCCTCCTCGCCCACGAGCGTGTGCCGCGCCCGGTAGCTGTCCAGGTACCCCTCCGGCGCCACCGCCCCCACGCGCGCCAGCGGCCCGTGGCTGAACGTCTTCCGCGCCCGCGCCGCCGCGAACTCGAGGATCGCCTTGCGCAGCGCGTGCTCGCGATCCAGCGACGCCGCCTCCCCCGCCGCCGTGACCATCAGCGGGAACGCCGCCCCCTCCGCCTGGTCCCCCACGCAGTACACGTTGCAGATCCCGAACTCGTCCGACGCGAACTTCGGCAGCACGTCGATGCCCAGCCCGCGCAGCCGCGCCAGCAGCGCCCGCGTCCTCGGATCGCGCGGATACGTCTCCGCCCCGTCCTCCCCGCTGAAATCCAGCACGATCCCCCGGTCCATCGCCCGGAACCCGAGTCCGTTGCCGTCCCTCTGGAACAGCTCGCACAGCCCGTGCCCGACCGCGAAGTCCAGCGTCGGCCCCGCCCCCAGCCCGTTGGTGATCGGGCTGGTGAACGCGACGTACCCCTCGCTCAGATCCCCGTACGAGCACGCCGCGATATCGATGGGCACCCACATGACCGCCCCGTCCGGCCAGCGCCGCGCCGGCACCCACTCCAGCTCGGTCTCCGCGTCCACCGCGCACCCCGCCGGCAGGCACAGCGTCAGCGGGTCCGCCACCGCCCCCTTGCCGAGCTCCCGCGACAACGCCGCGAAACTCCCCCGCCGCCGCTCCATCCGCCAGATGCCGGCGGCCGAGTGCACCGCCTCCGCTAGCTCCCCCGTCGTCCCGATGATCGCCTCGTCATCGGTGCTGCCGTAGCCAACGCCGTGCGGCGCGACCCCCACCCAGCTCCGCTCCGCCGCGTCGTGGAAGATCGCGTTCCAGCAGGGGATGCCCGTCGCGTCGAGCCCGGTCAGCGGGAACAGCTCCACCCGCCCCGGCGGCATGGAGTCCACGTAGGCCTGGGCGGCAGGCGGCAGGGCAGGGGGGCTCATGGGGCAACGTCCGCAGGAAGGAAGGCAAGGCCAGGGCTCTGCCCTGGACCCGGCAAAGGCCAAGCCTTTGCAATCCGATTGAAAGAAAGACCACGCCGGAAAACCATGTGCGCCGGTCCAGGGGCGGCTCGCCCCTGGCGGGTCCGGGCAGCGCCCGGCCTTGCTCCCCTCACGGCAGCACCATCCCCTGCGCCCTCGCGAGCAGCGCCATCGTGTGCAGGTCGTGCTCCGGCGTGAACGCGAACGCCTCCCCCGCCAGCACGGACGCGGCGAACGCCTCCACCTGGTTCAGGAACGGCGACCGCTCCGCCCCCGGCACCGCGACCTCGCGCGCCACCCCGTCCTCCGCCCGCGTGTGCCAGAGCGCGCCCCCCGGCACCTGCCCCATGGTGTCCACCGCGACGAGCTGCCCCGCGTCCCCCACGACCTCCAGCCGCCGCCGCGGCAGCGTCTCCGGGCAGTTGTACGCGACGTGCATCTGCAGCAGCACGCCCCCCTCCGAGCGCGCCATCAGCAGCGCCCCGTCCTCCACCTCCCCCCGCTCGACCGCGTAGGCGTGCACCCGCGCCTGCCCGAGCGCCGCCACCGCCCCGATCCGCTCCCCCAAAATCATCGCCGCCAGGTCCAGCCCGTGCGGCGCCAGGTCGAACAGCGCCCCGCCCCCCGCCCGCGCCCGGTCCACTCGCCAGTTGTCCGCCGCCCACCCGTCCCCGACCCAGCACGCGTAGACGATCCGCACCGCCACCGGCCGCCCGACCGCCCCCGCCGCCACCATCCGCGCCAGCTCCACGTGCGCCGCGTGGAACCGCTGGTCGAACGCCGTCGCGTACGGCACCCCGGCCGCCGCGCACGCCCCCACCATCGCCTCCGCGTCCGCCAGCGTCACCGCCATCGGCTTCTCGCACAGCACCGCGAGCCCCGCCCCCGCCGCCGCCTCCACCAGCGCCCGGTGCGAGTCGTTCGGGCTCGCCACGTACACCGCCCCCAGCCCCGGCGTCGCCAAAAACGCCGCCATCGACCCGTGGCACGGCACGCCGAACGCCGCCCGCGCCTGCGCCCGCGACCCCTCCGACGGGTCGTACACCGCCAGCAGCGCCCCGTTCGCCGACCCCACGATCGCCGGCGCCACGTAGTCCCGCGCCACCCAGCCGCAGCCCGCGATCCCCCACCCAAGCCGCGTCACGCCGAACCTCCGCACAAGCAAGCAAGCATGGGCTCTGCCCAAACCCGCAAAGGGTCCGAGGACCCTTTGATCCCATGACTTAAGGAGAGGATTCTCAAGGCGAGCCTTGAGCGGAGTCCAGAGGCAGAGCCTCTGGCCTTCCTTGCCACGGAGCCGCTCACCACCGCTCGGGCAGGTCCAGCAGCTCCCGCCGCCGCACCATCGCCGCCACCCCGTCCTCGCCCGCGACCGCCCGCTCCGGCGCCGCGCTCTCCACCGGATACGTCACGAGCGCCCCATACTCCGCCTCGTAGCGCCCCGACGGCCACGCGACCCGCGCCACCCCGCCCGCCGCCTCGTACAATGGATTGCGCCGCACCGCGCGCCCTTCCGCCGGCACCGCGAGGCCCCCCACGACCGCCCGCGCCGCCTCGCCCCCCGCCACCCCCGCCGCCAGCGCCACCGCCGCCACGCCCTGAAGCGCCGCAGCCGGAGCAGGGCAGGGCGCCCGCCCCTCCACCAGCGCCGCCGTCAGCTCCCGGTCGTCGTACAGCGCGGCATGCCCGAACAGCGCCGCATACTCCTCCGGCAACAGGGGCGCCCCGTGCGACAGGTTCTCCACCGCCGCATTGTGCGCGTGCCCGACCAACACCCGCCCCGCCCCCGCCACCCGCAGCATCTCCGCCGCGACGTGCGCCTTCTCCGGCAGGAAGTAGAGGGCGTCATGGCAGAACACGAGCGCCGCCGACGCATCCCCCAGCGGCCACGCCCGCGCCGCATCGAAGCAAACCAGCCTGGCCCCCGGCGCCACGAAATGCCGCGCCAGCCACAGCTTCGCGAAAACGAGATCGCCGCCGACAACCTCGCGCACGCCCTCGACGCGCGCGAACTCGCGCAGGAAATGCCCGGCCCCGCACGCCAGCTCGGCCACCACCGCCGGCCCGTGCCAATGCGCCTCCGCCAGCGCGAGCCCCGACAGGAACGTCGGGTCCGACCAGCGATGCGCGAAATACGTCGCCACCGGCCCGAACGCGAGCAGCCCCATCGCGTCCCGAAACCCCAGCACCTCGCGCCCCCGCACGACGGCGCGACGCGCCTCCTCGCCCGGCGGCGGCGTCGAGGCCCACCCGTCCTGGTCCGCGAGCAGCACGACCGCCGCCCCCTCCTCGTCCCCCGCATCCAGCGCCGCGAGCGCCGCATCCGCCAGCGCCCGCCGGTCCGCGCGCAGGAACGCGATCCCGTCCACCACAGGCCAACGCTCGCCGCCTGCATGCAGGTCGTGCGCGCCCGCCGCCAGCCACGCCCCCGTCACCGGGCTGCGCAGCTCCCCGCTCGCCCACGCCCGCGCCACGCCGTCGCTCATCGCGCGGCCGGCGTGCCCGCGCCCCCGTGCGCCCCGAACCCGGCGTCGCCGGGCGCATCCCCGTCGTCGAACACCGCGTCCACGACGCCGTCGCCGATGTCGAACGCCCCGCGCTCCCCCGCGCTGCCCGGCGCATGCCCCGCCTCGGGCGCGTCCGCGTCCATCAGCCCCGCCTCGCGCATCACCTCGTGGTGGAACGCCTGCAGCGGCCCGACGTGCACCAGCTCCATCTCGCCGAGCGCCTGCTCCGTCGTGAACCCCGCGACATTCGCGAAATGCCGCATCTCCATGATCCGGTCGATCACGTCCGCCGCGTTGAACGCCCGCCCCTCCGGCGTGTCGGCACCCCCCGCCGCCCGCATCGCGAGCCGCACGCCCTCGCCGAGCGGCCGCGGCATCCCCTCGATCGTCGCCGCGAACACCCGCTCCATCGCCGGCACCAGGTACCCGCCGAGCAGCATCTCCCCCGCGAACCCCGAATCCGGCATCACCGCGTTGTGCAGGTGGTGCGCGAGCCCCGCGAGGAACGGCACCGCCGGCCGCGCCCCGTAGTGCCCTGCCAACACCACGCCCAGCACCGCCACCACGAGGCAGTGGTCGCCATGCCCCTCCTGCGGCTCCAGGATGATGCGCGGCTTGCCCGGACAGGTCGCCCCCGCCCGCGGCTGGCGTATCAGCGCCTCCACGAACCCCGGCACCACGCCCGCCGTCGGGATCGGCTCGCCGACGTGCGCGCGCAGCGCCTCGCGCACCGCCTGCGGCACCGGCGCCGAAACCTCGTCGAAGGACGCCACCAGGATGTCGCCGATCGCGTGCGGCGGAATGCCGAGGCGCGACAGAAGCGCGCTGTCCATCGCCCCCATGCGCAGCGCCGCCAGCGCGTCCGCCGTGGTCGACAGCGCCACCTCGCCCACGTCCTGGCCGAGCAGCACCGCCTCCCACGCCCTGCGGAACAGCCGCGTGGCGACGCTGTCCGCCGACTGCGCGTCGCGCACCCGCTTCAGCGTCGCCAGCTCCGCCGCCAGCACCGCCAGCGCCCGCATCGCTTCGCCGCTCTCCGCCACCGGCGGCGCCGCCCGCGCGCCCCCGGCCGGAGCCGAAGCCCCGCCCGACGCGGCGCCGTCGGCCGTCCACCACCCGCCGGCCGGCTCCAGCGCCGCCGGAAGCGCCGGCACGGTCCACGCCGGCGGCCGCGCCGCGCTCACCTCCTGGCCCCTCAGGCGGCGGCGAGCCAGTCCAGCAGCACCTGCTGCTGCACCGGAAACGAGTGCTCCTCGCGCTTGCCCGCTTCCGTCATCGGCGCCTTGAAGAAGATGCCGAGCTGCTCCTGGATGCCGCCGTCCCCGCGCCTGCGCGCAAGATCCAGCACGCGCGCGATCTCGATCACCAGCGGCGCAGCGAGAATGCTGTCCCGGCACAGGAAGTTCAGCTTGATCTGCATCTTCTGCCCGAGGAAGCCGACGACATCGATGTTGTCCCAGGCCTCCTTGTTGTCGCCGCGCGGCTTGTAGTACTGGATGTTCACCAGGTGGTCCTCGACATGGTAGCCGAGGATGTTGTCGAGCACCGACCCCTTGGTGTTCAGCTTGCTCTGCAGGCTCGCCGGGTTGTCCAGCGCCAGGCCGTCGCGGTTGCCCAGGATGTTGGTCGAGAACCACCCCTCGACGAACAGCGAGCGCGCCTTGAACGCCGGCGCCAGCACCGTCTTGAGGAACGTCTGCCCCGTCTTGCCGTCCTTGCCCGCGACCGGCACGTTGCGCGCCTCCGCCAGCGCCGTCAGCGCCGGGATGTCCGCCGCCAGGCTCGGCGTGAAGTTGCCGTACGGCACGCCCTCGGTGATCGCCGCGTACGCATAGACCATCGCCGGGCTGATCGACGCGTGGTTGTCGTCGAGCCCGCGCTCGAACGACGCCATGTCCACCAGCGGCGAGATGTCGGCCGGCCAGCGCTCCACGGACGCGAGGTTGATCACCACCACGTCGTCGATGCCGCTGCTCTCCTTGTAGCGCCGGATGTCCTCGCGGATGCGCTCGACCGAGTTGCGGTGGCTGCCGGTGACGACCTTGTTCGCGCCGTCGACGTTGGCGCAGAAGTCGACGCTGCCCACCGCCGGCCACGGCCGCAGCCGCGACAGCGGCTCGGCCACCATCTCCGCCTGGTCGCGCTCGAGCACGCGGTGCTCGGCCGCCGCCGTGCCGAGGTCGTCGCCGTTGAGGTCCCAGCCCGCGAACTCGATGTTGCGGTACGCCGCCAGCCCGGCCGCGTCGGAGGACGCCAGCGGCAGCCCCGCGAAGTCGTTAGACCCGCGGCGGATCATCTCGATGCCCGCCACCGCGGTGGTCGCCACGGCGCCGCCGAGCCCCACGATGAGGACGCCAAGTCGGCGGCCGGTCCCCGTGCTGCCCGGATTCGTATCTGGCATTCGTCGCTGTCCCACTCGCCTGCGCGCCACTCGCCGAGGCTTCGACATCCCTAGATAGGCCCGCCGCCCCGCCTGGGAAGAACATTTGTGGAGCGATCCGACCGCGCCCCCCCGCCCGCGCCCTGTGGCCCATGCTCCCGCGCCCGGTCAGGCCTGTGCGCCACGCGCCCCTCGCGCCCCCCGCCACCGTCCGCGCGCCCCGATTTCCCCGGAAGACCGCCGCCTCCGTCCCCCGCCGCCCCAGGTCGCCGCCCCGCCCGCCCGCCGCTCAGCCCCCGTCCCGCGCGCACGACGCGCCTCCCAGCACACAGAAGCGTGCGCAGTGCGGGTGGTTGAGCGCCACCGCCCCCGACGCCTCCGCGAGGCTCTCCCCCAGCTCGAACCGCGCGTCGTACGGCAGCAGCGTGCACGCCACCACCGCCGGCCGCGCCGCCCCCTGCCTGCGCACCACCATCCGGCTCCCCGAGCACATCACCGACGCCGGCGTGCGCCCGAGTATCCCCCAGCACGCCTCGCTGACCTCCGGCACGTCCGCCGCCGCGTCCATCTCCGGGAACACCGTCAGCGCCACGGGATCCGCCGCGTCCACCCCGATCCCCCGTTCGGCGAACAGCGCCGCGTACCCCGCCCGCAGCGCCGCCTCGTCTTCGCCCGACAGCATCCGGCTCGCGACGTGCGCGCGCACCCCCGCCCGCCCCAGCCACGCCAGCCCGTCCAGGCTCGCCGCCCAGCTCCCCGCGCCCCGCTCCGCGTCGTGCACCTCGCGGCCGTAATGATCGAGCGACACGCGCAGCAGCAGCCGGTCCCCGAACCGCGCCCGCAGCGACAGCAGCGCCGCCTCCGCCTTGCGCATCGGCCGCATCGCGTTGGTCAGCACCAGCGCGTCCATCCCCGCCGCCAGCACGTCCTCCAGCATCCCGGGCAGCTCCGGGTTGATGAACGGCTCGCCCCCCGTGAACCCCACGAGCTTCGTCCCCAGCCCCCCCGACGCGATCTCCGCCAGATACCCCGCCAGGT
>JBPBQS010000220.1:0-8445 GCA_050920955.1 Janthinobacterium lividum | reverse complement strand
GCATCCCGGGCGTGAAGACCCAGTTCGGCGTGTCGCCCACCTGCTCGAACAGGATGTTCGGGCCGGTCAGCGTCAGTCGCACGATCTCGAGCCGGTGGTGCAGCAAGGGCAGCAGGGCGATCTGCGCTTCGATGCGTTCCGCACGCGCCATGTCGGGACGGGAGCCGCCGGGCAGGTTCGCGAGCCTGGCATCGGTGACGCTGAGCGTCGGCCACAGCGACCAGCGGATGCGAAGCGGGCCGCCCAGCGTCAGGGTGCGGCCGGTGGCGTCGGCGACGGCGGCGACGAGGCGGGGCTTGTAGGTTTCCGGGTCGAGCCGCGGCAGGACGAGGATCAGCGCGCCGATCGGCACGGCGACGGCGAGACCAAGGGTTGCGAGGCGGCGGCGCATGCGGCGGTTCATGTCGGGAGCGCCGGACCCGTGACGGCGCGGGCGTCGGCCGGACAGGAGGCACCCGAGCCGTCCGCCAGGACGGGACCGGCAGGAGGGCGGCGGGAGCGGGCAGCGCTCACCATCCCCGTGCCGAACGCAACGCGGCCTGCCGGACATCCGGAAAGCAGGCCTTTGGCTTGTCCAGGAACCATCACGGTGTGGCGTCCGCGCAGCAGATCGCGACGAAATGGCCGGTCAACGATGCGCCGTTCCTGTCCGGCATCATGCAGTGCGCCTTCGCGGACACCGGAACGCGGCCCGACGATCGGTTGCCGGCAAGAAACGACGCTGTTCCGACCACGCTCGTCTCAACCGGGTGGTGCGCAGGCGTGCCGTCGATACCGCTCATGGTGCAGCCGCCGGATGTAGCAAACGATTGAGCTCCATGATCAATCCTGCTGAACGTCGTGCCGTCCACGGACATGGAAGCCACTGGTCGCAACGACCCGGATCCGGCCGGTATCGTCGGTGCTGACCTGTCGGATGCACGCTGCCCAAAGAGGCTTGGGATGACAAGGGAGGATCGTCCTGCTGTCGTAATGGTGGCGGCTGCTTCCCGTGCCGCACGCGCGGTCGCCGCCGCGGTTCGGGAGTGCGGCGGCCGCCTCGGTCCTGATGAGCCGGGTCGTTGGGTTCGCATCACGTCGCGCCGGCGCAGCGCCGGTTGAGCAGCAGCATGACGCGACGGTGCGTCGTGTGAACGTCCTGGATCAGCACGAGCATGTTCGTCCTTGACGCCCACGATCGCGTGGCTCACCATGAATAACTACTTCCTCTTGAATTTATATTCAAGCATAGGGCAGTCATGAGGTTTCCGATGCGGCAAGCACCAAGCACTGGACGTTCGGCGTGAGCATCGTGATCGGCGATCCCGGCGTTCAGGCTGCTGCTCAGCAGGCCGATAACGGGCGGGTGGCGCGTCTGGTGGAGATCGCCAGGGAAACGCGGATTTCCATCGTCAACACGATCGCGGCTCCTCGGATGGGCCATATCGGCGGCGACTTCTCCGTGACCGACATCCTGGTGACGCTGTTCTTCGATGTGATGCGCTACCGTGCCGAGGAACCGGAATGGGCTGGGCGCGACCGTTTCATTCTGTCCAAGGGCCATTGCTCGGCCGCGCTGTATTCGGTGCTGGCACGCGCCGGTTTTTTTAGCCAGGACTTGCTGCCGACCTTCATGGCACCGCTTTCGGTGCTGAACGGGCATCCGAACCGCCGGAAGGTGAAGGGGGTCGAGGCCAGTACCGGGCCGCTCGGTCATGGGCTGCCGATCGCGGTCGGTTCCGCGATCGCGGCCACGATCTCACGCTCCGATTACCGGACCTTCGTGGTGCTGGGCGACGGCGAGCTGCAGGAAGGCTCGAACTGGGAAGCGGCGATGTATGCCGGGCACCGTGGCCTGACCAACCTGACCGCGGTCGTGGACCGCAACCGGCTGCAGCAGGGCGCGCGCACGGAAGACACCAACACCCTTGAGCCGCTCGGCGACAAATGGCGCGCATTCGGCTGGGAGGTGATGGAGGTGGACGGGCACGATCATGCGGCGCTGCTCGACGCGTTCGAGGCGCCCAGGATCGGCAAGCCTCGCATGCTGATCGCCAACACCAGGAAGGGTAAAGGCGTGTCCTTCATCGAGGACCGCGTCGAATGGCATCACAAGGTGCCGTCGGCGGACCAGATGGTGCAGGCGCTCGAGGAGCTCGCGCGATGAACGAGATGACCCTTCCGCAGGCCGGCGGCGTGGAAACGTTCGATTGTCGTGTCGCCTTTGCAGACACGCTGATCGAGCTGGCGCGTGTCGATCCGCGCATCGTTGCGGTGTGCAACGACTCCGTCGGCTCCTCGAACATGGGCGGGTTCCAGAAGGAGTTTCCGGACCGGCTGGTCAATGTCGGCATCGCCGAGCAGAACATGGTGGGCGTCGCGGCCGGCCTCGCCAATGGCGGCTTTGTTCCGTTCGTGTGCTGTGCCGGGCCGTTCCTGACCGGTCGCGCGCTGGAGCAGATCAAGGCGGACGTGGCCTACAACAATTATGGCGTGGTGCTGTGTGGGCAGAGTCCCGGCATGTCGTATGGCGAGCTCGGACCGACGCACCATTCGATCGAGGACTTCGCCTGGATGCGGGCGCTGACCGACATCACCATTCTCAATCCGGCCGACCCGAAACAGACACGCGACGCCGTGCGCTGGGCGGCGCAGGCCAATCGTCCGATCTACATGCGTGTCGGCCGGTTCAAGGTGCCGGCGGTGACGCCGGAGGATGCGTCCTTCGAGCCGGGTCGCGCGCTGATGCTGCGCGACGGCAGCGACGTCACCCTCATCGCTACGGGCGTGCTGGTGTCGCGCGCGCTCGATGCGGCGGACCTGCTGGCTCGTCAGGGGATCTCGGCGCGCGTGCTGAACATGATGACCATCGCGCCGCTCGATGACGAGGCGGTGCTGGCGGCGGCGCGGGACACGCGCGGCATCGTCACCGCCGAGGAAGGGATCGTCACCGGCGGCCTGGGTGCCGCGGTGGCGCAAACGGTGGTGAGCCATCATCCGACGCGCATGCGCATGCTCGGCGTGCCGCATTTCGCACCGACCGGGTCGGCTGCGTTCCTGCTCGACCATTTCGGGTTGAATGCGGACGGCTTGGTCAAGGCGGCGCTGGAACTGATGGCCTGATCATGGCGGCGTCGTTCGTCCTCGCGATCGACCAGGGCACCAGCGCCACCAAGTGCGCGCTCGTGGATGCCGGGGGCCGGTTCGTCGCGCGCGGCTCGTCGCCGCTCGGCGAGCGCCATCCGCAGCCCGGCTGGGTCGAGCAGGATGCGGACGCGATCTGGGACAGCGTGCGCCAGGCCGTGGCCGCCTGCCTGGCCGGACGGGACACGGCGGACGTGGCGGCGGTCGGCTTCAGCACGCAGCGGGAGTCGCTCGTGCTGTGGGACAGCGCGAGCGGTGCGGCGCTGTCTCCGGTGATCTCCTGGCAGGACCAGCGCGGGGCTGCCATCTGCGACGCGTTGCGGTCCGACGAGACGGAGCGCCTGGTGCAGGCCCGGTCCGGCCTGCCGCTCGATCCGATGTTTTCCGCCGTCAAGGCGCGCTGGCTGCTGGACCACTACGATCCGGATCGCGTGCGCGCCAGGACCGGTGCGATCCGTCTCGGCACGATCGACAGCTGGCTGCTGAGCCGCTTCTCGGGCGAGCATGTGATCGAGGCCGGCAACGCGTCGCGCACGCAGATGCTCAACGTGCACGCAGTGGACTGGGACGACGCGCTGTTGTCGCTGTTCGGCGTGCCGCGCGCCTGCCTGCCGCGCGTGCTGCCGTCGACGGGACCGTTCCCGTCCGTGCGTGGGCTGGCCCCGCTTGCCGACGGCACGCCGGTTTGTGCGGTGATGGGCGACAGCCACGCCGCCTTGTTCGGGCATGGCGCGCTGTCGCAGGGGCAGGTGAAGGCCACCTACGGCACCGGCTCGTCGGTGATGGGACTGATCGACCAGCCTGCCGACCTGCAGGCCGGATTGTGCCTGACCATCGGCTGGATGACCGACCGTCCGGCCTATGCGGCGGAAGGCAACATCCGTTCCGCCGGCGCCACGCTGCGCTGGATTGCCGGCATCCTCGGGCTCGATGTCGCGGCGCTAGTCTCGACCGGGCTGGCCTCGCGCAGCGACGGCGTGGTGCTGGTGCCGGGCTTCGGCGGGCTCGGTGCGCCCTGGTGGGACCGGGACGCGGTCGGGCTGCTGACCAACCTCACCCTGGGTACGTCGCGCGAGGCGATCGCCCGGGCCGCGGTCGACAGCGTGGTTCAGCAGGTCGCGGACGTGGTGGAGGCCATCGCGCACAGCGTCGGCACGGTCACGGAACTGTTCGTCGATGGCGGCCCGACACGGACCGACGGGCTGATGCAGATGCAGGCCGACCGGCTCGGCTGTCCGATCCTGCGCGCGCGCGAGCCGGAGCTGTCGGCGCTCGGCGCGGCGCATCTGGCCGGTCTTTCGGCCGGACTGTGGACGCGTGCGGCGCTCGACGCCCTGCCGCGGCCGCGCGACCGATTCGACGCAGCACCCGACCACGACCGGGACAGCCGGCATTGGCGCGACGCGGTTGCACGCGCCTCAAGCCGGCGGATCAGGGGAACCGCACAATGAGCATGCAACCGACCAGCACCGCGGGGCCACCGGGACTCCAGGCCACCACCGCCGCGCCCCGACGCAGCCTGGCCTCGCTGCTGAGCGGCGCGCAGGGGCCGCTGATCGGCCTGGTGCTGCTGTGCGTGGTGTTCGCCTGCACCACGAGCGTGTTCCTCACGCTGCGCAACGCGCTGAACGTGGTCGACCAGGTCACCACGCTCGGTATCCTGGCCCTGGGCATGACCGGGGTGATCATCATCGGCGGCATCGACCTGTCGGTCGGCTCGATCCTGGCCTTGTCGATCATGGTGCTGGGCTGGCTGCCGCAATCCTACGGGATCCCGTTTCCGCTGGCGCTGCTGTTGTGCATCGTCACCGGTGGCGTCTGCGGGATCATCAACGGGCTGCTGGTCACCCGCGCGCGCCTGCCGGCCTTCATCGCCACGCTGACGATGATGTCGGTAGCGCGCGGCCTGGCTAACATCACCACCGACGGCCAGCAGGTGGTGGGCTATCCGGACTGGTTCACGGCGCTGGCGACGGAGCGCCATCTCGGCTTTCTGTCGGCCACCGTCGGCATCTTCGCAGTGCTGGCAATCGCGGCGTGGGTGTTCCTGCGCTACCGCGCCACCGGACGCAGCCTGTATGCGATCGGCGGCAGCGCCGAGGTGGCGCGCCTGGCCGGCATTCCGGTGCGCAAGCTGACGGTTGCGGTGTATGCGGCCTCCGGCCTGCTGGCGGGGGTCGCGGCCGCGGTGATGGCGGCGCGTCTCGACAGCTCGCAGCCATCTGCGGGCCTTGGCTACGAGCTCGACGCCATCGCCGCGGTGGTGATCGGCGGGGCCAGCCTGTCCGGCGGCATCGGCTCGATCGCCGGCACCGTCGTCGGCGTGTTCATCATCGGCGTGCTGCATAACGGGCTCAACCTGGTCGGCATCTCGCCCTTCATCCAGCAGGTCGTGATCGGCGTGGTGATTGCCGTCGCCGTCACCTTCGACACGCTGCGTCGCCGCACGTAACGATTTCATCCGCAGAGGGCGACCAACGCTCTCGCGTTCTTCGGGAAGGGGAAACACGCATGTCCAAGTTCGCATCTCTCGTCGCCGGACTCGCCGTCACTTCATTGCTGGGTGCCGCGCCGGCGATGGCGCAGAGCCGGCCGACGATCGGCCTCGCCGTCGCCAACCTGCAGGCCGATTTCTTCAACCAGGTGAAGCAGGCGGCCACGGCCGAAGCCAAGGCCAAGGGTGTCGATCTGGTCGTGGTGGATGCGCATGGCGACTCCGCGACCCAGGTCAACCAGATCCAGGATCTGATCACCCGCGGCGTGAAGGCGATCATCTACATCCCCGCCGGCGCCACCGCCGCCGGCGTGCCGGTCCGCGCAGCCCAGGCGGCGCATATCCCGGTCATCGCCGTCGACCGCAACGCGCCGGATGCGCCGGGCAATACCTTTATCGCTTCCGACAGCGTCGCGGCGGCGCATGCGCTCGGCGACTATGTCTGCAAGCAGACCAACGGCAAGGGCAAGGTCGCGATCATCCAGGGCCAGATCGGCACCACGCCGGAGATGGACCGCGACAAGGGCTTCACCGCCGCACTGGCCAGCTGTCCGGGCCTGTCGGTCGTGGCCAGGCAGGCGAGCCAGGAATGGTCGCAGGGTGAAGGCTTCTCGATCGCGCAGGACATGCTGCAGCGTCATCCCGACATCACCGTGTTCTTCGGACGGGCCGACGGGCTGGCGCTCGGCGCCACGCAGGCGGTCAAGGTCGGCAATCTCGACCATCCGTTGATGGTGGTCGGCTTCGACGGCGACGTGGCCGGGCTCAAGGCGATTCAGAAGGGCACGCTGGCGGCGACCATGACGCAGAAGTCGCAGTTCATGGGGCGTCTGGCGGTGGACAGCGCGCTCGACCTGATCGCCGGCAAGCCGGTCCCGGCCCAGCAGCTGCAGGAAGCGGTGCTGACCACCAAGGCGAACGTCACGCCGCTGCTCGCCCAGCATCCGTAACGGTTTAGGACCAGGGGAACGATTGGTCCCGTCCTGCTCCAGGCCTCGTGCAGACACGTGGTCGCGCACGACGCCTGGGCCTTAGGAGCGCATCCATGATCCGTCTCAGCCTTCGCGGCATCACCAAGGCGTACGGCCAGGTGCAGGTGCTGCACGGCATCGATCTCGACGTGCGCCAGGGGGAGCTGGTGGCGCTGCTCGGCGAGAATGGTGCCGGCAAGTCGACCCTGTCGTCGATCATCTCTGGGCTGACGCAGCAGGATCAGGGCTCCATGCGGTGGGAGGGTGAACTCTATGCGCCTTCCTCGCCCGGCGACGCGATCGGGCACGGGCTGGGCCTGATCCACCAGGAGATGCGCCTGCTGCCGGACCTGTCGATCGCGGAGAACGTGTTCGTCGGCCGGCTGCCGATAAAGAACGGCGTCGTGGATCGCGCCTTCATGGTCGAGCGGGCAGGCGAACATCTGCGCGCGCTCGGCCTCAACGTGTCGCCGACGCGCCTCGTGCGCGGCCTGTCGGTGGCAGCACAGCAGCAGGTCGAGATCGCCAAGGCGCTGACGCTGGGCGCGCGGCTGCTGATCCTGGACGAGCCGACCGCGGCACTCGGGCTGGCGGAAACCCAGCAGCTTTTCACCCAGATCCGACGGCTCAAGTCCGAGGGCGTCTCGTTCATCTATGTCAGCCACCGCCTGGAAGAGATCGCGCAGATTGCCGACCGGGTCGTGGTGGTGCGCGACGGCCATCTGGTGTCCACGTACGACACCGCGCAGGTTCCGGTCAGCACCCTGCTCCGCGACATGGTCGGCCGCTCGATCGACCGGATCTTTCCGCAGATGCAGGCGCCATCAGCAACGGAGGTGATTCGTGTTGAGGCGCTGACATCGGCGGCAGGTGCGTTCCGCGACGTCAGCTTCTCCGTGCAGGCAGGAGAGGTGTTCGGCATCGCCGGCATTGTGGGCGCCGGACGGACGGAACTGGTGCGTGCGATCGTCGGCGCCGACCCGGTGGCATCGGGCCGCATCATCCTGGACGGCGAGGCGCTGCGGCTCGGGCGACCGGACGAGGCGATCCGGCGCGGCATCGTACTGGTGCCGGAAGATCGCAAGGGCCAGGGCGTGGTGCTGGATCATTCGATCGCCGACAACTTGGCGCTGGGCAATGCGGACCGGCTGGCGAAGGCGGGATGGCTGATGCCCGACACGGTGACGGCGTTCGCGGGCAAGCTGGTGCAGCGGCTCGGCGTGAAGGGCCGGCCGGAGCAGAGCGCGCGGTCGCTGTCCGGCGGCAACCAGCAGAAGGTGGTGATCGCGCGCTGGGTGGCGCGCAATCCGCGCGTGTTCATCCTCGACGAGCCGACACGCGGCATCGACATGGGCGCGCGCGCCGCGATCTACGACGTGATCGCGGCCCTTGCCGCGGACGGCATGGCGGTGATCGTGGTGTCGTCGGATCTCGAGGAGGTGCTGGGGCTGGCCCACCGGGTGATGGTGCTGGCGCGCGGCCGTCAGATGGGCGTGCTGCCGCGCGCCGAGGCGAGCAACGTCCGCGTCATGGAACTGGCGACGGCTTGAAGGACGATAGGATGGACCTTTTCAATCTTTCCGGTGACGTGGCGTTCGTCACCGGTGCCGGCAGCGGCATTGGCCAGCGCATCGCGGTCGGGCTGGCGGAGGCCGGCGCCGATGTCGGCTGCTTCGACATCGAGGCGAGCCCCGGCCTTGCCGACACGGTGGCACGGATCGAGGCGCTGGGACGGCGCGCGGTGGCGCTGCGCGGTGACGTGACCGACGAGGGGTCGATCGCGGTCGCGGTGCAGACCCTGCAGGACTCTCTGGGCGCCCTGTCGGTGGCGGTGAACTGCGCCGGGATCGCCAATGC
>JBPBQS010000291.1:0-8627 GCA_050920955.1 Janthinobacterium lividum | reverse complement strand
CGCGAGCGGGGCAGCGTCGTTCGCGGCCACCCCCGGGGAGGAGGCTGCGTCGGAGTCGGGGAACGCGCGGGTCGGTGCGGTTGGCAGGGCTGGCGACGGCTCGGCTTCGCGAGGCATGTCGTTGCGAGCGTCTTGATCGGAGTTCGGCATTGATAGCCTCGTTGATGGTGTCGGCGGACGGGCCATGCCTGGCATCCGGGGCGGCCGGGAGTTCAGCACTCAGCCGAAGGGCCGGGTCTGCGCGGCCGGCGACCTGCTGAGGCCGAACGGCGTTCACTGTTGTTCGACTCTCGCGGCCTCGCAAAAAACCGCAAGCCGGGCAGACGCCACGTTCCAAGGCACGCGCACCCCCGCGTATGCCGGAGCCTGCGTCATGACGTGTGCGTGGCGAACGATCCGATGGAGCGTCGATGGTATTGCCGCACCACGCGCCGTCGTCAAGCCGGCACCGGCCGGCATCGCCCGCGCACGGCCGAGCAACGGCACGCTGCCCGGCCCTGTCCGGTTCCTACGCGACCAGCGCCACCAGCAGCGCGTCGAGGCGCAGGCGTCCCTCCGCCGTCGCCCGCAGCCTGCCGCCGGCGCGCTCCACGTAGCCGGCGTCGACCGCCTGCGCGAGCACGTCCAGCTCGACCGCCTCGTCCAGCGCCATCGTGGTGCGCGACGCGAACCGCGCCTCGTCGATCCCCTCGTCGAGCCGCAGCCCCATCAGCAGCATCTCGCGCGCCCGCTCCCGCGGCGACACCGCGGCGTCGCCCTGGCTGCCGTGCCCGCAGCGCTCCACGCGCTCGGCCCAGACCTCCGGCGCCCGGTGCCGCCGCGTGGCCAGCAGCATGCCGCCCGCTAGGCTGACCCGCCCGTGGGCGCCCGGCCCGATCCCGGCGTAGTCGGCGTAGCGCCAGTACGCCAGGTTGTGCCGGCTTTCCGCACCGGGCCGCGCGTAGTTCGACACCTCGTAGGGCAGCAGCCCGAAGCGGCCCGCCTCCTCGGCGGTGGCCTCGTACAGCGCCGCGGCCTCGTCGCCCTCCGGCAGAACCAGCTCGCCGCGGCGGTGCAGCGCCTCGAACGCGGTGCCCGGCTCGATCGTGAGCTGGTAGAGCGAGAGGTGGTCCGCGACCAGGCCCAGCGCCTCGCGCAGCTCCGCCCGCCAGGCGTCCAGCGTCTGCCCGGGCCGGGCGTAGATCAGGTCGAAGGAGATGCGCGGGAAGATGTCGCGCGCGACCCCGAGCGCCGCCACGGCGTCGCGGGCGGAGTGCCTGCGCCCGAGCCCCGCGAGCGCCGCATCGGACAGGCTCTGCACGCCCAGCGAGGCGCGGTTCACCCCGGCCTCGCGGAACGCCCGGAGGCGCCCGGCCTCCACGCTGGTGGGGTTGGCCTCGAGCGTGACCTCTAGCCCCGGCAGCGGGTCGAACAGCGTGCAGGCGTCGGCGACCAGCGCCGCCACGGTGCCCGGGTCCATCAGGCTCGGCGTGCCGCCGCCGAAGAAGATCGAGCCGAGCGGGCGGCGGCCGAGCCGGGCGGCCTCCCAGGCCAGCTCGGCGCGCAGCGCGGCGGCGAAGCGGGCCTGTGGGAGGACGTCGCGGACGTGGCTGTTGAAGTCGCAGTACGGGCACTTGGCCAGGCAGAACGGCCAGTGGATGTAGAGGGCGAGGGGCTCCATGGCCGCCAGATGGGGGCGCGGGGGCGGAGCAGGCAAGCATGGGCTCTGCCCAAACCCGCAAAGGGTCCGAGGACCCTTTGATCCCATCTCCTTAGGGAAGCCATCCAAGGGGCTTCCCTTGGCGGAGTTTGAGGCGGAGCCTCATGCTTGCCTTCACTCCAGCCGGTAGATCACCGTCTCCCGGTTCGCCCGGTCCTCCAGCTCCAGGGTGGTCGGCACCTGGAAGCGCGCGATCTCCCGCATCCCGTCGCGCGGCAGGTAGGCGCGCCCCGGGTCGGCGATCCACACCTCGGCGTCGCGCGCCAGGCCGCGGAGCCACGGCAGGATGTGGCCGGTCATGGGCGCCTCGTAGCAGACGTCGCCGCACAGGATCAGGTCCCACCGCGAGGGCGCGCCGACGACGTCGCCGCCGGTGCAGGCGACGTCCGCGCCGGCCGAGCGCGCGTTCAGCCGGGCGGCGGCCAGGGCGAGGGGGTCGATGTCGCAGGCCTCCACGCTGGCGGCGCCGGCGCGGGCGGCGGCGATCGCGGCGATGCCGCAGCCGGCGGCGAAGTCGAGCACGCGCCGCCCGACGACGAGCGAGGGCCGGTCCAGCATGAGGCGGGCGAGCGCCTGCCCGCCTGGCCAGGCGAAGGCCCAGAACGGCGGCGCGGTGCCGGTGCGCTCGAGCCAGGCCTCGGTCGCGGTCCAGATCGGCGTGATCTCGGTCGCGAGATGCAGGGCAAACTCCGGCACCATGGGCGCGCGGGCCAGGGCCGTGTGGTCGCGCACGAAACGCTCGGCGTCGGCGTCCGTGGTCACAGGCGACCCGCCAGCACGGCGAGGGCGACCGCGAGCCCGACCTCGCGGTTGGCGCGGAACAGCCGCAGGCAGGCCGCCGGGTCGGCGATGTCCAGCGCCGCCACCTGGCGGGCGAGCAGCAGCGCGGGCAGCGGCAGGACCGCCCAAAACCAGGGGCCGAGCCCGGCCAGGACGCCCGAGAGCGCCAGCGCTGCGAGCGCGCCCGCGTAGCTCGCCCCCACGAACAGGCGGGCGTGCCGGGCGAAGCGGCGCGAGGTGGAGCGCACGCCGACCACGGCGTCGTCCTCGATGTCCTGGAAGCCGTAGATCGTGTCGAAGCCGAGGTCCCACAGGATCGCCGCGGCGTAGAGCGCGAGGCCGGCGGCACCCAGGCGCCCGGCGGCCGCCGTGCCCATCGGCGCGCCGAAGCCGAAGGTGAAGCCCATCACGAGCTGCGGCCACCAGGTGACGCGCTTGGCCAGCGGATAGAGCGCCACGAGCACGAGCACGCCCACGCCGAGCGCCCAGCAGGTGCGGTCGAGCTGCAGCAGCACCGCGAGCCCCGCGCACAGCAGGACGGCAAGGAACACCAGCGCCTCGCGCATGCGCAGCGCACCCGAGGCGAGCGGCCGGCCGGCGGTGCGCGCCACGCGCCGGTCGAGGTCGCGGTCCCACATGTCGTTCACGACGCAGCCGGCCGCGCGCATCACCACGCTGCCGAGCGCGAACAGGAGCGCAAGCCGCAGCGTCTGCGGCCACGGCGCCCGCTGCAGCACGATCCCCCACAAGCCGGGCAGGAACAGCAGCCAGATGCCGATCGGCCGGTCCAGCCGCGCCAGCAGCGCGTACGGACGCCAGGCGGCCGGCAGCCGCGCGACCCAGCCGCGCGCGTCGATGTCGGTGAACGAGCCGGACAAGGCTCAGGCCCGGCGGGAACGCGGGATGGCCGCCGGACGGCCCTGGTATTCGCGTCGTCGTCCGCCCACTCTGGCCCCCATGCAGGATGCGCCGCGGCTGTTCGTAGAGCATTCCCTGTCGCCGGGCGCCATCCTGGCGGCGTCGGGCCCGCAGGCGCACTACCTGCAGGTCGTGATGCGCCGCGCGGACGGCAGCGCGCTGCGCCTGTTCAACGGCGTCGACGGCGAGTGGGACGCGTCGCTGCGGGCCGGGCGGCGCGACCGTGCGGAGTTCATCGTCGCGGACCGCGTCCGCCCGCAGGCGTCCGAGCCCGGCGTGGCCCTGGTGTTCGCGCTCCTCAAGCGCGACGCCACCGACCTCGTGGTGCGCCAGGCGACGGAGCTGGGCGTGCGCGCGCTGCAGCCGGTGTTCACCGACCGCACCAACAGCGCCCGCCTGAACGCAGAGCGCCTGACGCTGATCGCGCGCGAGGCGGCCGAGCAGTGCGAGCGCCTCGACGTGCCGATGGTGTACCCAGTGCGGCACCTCTCCGACCTGCTGGGGGGCTGGCCGGACGGCGAGGTGCTGGTGGCCGCGGTGGAGCGTGCGGGGGCGGAGCCGGTGCGGCCGGCTCCAGAGCCGGGGCGCACGTCGCTGCTGGTCGGGCCGGAAGGCGGCTTCACGGGGGCGGAGCTTGACGCGCTGCGTGCGCGCCCCTTTGTTCTGCCCGCGACGCTCGGCCCCCGCATCCTGCGGGCCGAGACGGCCGCCATCGTCGGCCTCGCCCTGCTGGGGGCGCCCGGCCCGCGCTGACACTGCCCCGCCGGGCGCCTCGACTGGAGTGCCATGTCCAATCCCGGAGAAGCCGACGCGACGCCGATCGCCTCGACCCGCCAGCTGGCCGAGCACATCGCCGTCGGCTGCAAGCCGCGCGAGGCCTGGCGGATCGGCACGGAGCACGAGAAGTTCGGCTTCCGCCGCCCCGCCCGCCCCGGCGAGCCCGTGGTCCCCGGACCGACGGCACCCTACGACCCCCCCGGCTATGCGCCCGACGGCATCCGCGCCGTGCTGGACGGCATCGCGGCGCGCGGCTGGACGGCGATCAGCGACGCCGGCTCCGTGATCGGGCTGAGCCGCAACGGCGCCAGCGTGTCGCTGGAGCCGGCCGGGCAGTTCGAGCTGTCCGGCGCGCCGCTCGCAACCCTGCACGAGACGCGCGCCGAACTCGACGCGCACCTTGCCGACGTGCACGCGGTGGCACGGCCGATGGGCCTGGGGTTTGCCCCCCTGGGCTTCCACCCGACGGGCACGCGCGAGGCGATGCCGTGGATGCCCAAGAGCCGCTACGCCATCATGCGCCGCTACATGCAGCGCACCGGCACCCGCGGCCTCGACATGATGCTGCGCACCTGCACCGTGCAGGTGAACCTCGACTACGCCAGCGAGGCCGACATGGTCCGCAAGCTGCGCGTGGGCCTGCTGCTGCAGCCCGTCGCCACCGCCCTGTTTGCCAACTCCCCCTTCACGGAAGGCCGCCCCAACGGCTTCCTGTCCGCGCGCGCCAACGTCTGGCTCGACACGGACGCCGACAGGACCGGCATTCCCGCCGTGGTGTTCGAGGACGGATTCGGCTTCGAGCGCTACGTCGAGTGGCTGCTGGACGTGCCCATGTACTTCGTCATGCGCGACGGCGGCTACGTCGACCTGGCCGGCCGCTCGTTCCGCGACTTCATGGCCGGGCGGCTGTCGGGCGAGGTGGCGGGCGCGGCCACCCTGGGCGACTTCGCCGACCACATGACCACCTCGTTCACCGAGGTCAGGCTCAAGCGCTTCCTGGAGATGCGCGGTGCCGACGCCGGCACGCCGGAGATGATGCTGGCCCAGTCCGCCCTCTGGGTCGGGCTGCTCTACGACGAGGCCGCGCTGTCCGCCGCGGCGTCGTTGGTCGGGCGCCACCCCTGGCAGGCGTTCGCCGCCCTGCGCCAGCACGTCCCGACCCGGGGGCTCGACACGCCCTGGGCCACGGGCACCCTGCGCGACGTGGCACGCGACGTGGTGGCGATCGCCAGGGACGGGCTGCGGGCACGCGGCCACGGCGAGGAGGCACTGCTCGCGCCGCTGCACGCGATCGTGGCGGGCGGGCCGACGCAGGCCGAGCACTGGCTGGCGCGGTTCCACGGCGCCTGGGGCGGCGACGTGCGGCGGGTGTTCGACGAGGCGGAGGTCTAGCAAGGCAAGCATGAGGCGCTGCCTCAAACTCCGCCAAGGGAAGCCCCTTGGATGGCTTCCCTAAGTCAAGGGATCAAAGGGTCCTCGGACCCTTTGCGGGTTTGGGCAGAGCCCATGCTTCCTTGCTGTCACTCAGGGCACGAGCAGCAGCAGCGAGGCCCCGAACACCACGCTCGAGACGAAGAAGCTGATCACCGTGAACCCCATGACCCGGCGCATCCCGATGCCGGCGATCGCCAGCAGCGGCAGGGCCCAGAACGGCTGGATCATGTTGGCGACCGCCTCGCCGTAGCCGACGCCCTGGGCCGCGGCGGCCTGGCTCACGTGCAGCGCCACCGCGGCCGGGACGATGAACGGCCCCTGCACCGCCCAGTGCCCGCCGCCACTGGGCACGAACAGGCTGATGATGATCGACGAGACGAACCCCCAGAACGGCAGGGTGTGGAGCGTCGAGATGCGGATGAACACCTCCGCGATCACGCCCGCCAGGCCTGTGGTCGTCATGATGCCCATGATGCCGCCGTAGAGCGGATACTGGAGCAGGAGCGAGCCGGTGACGCGCGCCGCGGACTGGATGGCCGCCGCGTAGGCAACCGGCCGCCAGTGCAGCAGCAGGCCGAGCGCGAGGAAGATCAGGATCAGCGAGTTGATGTCGAGGTGGAAGGTGCCGCGCGCCACCTGCAGGCCGAGGTAGCCCGCGGCGGCGGCCACGATCGACAGGTTGAGGATCCAGGCCCGGTCGAGCACGCCGGCCAGCCCCGGAACGTGCTCCGCCGGCGGCCGGGGCGCGTCCTCGGCGGCGAGGCGGGCGGAGTCGGCGGGGACGATGTCGCGCTCGGCCGGCTGCATGCGCATGTAGATCAGCGGCATCGCGACCAGCAGCACGAGCACGGGCACGACGTTGAAGGCGGAGAACAGCGTGTCCGACAGCGGCACGACCTCGCCCGTCACCTTCTGGGTGATGTTGAGCGCCGAGCCCGGCGTGGCCTCGGCGAGCGCGATCGAGGAGGACAGGCCGGCGGGGAACATCAGGAACCCGGTGTAGGCGGCGGCCATCAGCCAGGCGAAGTCGAGGCGCTGGCGCTTGGCCAGCTCGCGGGCGAAGAGCGCGGAGACGATCAGGCCGAACCCCCAGTTCAGCAGGTTCGCCGACAGCCCGACCAGACACGCGAGCCCCACGGCGGCGGCGGGCGAGCGGGGCAGGGACGCCAGCACGGCCAGCAGGCGCGCCACCGGCCGCGACGAGCTGAGCGCGTATCCGGTGACCAGGATCATCACCATCTGGAAGGCGAAGGCGAAGATCTGGAAGATGCCGCCGTACCAGGCGTTGAGCACCTCGGGCACCGAGTTGTGCGGCGCGAAGGCGAGGGCGAGCGCCGCCGTGACCAGGCTCAGCAGGATCGCGAACACGAACGGGTCGGGCAGCAGCCGCTCGAACAGGTAGACGAAGGCGGTGGTGACGCGGCCGAGGACGGAACGGCGCTCGCCGTCCGGCGCGGACAGGGAATCGGGCATGTCGCATCCTCGGCGGTCCTCCCGGCGCGGGTCGCGGCGGGATGCGCAACGATACCGCCGCCGCACGCCCGCGGCCAGCCTCGTGGCCCCCGCCGTCCGGCGTTAACGCTCCGGCAATCCGCGCGCGTCACCTTGTCGCCAGGGGCAGGCCGCCCCGCAAGGAAGGCAGGGGCATGGACATCACCCATCTCTCGGGCGTGGCACCGGGAACAATGACGGCGACGATCCGCCACGAGGGCGTGCAGCGCCGTGTCGTGGCCGAGGTCGCGCGGTTCGGCGCGCACTGGTCGGCGCGCCGCGCCGGCGGCGAGTGGTCGGTGCGCTGCGCCACGCCGGAGGCCGCGATCCTGTTCGAGGCGGCGGACCACTTCCCCGGCGGCGCCGCCTGGGACGAGGCGCCCATGCAGGCCCCCGCGCCGGTGACCGCGAGCACGCGCGAGCTCGTGCAGGCCGGCTAGCGTCGCGCCGGCGGGGCCGGGGGCGGCGCTAGCTCCGGCAGCCCTTGACCCGCGCCGGCGAGGCGAGAAGCGGCCTCAGCATCGAGGCGACCTGACAGGGCGACTGGCCGCGTCGCCGCGTCGCATGGGGCTGGCGGTTCAGGTTGATGACCAGCATGCCGCCCCCCGCCAGCGCCAGGTGCAGCGTCCCCTGCCGGATGGCGCGCATGTAGAGCGGCTCCGGGCCGCCGATGCCGGTCACGATGCCGGCGCCGACCTGCGCCACCCGCTCGCGGTAGGCGGCGGCGAGGTCGGGCGTGTGCGAGTGGTACAGCCCGACCGCGACGTTCCAGTTGCCGCCCGCCTCCGCCTGAAGCTGGCGCAGGTAGTGCGCCGCGTACTCCGTGTTCGCGGCCGGGTCGAACGCGTCCTCGATCGAGTGGAACGCGCCGGGGTGCATCTGCAGGTTCACCTGCATGCAGCCGATGTCCATGAACTTCACGCCACGGTCGAGGCCCTGCTTCGCCCAGGCGACGGCGGCCGCCTTGCTCTCGAAGAACAGCCCCTGGCCGTCCGCGTCGATGGTCCATGGCCAGGCGCGGACGTCGCCCAGCGAGGAGATCGGCTTCCCGCTCTCCGTCTTGGCGATGGCGCCGAGCAGGCCGTGCGGCAGGTCATGGCGGACCTCCGCCTCGTGGATCGCGGTGGTGCACTGCGCCGCCTGCTCGGCATCCCAGGCGGCGGTGCTGGGCCGCGGGCCGGCCGGAATGGCCGCGACGCCACGTGTCCGCAAAGGCGTCCGGGCCGCAGGCGCCACGACCACGCCGGCCGGTGGCTGCGGCCCGGCGGCCGGCGCCGCGGCGTCGGCCTGCGGCACGTCCCCGGGCCCGGCTGCCGTTCCGGTCCGCGGGACGAGGGCGAGAACGGCGGCCAGCATCGTGGCGCCGAGCCATGCCGGACGCCAGGCGTGCGGCTCGCTCCAGGCACCGGCACCGGGGCGGCGTGGCGTTCTGGGTCGCATGACGGCGCACCCTACGCAGGACCCGTCCGACCTTGCAACGCGACGCGGCCTTGCCGCCCGTGCTCCCTTGATCGCGGCGGGGCGGCGA
>JBPBQS010000065.1:0-8756 GCA_050920955.1 Janthinobacterium lividum | reverse complement strand
CCGCGACGGTGCCCTGCGCCTTGCTGCGCGCGCGCCCGCGTGCCCTGGGCGGCTGGTTGGCGGGGACCAGCGAGGCGGAAGGGTTGGAGGCGGCGGTCGGCGGCGTGGTGGCGGCGGTCTGGGCGAACGCCGCGACGGTCGGGCTCGCGCCCCACGCGACGGTGCAGGCCGTGAACATCAGAAGCGACTGGCGGCGGGATTTCGGCATGGGCGGGCTTGATCCTGAACAAGAATGGCGGCGCTGTTGCATCGTCGTGTCTGTAGCGGGAGCTTGACGGAATCGTGTGCGGTTCACCGGCTTGTCACGGAACCTATTGCAGAGACAGACATCCTGTAACCCTGTGTTGCTGGCGGCTGCACAGCATCTCAGCAAACGTGCCAAATTTATCACTAATTGTTGCGTATGCAGCACATTATGCCGTGAAATTAAGCATTGTTGCCAGGTGCAAACCGGGTGACGTGCACGAGACACCTGCCGAAAGAGAACTGTGTCGAGGTATGACAAGCTAAAGTCTTGAAGAGGCACGGCAGATCAGTCGCGCAAGCCGTCGCAACTTCGACCACCATCAGCCTGGGTATACAGTCCAGGGACATGGTGTGCCGGCTCAACCCTGAACCGGCCCGGTTCGCTGCCCCGGACCGGGCTGGTGGACTCGCACGGTGCGGACCCTGGGCGCCGGCGTGCCCCTCGCTGCCTCCCGGCCTGGCGTGGGCCGATACCCAGGGACCGGACGCCTAGCCCCCGAGCTGCGGCGCCGCCTCCAGCAGCGCCTTCGTGTAGTCGCTCCCCGGCCGCGCCAGCAGGCTCGCCGTGTCCGCCAGCTCCACGATCCGCCCGGCGCGCAGCACCGCGATCCTGTGCGCGAGGTAGCTCACCGCCGCCAGGTCGTGGGAGATGAACACGTACGCCAGCCCCCGCTCCGTCGACAGGTCCTTGAGCAGGTTCAGCAGCATCGCCTGCGTGGACACGTCCAGCGCCGAGGTCGGCTCGTCGAGCACGATCACGTCCGGCTCGGCCGCCAGCGCGCGCGCGATGGCGATGCGCTGCGCCTGCCCGCCCGACACCGACCCCGGCAGCCGGTCCGCGAGCGCCGCCGGCAGCCCGACGCGCTCCAGCAGCCCCGCCACCGCCGCCCGACGCTCGCCCGCCGGCCGCCCCGCCAGGCGCAGCGGCTCGCCCACGCTCTGCCCCACCGTCATGCGCGGGTTGAGCGACTCCCGCGGGTCCTGGAACACGACCTGCACGCGCCGGCGCTGCCGCACGCGCTCCGGCCCGCCGAGACGCCCGAGGTCGTGCCCGTCGAGCAGGATGCGCCCCTCGTAGGCCGCCATCTGCAGGATCGCGCGCCCCAGCGTGGACTTGCCCGACCCGCTCTCGCCCACCACGCCGAGGCACTCGCCCACGCCGAGCCGGAACGTCGCCCCCGACAGCGACGCCGCCGGCGCCTTGCCGAACAGGGTGCGCCGCCCGTAGCGCACGGCCACGTCCTCCACGTCGAGCAGCGCGCGGCGCGCCGTCTCCGGCGGCTCCGGCAGCGCCGCCTCGAAGTCCGCCGCCGGCACCTCCGGCGGATACAGGCAGCACGCCATCGTCCCCGCCACCAGGCGCGCCTCGGGATACCCGTCGTCGCACGGCGGCCTGTAGTACGCGCAGCGCGGCGCGAAGCGGCAGCCGGGCGGCCGCGCCTCGGGCTCGGGCAGCGTCCCCGGGATGGTGCGCAGCCGCGCCCGCCCGACCCGCGCCACCGACCCCAGCAGCGCCTGGCTGTACGGGTGGCTCGGGTGCCCGAAGAACGCGCGCGCCTCCCCCCACTCCACGCTCCGCCCCGCGTACAGCACGTGCACCCGGCTCGCGTGCTCCTCGACCACCGACAGGTCGTGCGTGACGAACAGCACCCCCATGCCCCGCTCGCGCCGCAGCCGGGCCAGCAGCGCCATGATCTGCCGCGCCACCAGCGGGTCGAGCCCCGTCGTCGGCTCGTCCGCGATCAGCAGCCGCGGCGAGCACGCCAGCGCGCTGGCGATCATCACCCTCTGCCGCATCCCCCCGGAGAACTGGTGCGGGTGGTCCCCCAGCCGGTTCACCGCGTCCGGGATGCCCACCTCGTCGAGCAGCTCGCGCGCCCGCGCCATCGCCCCGCGGCGGTCCACGTCCGTGTGCGCCCGCACCGCCTCCGCGACCTGCTGCCCGACCGTGTGCGAGGGGTTCAGCGCGGCCAGCGGGTTCTGGAACACCATGCCGATGTCGCGCCCGCGCACCCTGCGCAGCGCCGGCTCGCCGAGCCGCAGCAGGTCGCGCGTCTCGCCGTCCTGCCCGCGTAGCAGCGCCCGCCCGCCCAGCACCGCGCCGGGCGGCAGCAGGCGCATCGCCGCCAGCGCCGCCATCGTCTTGCCCGAGCCGGACTCGCCGACCAGCGCCACCATCTCGCCCGCCGGCACGGCCAGGTCGAGCGCGTCGAGCACGGATACCACGCGCCGTCCGCGCGGCAGCGCGACGCTCAGCCCTTCGAGGCGAAGCACGTCATCGGTCATGGGAATCTGCCCGCAAGGAAGAAAGGTTGAGGCTCCGCCTCAAACTCCGCCAAAGGCTCGCCTTTGGAATCCGCTACTTAAGTGATGCCGGTCCAGGGGCGGCTCGCCCTTGGCGGGTTCGGGCAGAGCCCGACCTTCCTTCACCGTGCCCCGCCGCGCCGCGCCAGCAGTCCCTGCCCGGTGAGCGACGCCGCCAGCAGCGAGGCGAAGATCGCGAGCCCCGGCGGCAGGATCAGCCACCACGGCGCCAGCGCCACGAGCGCCAGCCCCGACTGCAGCAGCCCGCCCCAGCTCGTGTACGGCGGCTGCACGCCCAGCCCGAGGAAGCTCAGCGCCGAGAGCGCGAAGATCAGGTCGCCGACCAGCAGCGTGCCGTTGACCACGAGCAGCGGCGCCATCACCCGCAGCAGATGGACGCGCGCGACGTACCAGCGCCCGCCGCCGAGCTGCTGGGCGGCGAGCACGAAGTCGCGCCCGCGCTGCGCCAGCGCCTCGTTGCGCACGAGGCGCGCGAGCCCCGGCCAGGAGATCAGCCCGAGCAGCAGCACCAGCGAGGAGTCGCTGAGCCGCACGAGCGAGGCGAAGAAGATCAGCACCACGAGGCCGGGCAGGGCGAGCACCGCGTCGAGCAGCCGCATCAGCACGGAATCCAGCCACGACGGCCCGAGCCCGGACGCCAGCCCGTAGACGGTGCCGACCGCAAACGCGAGCAGCGCCGCCGGCAGGCTGACCTCCAGCGTGGACGCCCCGCCCGCGAGCAGCCGCGCCAGGAAGTCGCGCCCCAGCTCGTCCGTGCCGAGCGGGAACGCCCCGCCCGGCCGCGCCAGCACGTGCGTCGGGTCGAGCGCATACGGGTCCACGCCGTACAGCCACGGCCCCGCGAAGCTCGCCACGATCAGCAGCGCGCCGAGCCCGAGCCCGAACACCAGCGCCGCGCGGTCCGACACCGCGAGCCGCAGCCGCCCGGCGAGCGAGGGCCCGCGCGCCTCGGAGATGGCGTCCGGCACGGTGCCGGGCCGCAGCGCATCGCTCATCGCAGGCACTCCCGAAGCACGGCACGCTCAGTCATAGGACGCCCTCGGGTCGAGCAGCCCGTTGACCAGGTCGGCGAGCAGGTTGCCCAGCACGGTGAGCACGCCGATCAGCAGCACGATGGCGACCAGCACCGGATAGTCCTGCGCCAGCGCCGAGCGCCACAGCAGCCAGCCCAGCCCGGGATAGGAGAACACGGTCTCGACCACGACGCCGCCGGCGAAGATGTAGGGGAACGACAGCCCGAGCACCGTGACCAGCGGCCGCAGCGCGTTGCGCAGCACGTGGCCGAACAGGATGCGCCGGAAGCTGAGCCCCTTGGCCGCCGCGGTGCGCACGTAGTCGCGCGCCAGCTCCTCGTGCACGGACTGCGCGAAGTAGCGCGCGAGCCCGGCCATCGTCACCAGGCTGATGGTCAGCACCGGCAGCACGAGATGGCTGAGATACGCGCTGACCGGCGGATGCGCGGAGCGTATGTCGGTGAGCCCGCCGGCGGGCAGCAGGTCCCACTGGATCGCGAACACCAGCACCAGCACGGTGCCCACGAAGAACGACGGCACCGCGTACAGCGCCAGCTCCAGCGCCCCGATCGCGCGCCCCGGCCAGCGCAGGTAGTACACCCCGTGCGCCAGGCCGAGCCCGATCGCGGCCAGCGTGCTGATCACCGTGGCGATGGCGTACATCGCGACCGTGTTGCGCTCGTAGGCCAGCAGCAGCTCGCCGACGGGGCGGTGCAGCAGGAACGAGAAGCCGAGGTCGCCGTGCAGCAGGTGGTCCCACCAGATCAGGTATTGCCGCCACAGCGGCACGTCGAGCCCGAGCTGCCGGTTGAGCGCTGCCACCGCCTGCGGCGTCGACTTCATCCCCAGGATCGAATACGCGGGCCCGCCCGGCGTGAGGTGGACCAGCACGAAGGTCAGCGTGACCAGGATCACGAGCGAGAGCGCCGAGGCGCCGAGCCTAGCGGGCAGCTTGCGCATCGCAGGCCCTCTCGCCGGTGAAATGGACCTTCTGCAGCGCCCACAGGTAGTTGGACTGGATCGCCTCGGCGAGCCCCTCGATCCCCGGCCGCACGAGCAGGGTGAAGGCGCCCTGCGGCAGGATGATGAACGGCTGCAGCCCCGTCAGATGATCCTGCAGGCGGAACAGCGCCTCGCGTCCTGGCTTGTCCTCGACCTCCTTGAGCAGCGCGTCGGTCTCCGCATCGGTGAAGTGCCCGTAGTTCTCGCCGGCACCGGTGCCGTAGTTCGTCTGCATGTCGGGGTAGCCTGGAAAACTCCAGCCGATCGAGGCGGTCTGCCATCCCGACGGCTCGCGCTCCATCAGCGAGATGATCTGGTTGAACTGCATCAGGCGTATGTTCATGCGGATGCCGACAGCGGCCAGGTTGGACTGCACCACCTGCCAGAGCGCGAGCAGGTCCGGCGCCCCGTCGCTCAGCAGGTCCGTCCACTCGAGCCGCTGGCCGTCCTTCGCCATCATCCCGTCCGGACCCGGCGCGAACCCCGCCTCGGCGAGCAGCGCGCGCGACTTCGCGGGATCGTAGCCGACCGCGAACCGCCCGGCCCTGGCGTCCTCGGACAGGAACGTCACCGGCACCGGCGGCACCGGCGAGTGGGCGGGCACGCTGTTGTCGTGGAACGCGAGGTGGATGATCTCGGCCTGGTTGACCGCGTCCGCGATCGCGACCCGCACGCGCGCGTCCGCCAGGAACGGCGCCGCGGGATTGACCATGTTCACCACCAGCGACTCGTAGCCCGACGGCGGCGGCAGGTGCACGAGGCTGAACCCCGGCAGCTTTACCGCCGCGTCGTAGACGTTGAACGGCACGTTGGCGACGTCGAGCTCGCCCGCGCGCAGTGCCTCCAGCGGGCTGGTGCCCTGCAGGAAGTCGAGGACGAGCCGCCTGACCTGCGGCTTCTCCCCGAGGTAGGCGGGGTTCGGCTCGAACGCCGCGTAGCGGCCGGAATTGAACTCGGTGAGCCGGAACGGCCCGCTCACCACCGACAGGAATCCCACGTCGGTCTGCAGGCTGCGCTGCTCGTCGATGGAGAAGCGCCCCCAGGCGTGGCGGGGCAGGGCGACCAGCTGCGACAGCCCCGACAGCTCGAACCACTCCGGGTTGACCGCCTTGGTCAGCGTGACGCGCAACGTGAGCGGCCCGGTGGCCTCCACGGAGGCGAAAAGTCTCGGCATGCCCCCGGTGTCGTAGCCGGAATACGTCGGCCCGAGCTGCTTCATCAGCTCGAACGAGTACACCACGTCATCGGCGGTGATGGGCGCCCCGTCCGACCAGTCGGCAGCCTTGAGGGTGACGACATAGACCTTGCCGCCCTCCTGCACGTCCACCGCGCTGGCGTGGCTGAGCGGCCAGTCGATGGTGTGGTCCGGCGCGAACCAGAACAGCGGCCGGTAGAGCTGGTAGAAGGCTTCCTGGTCGTAGAGCGTCCCGGACGACAGGATCGGATGCATCGACCCCGCCGCCGTGGGGGAGTTCGCCCCCAGCCCGCTCGGAATCACCAGCGTCCCGCAGCTGGCGCCGCTCGCCCGCGCCGGAGCGCCCGGCCCGAGCAGCCCGAGCGCCACCACGCCCGCAAGCAGCCGCCGCCGCAAGCGGCCGGGCCGCGCTCCGCCCGCGCTCCGCCCCGCATCCCTCGTAGCCGCCGCCCTGCCGCATCCTGCCATGGCGGCAGGAGAAGCAGGAACGGCGGGCCTTGTCACGCGGGCATGTCGGGGCGTCCCGGTCTGCGGAACGCCCGTCCCTGCCGCGCCGGTCGTCGGCACGTCGCTCATGGCTCGTCCGGTGTCGTCCCGCTCCGTGCCGCGCGCCTAGAAGCGCGCGGTCACGTTGAAGATCACCGAGGCGGGCGGGCCGGCCAGCGCGTTGGTGTAGTAGGTGTTGTTCGCGTAGGAGCCGGCGTAGGAGAAGTTGCTCAGGTAGCGGTACGCGAAGTAGTGCATGTTGAAGATATTCTGGGCATTCACCGAGAACTTCAGCGACTTCAGCCCGTAGCCCGAGTTGATCGGCATGGTGTAGCTGCCGAGGAAGTTGACGGTGTTGAACTCCGGCAGGCGGTAGCCCGGGCTGGTGACCGTCGCGCCCTGCAGCTGGCCGACCGGCTGGACATTGGGATCGGCGCTCAGGTTGACGGTGGTGTACTGCGGGCCGGTGTACTGGTCCCACAGGCGCAGCGAGAGCGGGCCCTTCTCGTAGGACGCGCCGACGTTGAGCAGCCACGACGGCACCGAGGACAGGTGGGTGTCCTTGAAAGCGTAGCCGAACTGGTCCTGGAACGGCGTCGTGGAGGCCGCGTAGTTGTTGAGGTACTGGGCGTCGTTGTACGAGCCGTTGCCGAACACCTGCAGAGCCGGAGTGACGCGATACTGCGCGGACGCCTCGACGCCGCGGTACTGGTTGGCGCCGGAGTTGTCGTAGCGGAACTCGTTGGTCAGGTAGTTGGCGTAGAAGCCGATGGCGCTGGTGGTCTTCTGGTAGAAGTAGTCGAGGTTGAGGTAGAGCCGCGGCGTGTCGTAGCGGATGCCGGCCTCGTAGGCGTGCAGCAGCGTGGCGTGCGGCGCGTTGGTCGAGCCCGACGCGCCCAGGCGGTAGTCGGTGATCTGCGGGAACGAGGCGCTGCGGCCGTAGCTGGCGTACACCACCGTGTGGTACGGCAGGTCGTAGGAACCGCCGAGGTAGGGCTCGAACGCCTTGTCGTAGTTCTGCAGCAGGTAGGGGTTGCGCGTCACCGAGAGCGGCACGGAGTTGGTGGTCAGCACCCCTTCCCAGGCGGCGCCGGGCTCGAGGTGCAGCGTGTTGTGGATGAGGTCGATGCGGTCCTGCACGTAGCCCTGGTAGACGGTGCGGTTGGCGCCGCCGGCCGGGTAGGTGAGCGAGTTGTAGCCGGGCACCTGCGCGAAATCGAGGCCGGGGCCGCCGATGTAGGCGCCGACCTCGGGCTGCTCCTCCTTGGCGAACAGGCCGCCGATGGTGATGTTGTTGTAGGGCAGGAAGATGTTGGCCTTCGGCGTGATGCCGTAGGTGTTCGAGGCGCTGTACGTCACCTCGGCCGACTCGCCGTTCCTGTAGCTGTCGACGTTGGTCGGATCCGAGCCGCGCGGCGCGTTGATCAGCGGGTCGTAGGTGAACACGCCCGGCTTGTAGTAGGGGCTCGTCTGCCCGACGTAGGGAACCAGGGTGTTGTACGCCGTCGGGCCGACCGGGCCGTAGGCGTAGAACGGGACCTGGAAGTTCGGCTGGTACGGGTACTGCTGGGTGATGATGTCCGGGTTCACCGAGCTCGACGACTTGCTGTCCGTGCCCACGAAGAACAGCTTGCCGCTCAGGATCAGGTGCTCGTTGACGTAGGTCTCGTCGCCCAGGATCGCGGTCAGGAAGGTGTTGTCCTGGCGGAACTGCGTCTGGTCGTGGCCGAGGTTGTAGAAGAACCCGTTGGATGCGATCTGGTCGAGCGCCACCGGCGAAGGCGGCAGGTAGCCCTGCCCGGTGTTGTACAGCACGTCGAGCGTCACGTGCGACGTGCCGTCATTGTAGGGCTTGTCGAACGACGCGGAGAAGTCGCGGTAGCGCGACTGCGTGTTCTGGATGTAGCCGTTGTTCTCCGAGCGGTCATAGCGGAACAGTGCCATCAGCCCGTCGGTGCCGGGGATCGCGCCGGTGTTGACGGTCAGGCCATACTCGTTGAACCCGAACGAGCCGACACCGCCGGTGACCTCAAGGAACGGCTTCGGTGTGGGCTTCTGCGTCTGATAGGCGATCGTGCCGCCGTTGGTGCCGAAGCCCTGCACGTCGACCGGCGCTGTGCCCGGATAGACGTTGACCGAGCTGAGCTGGCCGACGGTGACCGGGTTGCCGATGTTGTTGCTCAGGAACCCGCCCTGGCCGCCGGACAGCAGGTCGTTGATCGGGATGCCGTTGAGCGTGGTGCTGAGCTCGGAGTATCGCACGCCGCGCACGGTGAGCTCGGGCGTGTTCTGGCCGACGCCGGACTGGTAGGAGTTCACCGAGGGCGTCTGCTTGAGCAGGCTCTGCACGGAGCCGAGCTGCCCGGTGGACTGGATCTCGGCCTGCCCGACCTCGGAGACGGCGGATGCGACGTTCTTCTCCTTGAGGAGGAGCTCGCGGTAGGTCTTCTGGACGGTGTCGATGTTGACGGTGGTGCCGGCCTGGATGG
>JBPBQS010000252.1:0-8765 GCA_050920955.1 Janthinobacterium lividum | reverse complement strand
GGGGCACCGGGAGCGCCAGGGCCACCGGGGCCCTGGTCCATGGCGCCGGGGGCGGGCGGCGGGCCGGGCGGGCGGCCGCCGGGGCCGCCGTGGGGGCCGCCCGGGGGCGGCGGGGGCGGCACGGCGAGCGGGGCCATGGCGTCGGCGGTGGCGCCGAGGCGTCGGGCGGCGATCGACGTGCCCAGCGAGTTCTGCGTGCCGAAGCCGGAGGCCGCGACCGTCTTGCCCACGGCGAGGTCGGCGGCGAGGCGGGCGGCCTCGGGCGGGGGCATGTGGATCATCGTGCCGTTGTCGAGCAGCACGCCGTTCAGGTCGCCGCGCGGGCCGTGCAGCTGCATCTTCACGGTGCCCTGGGCGTCGAGCGGGCGTCCCTCGTCGCGGGGACCGCCAGGGGGGCCGCCGGGCGGCGGGGGCGGCGGGGCGCCGCCGGGGCCGGTGTCGGTCACGGTGCGGCGGGAGGCGTCGTCGGTGATGGACATGGCCTGCACCAGCGGCAGCGAGCGGGCGCGCAGGCCGTGGATCGTGATCGCGCTGCCGGGGCGGACCAGGGCGGCCAGCTCGGTGGACAGATGCGGCGGCATGTGGACCTCGGTGCCGTCCTGCAGGATCACGCCGTCGACGTCGCCGCGGGGGGTGAGGTCGTACTGGGCGACGACGCCCTTGGTCTCGGGGAGCTGGGCGGGGTCGTAGGTCGTGGTCTGGGCGACGGCGAGGCCGGCGCCGAGGAGGGCGGTGGCGCCGGCCGCGAGCAGAAGAGTCTTGCGCGAGGAAAGGCGGGGGATGGGCATGGTGCGGGTGGCTCCTGTGGGCCCCGGTCTTGCGGGGCTGGGACAGGAAGAGCACGGGGCGTGCCAGACGCTAGAGCGTTGATACTGCTCGGAAGTCGCGTGTGGTCGGGGGTAGGAAGTGTCGGGGGTTCGGACGGGGGTGTCGGGATTCCGGACAGCGGGGGTGTCGGGTTTGCGGGTGTGTCCGTTCTGCCCGGTGGCTGCCGCCATGCCCGGGGCTTCCTTGTGGAGGCCGGTCCAGGGGCGCTGCCCCTGGCGGAGCTCGAGGCGGAGCCTCGACCTTGCTTGCCTTACGCGTCCCCGAGCCCGTGGCGGCGGAGCTTCTCGTAGAGGGCCTGGCGGTTGATGCCGAGGCGGCGGGCGGCCTCGGCGCGGTTGTTGCCGGCGGCGTGCAGGGCGCGGCGGATCATCTCGGATTCGAGGCGGGCGAGGGCCGTGGGCAGGTCGCCTTCGAGCCAGTCGGCGGTGAGCGGGGCGTCGGGGGTGCCGGCGCGCAGGAAGTCGAGGTCGGCGGCGGCGACGGTGGGCTGGCGGGCCAGGGCGGCGACGCGCTCCATGGCGTTGCGCAGCTCGCGGACGTTGCCGGGCCAGGGGTGGGCGAGCAGGCGGGCGGCGGCGTCGGGGGCGAGGCGGCGGGGCGCGTCGGGCGAGGCCAGGGCGAGGAAGTGCTCGGCGAGCGGGATCAGGTCGGCGAGGCGCTCGCGCAGCGGGGGGAGGGCCACGGGGACGACGCCGAGGCGGTAGAACAGGTCCTCGCGGAAGCGGCCCTGCGCCACGGCGTCGGCTAGGTCGCGGTGGGTCGCGGAGACGATGCGGACGTCGATGGCCACGGGCGGGCCGCCGACGGGGGTCACGGTGCGGTCCTGGAGCACGCGCAGCAGCTTGGCCTGCATGGGCAGGGCCATGTCGCCGATCTCGTCGAGGAACAGCGTGCCGCGGTGCGCCTCGCGGAACGAGCCGGTGCGGTCCGAGGTGGCGCCGGTGAAGGCGCCGCGGGCGTGGCCGAAGAGCTGGCTTTCCAGCAGCTCGGCGGGGATCGCGGCGCAGTTGACGGCGACGAAGGGGTGCGGCGCGCGGCGGCCGTGGGCGTGGAGCGCGCGGGCGACGACCTCCTTGCCGGTGCCGGTCTCGCCGGTCACGAGCACGGAGGCGTTGCCGTCGGCGAGCAGGCCGATGGACTTCTGCACGGCGCGCATCGCGGCGCTGGTGCCGATGAAGGCGTCGGCGTCGGGCGACTCGGCCGCGGGGATGGCCGCGGCAGGGCGGGCCTGGAGCAGGCGGGCGAGGACGTCGGCCAGCTCGTCGGGGCCGATCGGCTTGGCCAGGTGGTCCACGGCGCCGCCGCGCATCGCCGCGATCGTGTTCTGCGCGGTGGCGACGGCGGTCAGGATCGCCACCGGCGGGGGGTTGGGGCGGGCGCGGATGCGGCGCAGGACCTCGATGCCGTCGGGGCCGGGCATGCGCAGGTCCAGAAGCACCGCGTCGATGCCGCCCTCGGCCACGGCGTCCAGCGCGGCGTGGCCGTCGGCAGCCTCCACCACGCGATGGCCCAGGTCGGCGATCGCCTCGGCCAGGCCCTCGCGCAGGGCGGCGTCGTCGTCGCACACCAGGATCGTGGGCATCAGGCGGGAAGCCAGGAAGCAAGGCTGGGCTCTGCCCAGACCCGCCAGGGGCGAGCCGCCCCTGGACCGGCTTCACTTAAGTATTGGTTTCCAAAGGCGAGCCTTTGGTGGAGTCCAGAGGCGAAGCCTTTGGCCTTTGCCGCCATCACGGCAGGTCCACGAGGAAGCGGGCGCCCGGCCCGTCGGGTAGCAGGGCGAGGCGCCCGCCCATGGCGTCGACCAGCTCGCGGGCGATCGGCAGGCCGAGGCCGGTGCCGCCGGGGCGCGCGGTGACGAAGGGCTCGAACAGGGTGTCGCGCAGGGCGGGGTCGACGCCGGGGCCGGTGTCGCGGACCTCGACGTGCAGGCGCCCGCCCGGCGCGGAGGCGGCCGAGAGGGTGACGGTGCCGCCCGGGGGCGTGTGCTGGACGGCGTTGAGCACGAGGTTCTCCAGGGCGCGGGCGAGCAGGTCGGGGTCCAGGCTGGCGCGGGCGTCGGCGGCGTCGACGCGCAGGGCGACGCCGGCCTCGGCGGCCTGGGGGCGGTGGGCGGCGGCGACGGACTCGAGGAGGGCGGGCAGCGCGGTGTCGGCGGGGTTGGGGGCGCGGCGCTGGGTCATGGCGAGCAGCTCGGTGACCAGGCGGTCGAGGCGGGCGATCTGGTCGAGGATCACGGGCAGGGCGCGGGCGCGTCGGGCGTCGTCGCCGCGCAGGGCGGACTCGGCGCGGATGCGCATGGCGGCGAGCGGGTTGCGGACCTCGTGGGCGACGCCGGCGGCGACGCGGCCCAGGGCGGCCAGGCGCTCGGAGGCGGCGACCTGGCGGGCCAGGGCGTCGGCGGTGGCCTGGGACTCGGCGAGGCGGCGGCCGGTCTCGTTCAGGGCGGCGACGATGCGGTCCAGCTCGCGCTCGCCGGTGGGGGGGAGCGTGGGCAGCGTGCCGGCGCGGTGGGCGAGGAGGGCGGACTCCACGGCGCGCAGGCTGCGGCGCCAAGACAGCGCCAGCCAGGCGAGCCAGGCGGACATGCCGGCGACCAGGGCGAGCAGCACGCCCAGCCCCGCGCGCAGCGGGCCGAGGCCGGAGACGGGGCGCACGCGGGTCATGGCCCAGGCGGTCACGCCGTCGAGCGGGCCGGGCAGGGGGCAGGCGGCGAGGAGGATGGTCTCGGAGGCGGACGCGGCGCTGCGCGAGACGGGGGCGTCCTCGGCGCGGGCGGCGCGGTTGGCGGCCGCGATGCGGGGGAGCTCGGCGGGGGGGAGGTCGGTCTTGCGGGCGCCGCCGTAGGTGGGGAAGGCGTAGGCGAGGGAGGCGTCGGCCTGCCAGATGCCGCCCTCCACGCCGGGCTCGTTGCCGAGCGCGGAGGCGGCCACGTCGGCGAGGCCGGCGCGGGTGGCGTCGTCGAGCGGGCCGCCGCGCCAGCCGGACACGTAGAACGAGTAGCGGTCGCGGATCAGGCCGCAGGCGGAGGCGACCACGGCCTCGGCGCGCTCGACCTGGGCGGTGGCGGACTGGTCGTGCAGGCGCAGCAGGAGGAAGGCCACGGCGGCGCAGGCGAGGAGCGACATCGCCCACAGGGCCAGGAGGCGGGAGGCGAGGGAGCGCATGGGGCGTTCCTTAGCACAGGAAGGTCGGGCCCTGCCCGAACCCGCAAAGGGTCTGGGGACCCTTTGATCCCGTTTCGTGGAGCAGGCGTCGCCGCCGGGCTTCTGCCGGGCAGGTTCGCGTCCGGGAGGCCGTCTCCGGTCGCCGTCGGAGTGGCTGTTCCCGAAGCAGCCGGGCGGCGAGGTTCCTGGCTTTCCCGAGGATGGCCTAGCGGGAGCCGGCCCGCGCTCGCAGGTGCACCGTCGGACCGCCGAGGTCGTTCCATCTGAAGAGAACCAGGTGCCAGCGGGCAGGGTCCGTGCGCGCCGTGTAGATCAGGCCGTCGGCGCCGGACTGCCGGACACGGTCGGACACGTTCCAGGTATGGGGGCGCTCGCCGGCGGCCATTTGGGGTTGCCAGGGCATGTCCGAGTCCGACCTGAGGATCCCAAGCGAACTGCAGAGCGCCTCGTCCCGGATGTCGACGACGTGCGCGGCCGCCACGTCGAGCGCGTGGACGACGCGGGCGGGATCGTCCGGCCGGATGTAGCTCTCGACCGCCTTCCAGGCCCACTCGGGTTTCGACGACGCATACAGCGCCGGCTGATGGTCGTGGTGGTAGCGTCCGTTCGGTGCCGCCGCTCCTGCAAGCACCCGATGGCCGTCATGCGTGAACACGATGCGGAAGAATGTTCCGGCGACTTCGGGGAACCCGTGATCCGTTCCAGGCATTCCATGGACACTCCGCTCGTTCCGGTATCGAACACAGGCAGGCTTCAAGTACTGGTTTCCAAAGGCGAGCCTTTGGCGGAGTCCAGAGGCGGAGCCTCTGGCCTTGCCTGCTTCGCGCCGAACACGGGCTCCGGGTAGGTGACGCCGGTCATGCACAGGCCGCAGGCGGGCGCGGTGGGGCCGGCGGCGGCGCGGCTGCGGGCGGCAAGGGCGGCGGCGACGTCGTGCGCGGTCCAGGCGCCGGTGCCGACGAGGCGCAGGGTGCCGACCATGTTGCGGACCTGGTGGTGGAGGAAGGAGCGGGCCTCGACGGTGAACTCGATGCGCTCGCCGCGGCGCGCGACGTCGAGGCGGTCGAGGGTGCGGAGGGGGCCGCTGGCCTGGCAGGCGGCGGCGCGGAACGACGAGAAATCGTGGCGGCCGAGGAGGGCGCGGGCGGCGCGGTGCATGGCGGCGGCGTCGAGGTCGTGGGGCTGGTGCCAGGCGTGGCCGTCGTCGAGCGCGGGGCGGGCGCGGCGGTTGAGGATCGTGTAGCGGTAGGCGCGGCCGGTGGCGGAGAAGCGGGCGCTCCACTCGTCAGGGACGGGGGCGGCGTCGAGCACGGCGATGCGGTGCGGGCGCATGTGGAAGTTCAGGGCGTCGGCGAGGCGGTGCGGGGCGATGGCGCGGGCGAGGTCGAGGTGGGCGACCTGGCCGGAGGCGTGGACGCCGGCGTCGGTGCGGCCGGCGGCGACGGTGGGGCAGGGCGCGCCCTGGGCGAGGTGGGCCGCGGCGTGCTCAAGGGCGGCCTGGACGGTGGGCTGGCCGGGCTGGCGCTGCCAGCCGGCGAAGGCGGTGCCGTCGTACTCGAGGAGGAGCGCCCAGCGGGTCATCGTGAGCGGGGGGTCACGGGGGCGGCGGGTCGGCGCCGAGGACGGTGCCGGGCGGGGCGGGGGCGCCGCGCAGGAAGGCGTCGGCGTCCACGGGGGCGCGGCCGGGGCGCTGCACGCGCAGGAGGCGCAGGGCGCCGGCGCCGCACTGCACGGTCAGGCGGGCGTCGAGGATCGTGCCGGGGGGGGCGTCGCCGGCGGGGGCCAGCTCGGCGGCGAGGACCTTGACGGTTTCGGCGGGCGTGCCGGGGAGCGTGGTCCAGGTGCCGGGCCAGGGGGTCAGGGCGCGGACGCGGCGCTCCAGGGTGGCGGCCGGCTGCGTCCAGTCGAGGCGGCCGTCGGCGCGGGAGAGCTTGGCGGCGTGGGTGGCGCCGTCGGGCTGGGGGGTGGCGGGGGGGCGTTCGGCCAGCGCGCGGAGCAGGAGGGCGGCGCCGAGGGCGGCCAGGGTGTCGTGCAGCTCGGGGGTGGTGGTGGTCGGGCCGATGGGGGTCGTGGCGCGCAGGAGCATGGGGCCGGTGTCGAGGCCGGGCTCCATGCGCATGATCGTGACGCCGGTCTCGGGGTCGCCGGCGAGGAGGGCGGCCTGGATGGGCGAGGCGCCGCGCCAGCGGGGGAGCAGGCTCGCGTGGACGTTCCAGCAGCCGAGCGCGGGGGCGTCGAGCATCGCCGGCGGCAGGAGCAGGCCGTAGGCGGCGACGGCGGCGACGTCGAGGTTGAGGGCGGCGAAGGCGGCGTGCTCGGCCGCGTCGTGGCGGAGGCGGGCGGGGGTGCGGACGGGCAGGCCCAGGGCGTCGGCGGCCTCGTGCACGGCGCAGCGCTGCGGCTTCTGGCCGCGGCCGGCGGGGCGGGGGGGCTGGCAGTAGACGGCGGCGACGTCGTGGCCGGCGGCGTGCAGGGCGTGGAGGCAGGGCACCGCGAAGGCGGGGGAGCCCATGAAGGCGAGCCTCATCGGGGGGCTCCGCAAGGAAGGAAGGCCAGAGGCTCTGCCTCTGGACTCCGCCAAAGGCTCGCCTTTGGAATCCAGTACTTAGTCAAGCCGGTCCAGGGGCGGCTCGCCCCTGGCGGGTCCGGGCAGAGCCCGGGCTTGCTCACTCCTCGTCCCTGAGCTTGCGGTCCTTGGCGAGCTTGCGCATCAGCATGTTCCGCTTGAGCGGCGAGATGTGGTCGACGAAGAGGACGCCGTCGAGGTGGTCGATCTCGTGCTGCAGGCAGGTGGCGAGCAGGCCGTCGGCGGAGATCTCGCGGGCGCGGCCGTCGGCGTCGGTGTAGCGGACGCGGACCTGCGCGGGGCGGCTGACGTCGGCGTACTGGCCGGGGAGCGACAGGCAGCCTTCCTCGCGCACGCCCCACTCCTCGCCGACGGCCACGACCTCGGGGTTGACGAGGACGAGGGGGGCGGGGGTGTCGTCGGGCATGAGGTCGACGACCGCCACGCGGAGCAGGACGCCGACCTGGGGCGCGGCGAGGCCGATGCCGGGGGCCGCGTACATCGTCGCGAACATGCGGGGCAGCAGGGCGCGCACCTGGTCCATGTCGCCGGGCAGCACCTTGCGGGCGCGGGTCTTGAGCGCCTTGTCGGGGGCGATGAGGATCGGCAGCAGGAGGGCGGCGTCCGGGGCGTCGCCGGGCGTGTCTTGGGTGTCCGTCATGGGGGGCATGTAGCCAACCGGCGGGCGGGGGGCAACGGCGGCGGGCCGTGGTCCGGCCCGCCGCACGCCGGGGTCGGCGGTTGTCAGTAGTTGGGGAAGCAGCGGCCGGCGCGGGGCCCGAAGTGGAAGCCGGGCGGGCAGGGGCGGTAGAACGGGCGCGGCGGCGGGGCGTAGTACGGCCGGTAGAAGTTCGGCACGCAGCGGCCGTAGGGGGTGCGGTGGCCGCCCGGGCCGCAGCCGTCGCGCACGGCCACGATCGCGCCGTCGGGGGCGATGTCGGCGGCGACGATGCCGGCCAGGCCGGTGCCGGGCGTCATGGCGGCGGCGGGCAGGGCGGCGGCGAAGGGCAGGGCGGCGATCGCCGCGACCAGGGCCAGTCTGCGCATGGTGGTCTCCTCTCGTTGGAGCCTCCTTACACCACGCGAAAGCGGCGGCATCGAGACCGGGTTGTATCCGAACGTGTCGGCGGCCGGGGGCGGGCGGCCAGGGCGGCGGCCTCTTGCAACGACCCCTGGCGGGACCAAAATACCCGGTCCGGCCGGGGTGCCTTCGAGGGCCCCGCCACGCGTCTCGCTCCCAGGAGGAGGCTTCCGCCTATGTCCCAGCGCATGTTCGCGTCGCCGCTGTTCCTCGGCTTCGACCACCTCGAGCAGATGCTCGAGCGCGCGTCCAAGTCCTCGTCCGACGGCTACCCGCCCTACAACATCGAGCAGGTCAGCCAGACCGGCCTGCGCATCACGCTCGCCGTCGCGGGCTTCACCATGGACGACCTGCAGATCACGCAGGAGGACAACCAGCTGGTGATCCGCGGGCGCCAGACCGACGACGCCGGCGAGCGCGTGTTCCTGCACCGCGGCATCGCGGCGCGGCAGTTCCAGCGCGCCTTCGTCATGGCCGAGGGCATCGAGGTGCGCGGCGCCTGGCTCGACAACGGCCTGCTGCACATCGACCTCGCCCGTCCCCAGCCGGAGGCGCGGGTCAAGCAGATCCGCATCGGCCGGCCCGAGCCGGACCCCGACCCGGGCCGCCTGGTCGACGGCGTCGCCAGCTAGGCCAGGCGACCGACGCGGCGGCGGTTTGACGCGCGCCGATTTGCCCCCATCATCATCCAAGTCGCGGACTCGCCACCCCGTCCGGGGGCGCGGTCCAGCCAGGAGACGTCCCATGGCCAATGCCACCTCCGAGAAGGCCGCCGGCCAGGACATCGACATCCGGCACCTGTCCACGGCCCAGCTGCAGGCGCTCGGCGTCTCGCAGCTCGCCTACGTCAAGCCGGTCATGGTCGGCGGCGTCGCCGCCTTCGCCATCCACGCGGCGGACGGCACGCAGATGGCCGTCGCCGAGGACTGCGCCGTGGCCGTCGCCGCGATCCGCGAGCACGAGATGGTCGCGGCGATGGTCCACTGAGGAAGGCCAGAGGCTCTGCCTCTGGACTCCGCCAAGGGAAGCCCCTTGGATGGCTTTCCTAAGTAAGGCCAGTCCAGGGCGGCTCGCCCTGGCGGGTTTGGGCAGAGCCCATGCTTCCCTTCAGGCCGCGACGGCCGCC
>JBPBQS010000251.1:0-8878 GCA_050920955.1 Janthinobacterium lividum | reverse complement strand
TGCGCTTCGGCGACTACCTCAACACCATCCCGATGCCGTGCATGCTCGCCGTCTTCACCGCCGAGGAGTGGGACAACCAGGGCCTCATCCTCGTCGACAGCGCGATGATCTACTCCATCGTCGACGTGCTCCTCGGCGGCCGCGCGTCCACGACCACCGTCAAGATCGACGGCCGCCCCTACACCACGATCGAGCGCGCCCTGATCGAACGCCTGATCCGCGTCGTCCTCGAGGGCCTGTCGGAGAGCTTCGACCCCGTCTGCGCCGTCACCTTCCGCCACGACCGCCTGGAGACCGACCCGCGCTTCGCCGCCATCTCGCGCCGGTCCAACGCCACCATCCTCGTCCGCGTCGACGTCGAGATGGACGACCGCCGCGGCCGCCTCGAGGTGCTGCTGCCCTACGCGACCCTCGAGCCGGTGCGCGAGATGCTGCTCCAGCAGTTCATCGGCGAGAAGTTCGGCCGCGACATGATCTGGGAGACCCACCTCAGCGAGGAGCTGCGCCGCACCGACATCGTGCTCGACGTCGTGCTCGCCGAGCAGACCATGCGCCTGTCCGACATCGCCTCGCTCAAGCCCGGCGACAGCATCACGCTCGACACCCACTCCGGCGCCCCCGTCCAGCTCCGCTGCGGCACCACCCCGCTCTACGAGGGACACCTCGGCCGCAGCAAGAACCACGTCGCCGTCCGCATCGACCGGCGCCTCGACGCCCCCGAGGCCTGAAGCAAGCATGGGCTCTGCCCAAACCCGCCAGGGCGAGCCGCCCTGGACTGGCCTCACTTAGGGAAGCCATCCAAGGGGCTTCCCTTGGCGGAGTCCAGAGGCAGAGCCTCTGGCCTTGCTCAGCCCACCCCCGCCAGGCCCTCCCGCATGCCTTCCGGCCACGCCGTGGGCCGCCCCTGCGCGTCCACGAGCACGATCACGCTGGTCGCCACGCTCACGCACGCCTCGCCCACGAACATCGCCTGCGCGAGCCGCATCGACGTCCGCCCCACGCCCAGCACGCCCGTGCCCACCGACACTGTCCCCGGCCAGAACACCTCGTGCAGGTAGTCCAGGCAGATCCGCGCCAGCACGAAGCTCGCCCCCTCCGGCAGCGCGGGCGCCGCCGCCCCCAGCAGGAAGTCCGCCCGCCCCTGCTCGCAGAACGTCGCGAACGAAACGTTGTTCACGTGCCCCTGCCGGTCCGTGTCGTTGTAGCGCAGCACGCAGTCGTACCAGTGCCGATACGACTCCCGCCCCCGCGGCGCCACGTCCTCGCTCACGCCGCCACCGGCGCGCACGCCCCCGCGAGCCACGCCCGCACGTCCGCATCCAGCAGCGGCCCCACCTCCGCCAGCACCCGCGCATGGTACGCGTCCAGCCACGCCGCCTCCGCCGCCGTCAGCATCCCCGCCTCGATCAGCGCCCTGTCGAACGGCGCCAGCGTCAGCGTCTCGAAGCGCAGGAACCGCCCGCCGCCGACCTCGGCCTCGCGCACCAGCAGCAGGTTCTCCAGTCGCATCCCGTACGCGCCGGGCAGGTAGAACCCCGGCTCGTCGGACACGACCATCCCCGGCTCGAACGCCACCGGCCGCGCCGCCCGCGACAGCCCGATCGGCCCCTCGTGCACCGACAGGTAGCTGCCCACGCCGTGCCCCGTGCCGTGGTCGTAGTCGAGCCCCACGTCCCACAGCGCCCGCCGCGCGAACGCATCCAGGTGCGCCCCGCACACGCCGCGCGGGAACACCAGGCTCGCCACCGCGATGTGCCCCTGCAGCACTCGCGTCGCCCGCTCCCGCACCTCGCCCGGCGCCTCGCCCGGCCCGGTCCACAGTGTCCGCGTCACGTCCGTCGTGCCGTCCTCGTACTGCCCGCCGCTGTCGATCAGGTACACCTCGTCCGCCCCGATCGCCCGATCGCTCCCGGCCGTCGCGCGATAGTGGATCACCGCGCCATGCTCCCCCGCCCCGGTGATCGCCGGGAAGCTCTCGCCGCGAAACCCCTCCGCCTCGCCGCGCAACGCCAGCAGCCGCGCCGCCGCCGACATCTCCGTCTCCCCCCGCCGCCCCCCGACCCAGTGCAGGAACCGGCACACCGCCACCGCGTCGCGCAGGTGCGCCGCCCGTGCCCCCGCCTGCTCCACCGCGTTCTTGCACGCCTTGGCCAGCGCGCACGGGTCCGCCCCCGCCACCACCACGGCCCCCGCCGCCCGCAGCGTCTGCGCGAACCACGCCGCCGTCCTCTGCTCGTCCACGCGCACCCGCCGCCCCGCCAGCGCCGCGAGCGCGGCCCCCATCGCCGCGGGCTCGGCCACCTCGACCTCGTTGCCGAGCCACGCCCGCACCTCGCCGCCCAGCTTCGCCGCGTCCATGAACAGCGACACCCGCGCGTCCGCGTGCACCACCGCGAACCCCAGCGCGAACGGCGTGAACGCCACGTCCCCGCCGCGCACGTTCAGCAGCCAGGCCAGGGACGCCGGGTCGCCCAGCACCACCGCGTCCTCGCCCGCCGCCCGCAGCGCGTCGGCCACCGCCCCCCGCTTCTCCGCCGAGGACGCCCCCGCGAACGCCAGCGCATGCGGCACCGCCGGCGCACGCGGCGGGGCAGGGCGGTCCACCCAGACCGCGTCCACCGGGTTGGCCCCCACCGCCACCATCGCCACCCCCGCCGCCGCGTAGCGCGCCACCTCCGCCTCGCTGAACAGCCACGGGTCGTATCCCACCCGCCCCCCCTTCGGCGCCGCCCCCGCGACCCACGCCGGCGGCGGCGTCTCCGTCAGGTGCAGCCGCTCCCACGCCGCGCCCGCCTCCTGCGCGAGCTGCAGCGTGTAGCGCCCGTCCGTGAACACCGCCGCCCGCCCCGCGAGCACCACCGCGAGCCCCGCGCTCCCCGTGAACCCCGTCAGCCACGCCAGCCGCTCCGCCGACGGCGGCACGTACTCCCCGAGGTGCTCGTCCCCCCGCGGCACCAGGAACCCGTCCAGCCCGAGCCGCGCCATCTCCCCGCGCAGCCTCTCCAGCCGCGAGCCCATCCGATCCGACATGCCAAACCCCCCTCTCATGCGCCCGGCGCAGGTCAGAGACCTGCCCAAAACACGGGCAATACGACGCCGAAACAGGCATATTCCGTCTGCATCACGCGGCGGCCCGGAACCCGAGGCCGCTCACGACAAGGCCCGAGGACCAGCTTCCATGACCGCCCGCACCGCCACCGCCGCCCCCTCGCTCCCCCTCGCGGCCCCGCTCGCCGCTGCGATCAGCCACGGCGCCGCCTTCCTGCGCGCCCGCCGCCAGCGTCGCGCCCTCGCCGCCGAGCTGTCCGACCTGTCCGAGCACCAGCTCGCCGACATCGGCCTGACCCGCGCCCCGGAGCCCGCCACCCCGTTCGGCTTGCCCACCGCCCTCTACCGCTGACAGAAAGCAAGGTTGAGGCTCCGCCTCAAACTCCGCCAAAGGCTGCGCCCTTGGAACGCACGACTTAGGTAAGCGCCGGTCCAGGGGCGGCTCGCCCCTGGCGGGTCCGGGCAGAGCCCGGCCTTCCTTGCCCAGCAGTGCCCGCCCCCCGCAGCACCAGCGTCGTCCACACCCCCTCGCGCACCCTCCGCTCCAGCCGCATCCCGTGCCGCCGGTGCGCCGCGAGCACCATCCTCTCCTGCGTCCCGAGCAGCCCCGCGAGGATCACCGTCCCCCCCGGCGCCAGCCGCGCCGCCAGCGCCCCCGCCATCAGGCACAGCGGCCGCGCCAGGATGTTCGCGAACACCAGCTCGTAAGGTCCCCCCGCCCGCACCGCGCGCGACCGCCACCCGTTGCCCACGCGGCAGTCGACCATCCGCCCGACCCCGTTGCGCCAGGCGTTCTCCCCCGCGACCCGCACCGACCAAGGCTCGATGTCCGTCGCCAGCACCCGCCGCCGCAGCAGCCGCGCCGCCGCCATGGCGAGAATCCCCGACCCCGTCCCGAGATCGAGAATCCGCGCCGGCCGCCGATACGCGACCCCCTCCAGCGCCCGCAGGCACCCCCGCGTCGACCCGTGCTCGCCCGACCCGAACGCGATCCCCGCGTCCAGCACCAGCCCGATCCGCCCCGGAACCTCCTCCGCCGCGAGGTGCGTCCCCCGCACCACAAACCTCTTCCCGACCCTCTGCTCGGGGAACCCCTGGTACGTCCGCGCCAGCCACCCCTCCGCCGCCGTGTCCTCGCGCTCCAGCGGCACCGACACGCCCGTGACCAGCTCCGCGACCGCCAGTGCCGACACCAGCGGCCCGTCGGCCTCGCTCGCGTCGCGCACCCCCTCGATCCGCCAGGTCCCCGCCTCCTCGTCGGCCAGGAACATCCCCACCGTCGTGCAGACCGAGCGGAACGCCGCCTCGTACGCCTCCATCGCGTCGCCCGGCACCGTGACGTGCAACGTCTCCAGCCGCGTCGCGTGCCGCGAAGCCACCGCCATCCCGCTCATCGAGTTCACCGCCATCAGGAGGCAAGCCAAGCATGGGCTCTGCCCAAACCCGCCAGGGCGAGCCGCCCTGGACTGGCCTTACTAAGTGAAGCCATCCAAGGGGCTTCCCTTGGCGGAGTTTGAGGCAGCGCCTCGACCTTGCTCACTGTGCCTTCTCCACGAACCGGTCCAGCAGCCTCTTGCTCCCCGCCTTCTCGAACTCGACGTCCAGCTTGTCGTCGTCGACGCCGCGCACCGTCCCGTAGCCGAACTTCTGGTGGAACACCCGCTCCCCCACGCCGATCTTGGCCCCCTGCGCCGGCCGCCCCGGCTGCTCCCACGCGTCGAGCACCTTCGGCCGCCGAGCCACGAGCGGCCCCGAGCTGAACACGCTGGGCGCCGCCATCAGCCTGGCCTCGCGCTCCATCGCCGCCGACGCCACAACCTCGATGTGCTCGCCCGGCAGCTCGTCGACGAACCGGCTCGCCACCGTGCTGGTCCAGCTCCCGTAGATCAGCCGGTTGGCGACATGGCTCACGACGACCCTCTGCCGCGCCCGCGTGATCCCCACGTAGGCGAGCCGCCGCTCCTCCTCCAGCGCCTTGTTGCCGCTCTCGTCGAGCGAGCGCTGGTTCGGGAACGTGCCCTCCTCCCACCCCGGCAGGAACACGGTGTCGAACTCCAGCCCCTTCGCCGCGTGCAGCGTCATCAGGCTGATCCTGTCCGCCTCGGCGTCCTGCTCGTTCTCCATCACCAGGCTGACGTGATCGAGGAACCCCGCCATCGTCTCGAAGTCCGAGACCGCCTGCACCAGCTCCTTGAGGTTCTCGATCCGCCCTGGCGCCTCCACCGACTTGTCCAGCCGCCACATCTCCATGTACCCGCTCTCGTCGAGCAGCGACTGCAGCACCACGACATGCCCGTCCCTCGGCAGCGCCTCGCGCAGCTGCGCGAACAGCCGCAGCAGCGCGCCGACCCCCTCGCGCACCCGCCCCTTCAGCCCGCCGTCGCCGACCAGCTCCGCCGCCGCCGCCGCCAGCGGGATCCGCCGCGCCCGCGCGTGCGTGTGCATCGTCCGCATCGCCCCGTCCCCGACCCCCCGCCTGGGCACGTTGACGATCCGCTCGAACGCCAGATCGTCCGACGGCTGGTGCAGCACGCGCATGTAGGCGACCGCATCCCTGATCTCGGCGCGCTCGTAGAACCGCAGCCCGCCCACGACCCGGTATGGGATCGCCAGCGTCAGCATCCGCTCCTCGAACGATCGCGTCTGGAACCCCGCGCGCACGAGGATCGCCATCTCCGCGAGCTTGTGCCCGTCCCGGCGCAACGCCTCGACGCGCTCGCCGACCATGCGCGCCTCCTCGTTGCTGTCGTACAGCCCGAACACCTGCACGCGCTCGCCGGACGCATCGTTGCGCCCCGGCCTGAGCGTCTTGCCCAGCCTGCCTTCGTTGTGCGCGATCAGCCCCGCCGCCGCCGCAAGAATGGGCGCCGTCGACCGATAGTTGCTCTCCAGCTTGACGACGTGCGCCCCCGGAAAATCCTGGTCGAACCGAAGTATGTTCTCGACCTCCGCGCCCCGCCAGGAATAGATCGACTGGTCGTCATCCCCGACGCAGCAGATGTTGCTGTGCGCCCGCGCCAGCAGCCTGAGCCAGAGATACTGCACCACGTTCGTATCCTGGTATTCGTCCACCAGGATGTAGCGGAAGATCCGGTGATACTGCGCGAGCACATCCTCGCGCGTGCGCAGGATCTCCGTCATGTGCAGGAGCAGGTCGCCGAAATCCGCCGTGTTCAGCTCCGCGAGCCGCGCCTGGTACGCCGCGTACAGCTCCAGCGCCCGCCCGCCCGCGAACTCGGTGTCCTCCGTGGGCCCGACCCGCGCCGGCGTGAGCCCGCGATCCTTCCAGCGCTGGATGACCCCCATCAGCCCCGGCGGCGCCCACCGCTTGGCGTCGACGTGGTGCGCCTCCATGACCTGCTTGAGCAGCCGCAGCTGGTCGTCCGAATCGAGAATCGTGAACCCCGACGTCAGCCCGACGAGGTCCGCGTGCCGGCGCAGCATCCGCGCGCACAGCGCATGGAACGTGCCGAGCCACATCCCCTCCGCCGGATGCCCGAGCAGCGCGCCGACGCGCTCGCGCATCTCGCGCGCCGCCTTGTTGGTGAAGGTGACCGCGAGCACCTGCCCGGGGTTCGCGCGCCCGGTGAGCAGGATGTGCGCGAACCGCGTGGTCAGCACGCGCGTCTTGCCGGTCCCCGCCCCCGCGAGGACGAGCAGCGGCCCGTCGACGGTCTCGACCGCGCGCCGCTGCTCCGGGTTCAGTCGAGCCAGGTAATCGGACATCGCGCGGTCATCACCCCCCGCCGCCCGGAAAGCAAGCCGCCCGCGCCCCACCGCGTCTTGCCGCGCAGGACGACACGCCCGCCGAACCCCGAATCCGTCTCGCCCGGCAGGACGCCTTTCGTCTCGCCGCGCAGGACGTCCGTGCCCGGAAACCAGGCAATCCGTCCTGCCGCGCAGGACAGGTACAGCGGCGCGCACCGCATGTCCCGTCCTGCGCGGCAGGACGCGGCCCCGCTCAGGCCGCCTGTGCCGCCGCCGCCGGCTTCGGCTTGACGCCGAGGATGCGCGCGATCGCGTACGTCAGGTCCGGCCGGTTCAGCGTGTAGAAGTGGAACTCGTCCACCCCGTTCGCCTGCAGCAGCCGCACCTGCTCAGCCGCGACCACCGCCGCCATCATGCGACGCGTCTCGGGGTCCTCGGCGGTACCCTCGAACATCGGCCCGAGCCACGCCGGCACGCTCGACCCGCACGCCGCGCAGAACCTGGCCGCCTTCTCGAAGTTCGACACCGGCATGATCCCCGGCACCAGCGGCGCCGTGATCCCCGCCGCCAGCGCCCGGTCGAGGAACCGCAGGTAGGTGTCGCTATCGAAGAACACCTGCGTGATCGCCCGCGTCGCCCCCGCGTCGAGCTTGCGCTTAAGGTTGTCCAGGTCGGCCTGCGGGTTCTCCGCCCCCGGATGCGTCTCCGGATACGCCGCCACCGAGATCTCGAACGGCGCGACCCGCCTCAGCCCCGCGACCAGGTCCGACGCGTAGGCATACCCCTCGGGATGCGGCTCGTAGCTCGCCTCGCCATGCGGCGCGTCGCCACGCAGCGCGACGATATGGCGCACGCCATGCTCCCAGTAGTCGCGCGCGACCGCATCGACCTCCTCGCGCGACGCCCCCACGCAGGTCAGGTGCGCCGCCGGCGTGAGCGACGTCTCGCGCACGAGACGCGTCACCGTGGAATGCGTGCGCGCCTGCGTCGATCCGCCCGCGCCGTACGTGACGGACACAAAGTCCGGCGCCAGCGGCTCCAGCCTGCGGATGCACGACCACAGCTGTGCCTCCAGCGCGTCGGTGCGCGGCGGGAAGAACTCGAAGCTGAGCTTGGGCGCCGGCTGGCCCGTGATGGGCGCCGGCAGCCCGTGCACGCGCGGCCCGGTCAGCCAGCGCTCCAGCGTCGGCAGATCGGAAGCGCCGTGCGCCGCCCCGCCTGCCCGCGACATCTCGTTCATGTTGCCTCCTGCCTCCTGGCCCGCATCCCGGTTGCCGCGCCACCCGTCCCCGGCCGGCCGGCAGGGAAGGGGGCTCTCGCCCGGCACTGACGTGGGATATCGGCCACAGTCGTGCCACGCACCCGCCTGCGCCGCGTCGAAGCCGACGTTGCGCACCGGGACGTTCATGCTAGACACCATATCGCTTTCGAGCCCGATTTGCGACTGTCCTGCTTCGCGGGTCTGGTCGGCGGGCCGGTCCGACCGAGGAACATATGCGCGCTGCCCTGCTCAACCACCTGATGCCCGCGACCAGGCTCCTGCTCGCCGCCGGCCTCCTCTCCGTCGCCGCCTGCGCCACCAAGCCCCCGGCCAGCGACCCCGACGCCGTGGCGGAATTCCGCCAGAACAACGACCCGTACGAGCCCGCCAACCGCTTCTCCTACCGCGTCAGCAACACGCTCGACACCTATGCCCTCAAGCCGGTGGCCCAGGCCTACGTCTACGTGGTGCCGACGCCGGTGCGCGGTGGCATCCACAACGTGCTCGCCAACCTGAGCAGCCCGGTGCTGTTCGCCAACGACGTGATCCAGACCAGGCCGCGCCGTGCCGGCGACACCTTCATGCGCTTCCTGATCAACTCCTCGGTCGGCGTCCTCGGCATCTTCGACGTGGCCTCCGTCTGGGGCTACGCCTCCCATGAGGCCGACTTCGGCGAGACCCTCGCGCTCTGGGGCCTGCCCGCCGGCCCCTACCTGTTCCTGCCGCTGCTCGGCCCGTCCAATCCGCGCGACGCCACCGGCTACGGCGTGGACTCGGCGCTCAGCCCCTTCTTCTACGTGCCGCGTGGCTACGGCCTGCTGACCCTGAACTGGGCGCGCTATGGCGTGGGGATCGTGGATG
>JBPBQS010000064.1:0-8946 GCA_050920955.1 Janthinobacterium lividum | reverse complement strand
GGCGGGCACGGCCTGGTGCAGACGGCCAGGGGCGACGCGCGCTGCACGCGGCTCGGCCGGTTCCTGCGCCGCTCCTCGCTCGACGAGCTGCCGCAGCTGTTCAACGTGCTGCGCGGCGACATGTCGCTGGTCGGGCCGCGGCCGCACGCGCTGGAGATGCGCACCGAGGAGCGGCTGGGCCACGAGATCATCGCCGAGTACGCGCAGCGCCACCGTGTCAGGCCGGGGCTGACGGGGCTGGCGCAGGTGCGCGGGCTGCGCGGGCTGCGCGGCGCGACGCACACGGCGGCGCAGCTCAGGGCGCGGGTGGAGTGCGACCTCGACTACATCGAGCGGTGGTCGTTCCTGCTGGACCTGCGCATCCTGGCGCTGACCGCGGTGAAGGTGTTCTCCGCCGCCGGCGCGTTCTGATGGCGTCGGGGCCCGACGGGCCGGACGCTGCGGCCAGGTCCGGGGCGGCCGGGCCCGGGGCGGACCGGGCCGCGTCCGGCCTCGTGCTGCACGGGCGCCGCCTGCCGCCCGCGGGTCCCGCCGTGCGCGGGCGGGTCGTGCCGGGGGCGGCGCTGCTGCCGGACTTCGTGCAGCTGCACTACGCGATCGAGGCGCTGCGCTCCGAGGAGCGGCCGGTCGTGCTGCAGTTCATGGCGGCGGCGGCCGGCGACGGCACCAGCACCGTGGCCGCGGGCTTCGCCGCCGTGGCCGCGGCGGAGCGGCCGGGCGGGGTTCTGCTGGTGTGCTGCACCGGCATCGCGGCGGGCACGCCCCCGGGCACGCCCAGCCTGGCGGAGCTGTCGGGTGGCGGGCTCGCGTTCGGCGGCGCGGTGTGGCGCGATGCGGACTGCGCAGGCGTGCGGCGCGCGAGCCTCGGGGCGTCGTCGCACCCGCTGATGGAGATCGCGTCGGGCGCGCTGCGGCGGCTGCTGATCGCGCTGGGGGAGCGGTTCGCGACGGTGGTGCTGGACTGCGCGCCGGCGGCCTCGCCAGACTCCGCGGCGCTGTCGCGGCACTGCGACGGGACGGTGCTGGTGGTCAGGGCGGGGGCGACGCGGGTCGAGGCGGCGGCGCAGGCCAGGGTCGCGGTGGAGCGCGCGGGGGGGCACGTCGTCGGCGTCGTGCTGAACCGGAGGGGACGGGCGCTGCCGGCCTGGCTGGACAGGCTGCTTTGAGGAGGAAGGTCGAGGCTCCGCCTCGAACTCCGCCAAGGGAAGCCCCTTGGATGGCTTCCCTTAAGTCAAGGGATCAAAGGGTCCTCGGACCCTTTGCGGGTTTGGGCAGAGCCCATGCTTGCCTGCCTGCGTGGCGCCCCGTCGAGGGCCCGGCCGATCGCCTCGCCCATCGGCGTGGGTTCGAGGGCGGCGTCGAAGGGCAGGGCGCGGTTGGGCAGGCCGTCGGTGCGCCGGGTGGCGGGGTCGCGGCCCATCTGCTCGTGGCGGTGGCTCAGGCCCCAGCACTGCACGGCGCGCACCGCGGGCTCGTCGAGCGCCAGGTCGAGGTAGCGGCGCGTGACGTCGGCCACGATGGCGTCGCGGGCGGCGATGTCGGCGGGCAGGGACTGGTCATTGACGTCGAGCTCGGTGACGAAGAGTGCCAGGCCCATGCCGGCCAGCTCGGCGAGGAAGCGGCGGTAGGCGCGCTCGGCGATGGGGCGGTCGGGCTTGAGGTGGGCCTCCAGGCCGAAGCCGTGCAGCGGCGCGCCGCGGCGCACGAGGGATTCGGCGAGGCGGAGGTACTGGTTGCGCTTCAGCTCGCGGTCGGGGGCGTCGTACTCGAGGTCGTCGTCGTTGACGAGCAGCAGGGCATGCGGGTCGGCGTCGTGGGCGAGGCGCAGGGCGCGCTCGATGTAGCCGGGGCCCAGCGCGTGCCACCAGTTCGTGGTGCACAGGCCCTGCGGGTCGGCGGGCCAGCGCGGATCGACCGGCTCGTTGACCACGTCCCAGGCGAGGACCTGGCCGGCGTGGCGGCCGCAGACGGCGGCGACGTGGCGGGCGAGGACGGCGTCGCCGCGGCCCGCGCGCAGGGCGTCGAGCAGCCAGGGCGGGTTGTAGACGGCCCAGACCAGGTTGTGGCCGTGCAGGGCGATGCCGTGGGCCTGCGCGAAGGCGGCGACCGCGTCGAAGGCGTCGAGGCGGAAGTCGCCGTCGGCGGGCTCGGTGGGGGCCCATTTCGCCTCCAGGCCGGGGGTGAGGATGGCGCACTCGCGCGCGACCAGGGCGGCGTAGGCGGGGTCGGCGGCGAGGTCGCGGGCGAGGACCGCGGCGCCGAACAGCAGGCCGCGGGCGGCGGCGCGGTCGCGCAGCGTGGCGGGCGTGGCCGGGGCGGCGTGGGCGCGCGTGGCGCCGGCCGGGGCGGCCCCGGCGTGGCTGGCCAGGGCGCAGGCGGCGGAGAGCAGGGCGCGGCGGCGGGTCGGCATGGCGTGTCCCCTGGCGCGCAGGGCGTGGCGCGGCGCGGCGCGCGGAGCATGGCGAGATGACGGTGGCCAGCGCAACCCGCGCGTGTGCCCCGGCGCTGCGCGGGCCGGCGGCGGGGCCGCGTGGCGGGGCAGCGTTGGCGCGGGTCGCCGGCCTGCGGGTGGCGGCGGCGCCGCGCGCGGGGCGGGTGGCGGTCGGGCTGGCGGGGGCGGCGGTGGTCGTGAACCTGCTGGCGAGCGGCAACCTGCTGGCGGCGGCGGGCATCCCGTATGCGGCGGAAGGCGGCAGCATCGTGGTGAAGCTGCATCCCGGGACGTATCTCGCGGTGCTGTCGGTGGTGGCGATGGCGTGGCGGCGGCCGGTGGCGACGGCGGCGGCGCTGGCGGCGGAGGCGCGGGTGCCGCTGCTGTACCTGGCGTCGCTCGCGGGGTGCTGCGGCTTCGCGCTCGCGGGGACGGGGCGGGTGCACCTCGTGGTGTTCCTGGAGAACTTCATGCCGGCGGGGCTGCTCGCGCTGGTGCTCGGGCGGGCGGGGGAGCGGGCGCTGCGGCGGCTCGGGCTCGTGGTGCTCGCGGTGCTGGTGCTGGGCGTCGTCGTGTCGGTGGGCGAGACGCTGGGGCAGAGGCACCTGGTGCCGATCGTGCTCGCCGGGCGCGAGGAGCTGGAGCCGGCGGCGGAGTTCCGCGGCGCGGGGCTGTACGACCACCCGCTGACCGGGGCGATGCTGACGGCGGCGGGGCTGTTCCTGGCCGGGTCGGAGGGCATCGGGCGGGGGTGGCGCGTCGCGCTGGCGGCGGTGTTCGGGGTGGGGCTGGTCGCGTTCGGCGGGCGCACGGCGCTGGTGCTGGCGGCGGTCGTGTTCGCGGGGTGGCGGGGGGCGGGGATGCTCGGGCGGCTGGCGCGGCGGGCGCTGCGGCGGAGCGACCTGGTGGCGGCGGGGTGCGCGGTGAGCGTGGTGCCGGCGGCGCTGGCGCTGCTGCTGACGCAGACCGGGGTGGGGGCGCGGCTGGTCACGCACCTGTACTGGGACGACAGCGCCAGGGTGCGCAACGTGCAGTGGCACCTGCTGCCGATGATGGACCCCGGCGAGAAGCTGTTCGGGATGACGCTGGCGCGCCAGGAGATGGCGCTGCACCAGCTCTCGCTGACCTGGCGGATCGGGGCGGTCGAGAACTTCTGGCTGCTGATCTACCTCTACCTGGGGGCGGCGGGGTTCGCGCTGTTCGTCGCGGGGTTCGTGGCCTTCCTGGGCTGGGCGTTCCGCAGGGCGTCGCTGCCGGGGCGGCTGATGCTGGGCGTGGTGATGCTGGCGGCGTCGACCAGCAACTCGCTCGGCCACAAGGCGAACCTGCTCACCGTGCTGGTGCCGATGGCGCTGGCGTCGGCGGCGCTGCGCAGGCCGGCGGCGGCGTCGCCCGGGGTGGGGGCGGTGACTGGCGCGGCGGGCGGAGGCGGGCGGCCGGGCGGGTGCCGGATGCCGGCGCTGCGTGCGCCTGTCGGCGGGCTGGCGGCGGCGGGCGTCGGGCCGGCCGGGCGGGAGCCGGGGGCATGATGGCGGATGCGGGGCTGGCGGCTGCGGCCGGGCGCGGCGGCGGGGTGCGGGCATGGCGGTCGGGCGCCTCCGGGTTCGGCCGGCGCGTGGCGGGGGTGCGGCTGGCGGGGGCGCGGCAGGCGCTGCTGCTCGGCGGCGGGGCGGCGCTGGGGCAGGGGGTCGCGGTGCTCTCGGCGCCGCTGCTCACCCGGCTGTACGACGTCGCGGCGTTCGGAATGTTCGGCTCGTTCAGCGCAGCGGCGTCGTGCCTGGCGTGCGTGGCGACGCTGCGGCTCGACCAGGCAATCCTGCTGGAGCGCGACGAGGACGGGGCAGGCGACGTGCTGCGGCTGTGCGTGCTGTCGGTGGGGGCGGTGACGCTGGTGGCGGGGCTCGGGGCGGCGGGGGCCGCGGGGCGGGCTCCGGGCGCGGTGCTGGCGCTGCTGCCGCTGGCGGTCGCGTGCGGGTGCGTGGTGCCGGCGCTGACGCTGTGGTTCGTGCGGCGCGAGCGGTTCGGGCCGGTGGCGGCGTACGGGGCGTCGCGCTCCGGGTTTGCGGTGGCGCTGCAGGGGCTGGGCGGGTGGCTCGGCGTGCCGGGCGCGGGGCTGCTGGTGGGCGGGCAGGTCGCGGGGCAGGCGCTGGCGGCGGCGCTGCTGGCGCGCGCGGGCGGGGCGGGGCTGCGGGCGGCGCTGTGCGGGGGGTGGAGCGTGGCGCGGCTGCGCGGGGCGGCGTCGCGGCACCGGGGCTTCGCGCTGTACGGCGCGCCGCAGGTGCTGCTGCGGCTGCTGTCGACGTCGCTGCCGGCGATTCTGCTGCCGGTGTTCTTCGGCGCGGCGGAGGCGGGGCTGTTCTGGCTCGCGTACCGCATGCTCGTGCTGCCGCAGCAGGTGCTCACCGAGAGCCTGCGGCCCGTGTTCTTCCGCCGGGCGGCGGCGCTGCATGCGGAAGGCGGCGACGTGCGCGGGGCGGCGCTGCGGCTGGCAGGGGGGCTCGGCGCGCTGTGCCTGCCGGTGGTGGCGGTGCTGGCGTTCGCGGGGCCGGCGCTGTTCGGCGCGGTGTTCGGGGCGGCGTGGCGCGGCGCGGGACACGACGCGGCGATGATCGCGCTCGCGTGGGGCGTGGAGACCATGCAGATGCCGAGCGCCGTGCTGGTGTCCGTGCTGGGGCGGCAGCGCGCCTACCTGGGGATCGAGGCGGCGTCGCTGGTCGGGCGCGGGGCGGCGCTGTGCGCGGGGGCGGCGTGGGGCGGGCCGGACCTCGCGGTCGGGCTGTACGCCGCGGCGTGGGCGGCGACCAACGCCGGGGTGATCGCGTGGATGGCGTGGCCGGGCGCGCGGGGGGGCGCCGCGTGAGCGAGGTCGTGCCGTTCCCGCGCCGCGTCGCGCCGCCGCCCGGGGCCGAGGCGCCGCGCGTGGTGCCGGCCGGGGCGGGCACGTGGGTCGGGCCGGAGCCGCGGCCGCTGCTGCGCGCGCACGGCGCGGCCGCCTGCCCGGTCGCCGCGAACGCCAACGAGGCGCGGCGGTCCGGCGGGCTGCGGCACCTCGCGATCTACATGCACGACCTGTCGGGCGGCGGCGTGGAGCGCATGCGCCTGGAGCTGATCCGGGTGTTCCTGGCGCGCGGCGTCGCGGTGACGCTGGTGCTGCACGCGCGCACCGGGGCGCTGGCGCACGCCGTGCCGGAGGGGTGCCGCGTCGTGGTGCTCGGCGGGCGGCGCACGGCGGGCGACGTGCCCCGGCTGGCGCGGTTCCTGCGCCGCGCGCGGCCCGACGTGCTGATGGCCAGCCTGGACCACAACAACATCGCGGCGATGCTGGCGCGGCGCCTGGCGGGCGGGCCGACGCGGCTGGTGATCTGCCAGCACAACGCGCTGTCCGCGGAGGCCGAGCACATGCGCGGCTGGAAGTACCGCGCCGTGCCGATGCTCTACCGGATGCTCGCGGGGGCGGCGGACGGCATCGTCGCGGTCTCCGGCGGGGTCGCCGACGACCTGGCGCGCACCGCGGGCCTCGCGCGCGGCCGGGTCACGGTGATCCACAACCCGGTGATCTCCGGCGACTTCGTGGCCCGCGCCTCGGCCGCCACCGACGACCCGTGGCTGGCGGCCGACGCGCCGCCGGTGCTGGTCTGGGTGGGGCGGCTGGTCGAGCAGAAGGACCCGCACACGCTGCTGCGCGCCTTCGCCGAGGTCGCGCCGCCCGCGCGGCTGCTGCTGCTCGGCGAGGGGGAGATGCGCCCGGCGCTGCAGGAGGCGGTGCAGGCGCTCGGGCTCGCCGGGCGCGTGCGGTTCGCGGGGTTCCAGGCCAACCCGCTGCCGTGGATACGCGAGGCGCACGCGCTCGTGCTGTCGTCGCGCTACGAGGGGCTCGGCAACGTCATCGTCGAGGCGCTGGGCTGCGGCACCGCGGTGGTCAGCACGGACTGCCCGCACGGGCCGCGCGAGATCCTGGAGGACGGGCGGCACGGCGCGCTGGTGCCGGTGGGCGACGCGGCGGCGCTGGGGGCGGCGATGCGCGCCGTGCTGGCCAGCGGGCACGATCCCGCGGCGCTGCGCAGGCGCGCCGCCGCCTTCACCGCCGAGCACGCCGTGGCGCAGCACCTGGCGCTGTTCGCGCGCATCGGCTGCCCGCTGGCGCTGGGCGGTGCCGCGTGAGCGTCGCCGTCGCCGCGTCGCCGCCGCGCATCTTCGGCTTCGTGGTGTCCACGCTCGACGCCGAGGCGATCGCGGACCGCATCGCGACGACGCTGCGCACGCCCGCCGGGGACGCGGGCCCGGACGACGGCCGCGGGGTGGGCCTGGTGGTGACGCCGAACATCGACCACGTCCGGCTGCTGCGCCGCGACGCGGAGTTCGCGGCGGCGTACGCGTCGGCGGCGATCGTCACCTGCGACGGCTTCCCCGTGTTCCGCTACGCGCGTCTGCGGGGCTGCGCGCCGGCCGGGCGGGTCACCGGCGTCGATCTCGCGCGTGCGCTGCTGCGCCATCCGTCGCTCGGGCGGCACCGCGTGTTCTTCGCCGCCGACAGCGACGCCACCGCGGACGGGCTGCGCCGCTGGGCCGCGCGGCGCGGCATGGACGGGCAGGTCGCCACGCACGTGCCGCCGCACGGCTTCGAGCGCGATCCCGCGGCGTCGGGCGCGCTCGCGGAGGCCGTCGCGGCGCATGGCACCACGCTGCTGCTGATGGGGGTCGGCGCGCCGCGCTCGGAGGTGTTCGTGCACCGCCACCGCGGCCGGCTGCCGCCGTGCTGGGCGCTGTGCGTCGGGCAGGCGCTGCGCATCGAGGCGGGCGTCGCCCGGCGCGCGCCGGACGTGATGGCCGCCAGCGGAACGGAGTGGCTGTGGCGCCTCGCGCACGAGCCCCGGCGGCTGTCGTCGCGCTACGCGGCGGGGTCGGTGGGGTTCCTCAGGGCGGTGGCGGCGGACCTCAGGAAGCAAGGTTGAGGCTCCGCCTCAAACTCCGCCAAAGGCTGCGCCCTTGGAACGCATCCCTTAAGTGAGGCCAGTCCAGGGCGGCTCGCCCTGGCGGGTTTGGGCAGAGCCCATGCTTGCTTGCCTAGAGCTCGGGGATGCACGCCAGGACCGGCAGGCCGAGGCGCCGCTCGATCTGCTCGGGCGAGAGGAAGCCGGGGCGCGTGGCCTCGGACAGGACCGCGGTGGCCGCGCCGGCGAGGAGGCTGAAGACCAGGCCGGCGGCGAGGATCGGCAGGGTGAGGCGGTGCGGGCGCAGCGGCACGCGGGCGGGCTGGATCACGCGGACGTTGGTGGCGCGCTCGGCGGCGACGGCCTCGACCATGCGTCGGTCCTCGAGGACCTTGGCGGAGGCGCGGTAGGCGCTGTCGGCGACCTCGCGGCGGCGCTCGAGCTGCTGGAGGGCCTCGTCGCTGTCCTGGAGGTCGTGCAGGGCGGCGGCGACGGTGCGCGCGTCCGCGGCCAGGGCGGCGCCGCGGGCGGTCTCGGCGCGCAGGTCGGTGCTGGCGCGGTCGCCGTCGAGGGAGAGGGCGTCGAGCGCGGGGTTGCGGGTCTGGCGCTGCACGGAGGCGGAGTGGTCGGCGCGCAGGCGCGACAGCTCGGCCTCGCGGGCGGCGACCTGGGCCTGGGCGTCCTGCATCACGCGGCTGGTGGGCAGGTAGCGGTTGGCGAGGTCGGCGGCGCGGCCGCGCAGGTCCTGAAGGCCGGCGGTGAGGCTGGAGGCGCGGCTGTCGGGGTCGTCCTCGGTGTAGCCGCGCACGGAGGCGGGGGTCGTGGCGAGCTGGCGGGCGATGGAGGCGACACGGGCGGAGAGCTGGGCGCGGGAGGCCTCGGAATCGGCGATCGCGCGGGCAAGATCGTCGCGGCGGTGGAGCAGCAGGTCGCGCTGCAGGCCGAAGGAGTCGATGTCGTGGGAGGCCTTGAAGGCGGCGAGTGCCGCGTCGGCTTCCCCCAGCGTGTCGGCGAGCGCGCGCACCTGGGTCTGCACGGTCGCGGACTGCACGTCGCCGTAGAGGGCGTGGCGACGCTCCAGGTAGAGGGCGACCAGCGTGTTGACGACGGCGGCGGCGACGTCGGGGGCGCGGTTGCGGAAGGTCACGGTCAGGACGTTGGCGTCCTTGGCGGCCTCGGTGGCGAGGTCGTTGTCGAAGCGGCGGGCGACGGCGAGCGCCACGGGGTCGGCGTCGCGCAGCACCGGGAGCGGCAGGCCCAGGGCCTCGCGGGCGGCGCGGGGCAGGCCGGCGACGGCGGCAACGGCGCGGCCGAGCGCGCCGGGCGGGTCGGCGAAGCCGGGGTAGACGCGGTCGAGTCCGAGGCGGCGCAGCGTGGCCTCGTGCAGGTCGTCGCTGTTGAGGATCTCGACCTCGGCCTTCATGATCTGGTCGGCGCCGAGCGCGCCCGAGACGTTCTGCGCGCCGCCGGCCTCGGGGCGGTAGGTGAACTCCGAGCCGAGCAGCACCACCAGCGAGGACGAGGTGACGTAGCGCGCCGGCACCAGGGCGGCGGCCAGCACCGCGAGCGCGAGGGTGGCGCCCA
>JBPBQS010000290.1:0-9123 GCA_050920955.1 Janthinobacterium lividum | reverse complement strand
GGCTACGGCGTGCTCGGCGGCTGCGGCCTCGGCCTGGGCTACATCTCCCCGGTCAAGACCCTGATGAGCTGGTTCCCCGACCGCCCCGGCATGGCCACCGGCCTCGCCATCATGGGCTTCGGCGGCGGCGCCATGATCGCCTCGCCCCTGTCCGTCATGCTGATGGACGCCTATGGCACCCCCGGCCACCTCGGCGTGGCGCAGACCTTCGCCACCCTCGGCCTCGGCTACGCCTGCTTCATGCTCGTCGGCGCCGCCATCGTGCGCGTCCCCGCCGCCGGCTGGGCGCCCCCGGGCTACGTGCCCCGCGCCACTGCCCTGCGCGCCGCCAACGCCCTCGCCATGACCCAGTACGAGGCGGTGAAGACCCGCCAGTTCTGGCTGATCTGGGCCGTCCTCTGCCTCAACGTCACCGCCGGCATCGGCGTGCTGGAGCAGGCCTCCGCGATGAGCCAGGAGATGTTCCCCGGCCGCATCACGCCCACCGCCGCCGCTGGCTTCGTCGGCCTGCTCAGCCTGTTCAACATGGGCGGCCGCTTCCTCTGGGCGTCCGCCTCCGACCGCCTCGGCCGCAAGGCCACCTACGCGATCTTCTTCACCCTCGGCTTCGTGCTCTACGCCCTGGTCCCCTCGGTCGGCCGCAGCGGCAATATCGCCCTCTTCGTGCTCTGCTACGGCGTGATCCTGAGCATGTACGGCGGTGGCTTCGCGACCGTGCCCGCCTACCTGCGCGACATCTTCGGCCTGCAGTACGTCGGCGCCATCCACGGCCGCCTGCTCACCGCCTGGTCGGTCGCCGGCGTGCTCGGCCCCGTGCTGGTGAACTACCTGCGCGCCTGGCAGATCGACAACGGCGTCCCCAAGGCCGAGGCCTACACCGTGACCATGTACGTCATGGCCGCCCTCCTGCTCTGCGGCCTGGTCTGCAACCTCCTCATCCGCCCCCTGCGCGAGGACGACCGCGACACCGCCCCCGGCCTCGCCCTGGGAGCCCGCCCGTGAACCCCCTCCTCCGCGTGGCCCTCTACTGGGCGATCGCCGGCCTGCCCCTGCTGTGGGGCGTCTGGCACACCGTGCAGAACGCCCTAAAGCTGTTCGCCTGACGCCCCTGGAACCCGCCTCCCCGGAAGCGGGTTCCAGCCAAACTCCAGGAGCCAGCCATGTCCGAGACCCCCGTGCACGACTGGGTCATGCCTCGCCTCCAGGCCCTGGTGGACGAGGCCATCGCCGCCGGCTTCGACGCCCTGACCGTGACCGCCGTGATCACCGACATCCTCGCCAGCACCAACCTCGACCACGAACCCCCGACCGTCCCCGAGCCGGCCTAAACCCCCGCACAGCAAGCAAGGTTGAGGCTCCGCCTCAAACTCCGCCAAAGGCTCGCCTTTGGAATCCAACACTTAAGTAAGGCCAGTCCAGGGCGGCTCGCCCTGGCGGGTCCGGGCAGAGCCCGGCCTTCCTTGCCTCCGCCTACCCTTCCCGCCGCCAGAGAAACGTCAGCTCGTGCTTGTTGTGGAACAGGTGCACGAGCCTTCCCCCCGGGATCGCCGCGAACCCCTCGGCCGCCGCATGGTCCGTCTCCCCCTGGAACTTCACGGTGCACACGACGCGCGCCACCCGCCCCGACGCGATCCACCGCGACACCAGCGCCAGCAGCCTCTCCGGATACGCGATGATGTCGGAGAACAGCCAGTCCACCGGCGCCACCGCCTCCGGCTCCAGTGCGAACGCGCTCTCCCGCAGCATCGACACCCCCGGCATCGCCGCGACCTTGTCCGCGAGCGGCGCCCGGTCCACCGCCACCACGCCGGCCCCCAGCGACGCGATCGCCCACGTCCACCCCCCGGGCGAGGCCCCGAGGTCCAGGCACGCCTGCCCCGGCCGAGGCCAGTCCCGCCACACCGCGCACGCTTCCCACAGCTTCAGGTAGGCCCGGCTCGGCGGCCCGATGTGGTCCTCCACGAACCGGCACTCGCCGTTGACGAACGCGCTCGACTTGGCCGCGCTGAACAGCAGCCGCCCCGGCGCCAGCAGCGTCCACGCCCCCAGGTGCGACTCCGGCGCGCCTTCGGGAAATACCAGCGCCCGCGCCCGCACCGGCGGCAGCCGCGCCTCCACCAGCGCGCAGCGCCTGTGGTGCGCCGCCCCGTACAGCCCCCAGTTCCGCTGCACCGCCCGCAGCGCCGCCACGGCCTCGCCCACCGACGCCACCGCGACCTCGCGCGGCTCAGCCCACGCGTCGATCGCCCACGCCGCCGGCCTCGGCGCATCCGGCGACAGCGCCAGCCGCCCGTGCCACGCCTCGACCGCCACGCCCGCCCGCGCCAGCTCCTCGGCCAGCGGCGCCTCGAACCCCTCGGCCGCCAGGTAGGCGCTGCGGATCATGCGCGGGCAGGGCAGGGGGCGGAAAGGCAAGGCCAGGGCGCCGCCCCCCTGCCTGAAAGCGCGGACCCGCCGGAGACAAGCGCGCCCGAACCCGCGCGCAAGGGAAACGAACCCCGGCCGCCCGGCGGCAGGCCCGCGTCGGGAACCGGCCGCACCCTCAGAGCGCCCGCACCGCCGAGAGCCCCAGCAGCAGCCACCCCAGCATCAGCAGCACGCCCCCCGTCGGCGCCACGCCCCCGACCCGCAGCCCCCCGAGCGCGATCGCGTACACGCCCCCGCAGAACAGCAGCACGCCCGCCGCGAAGCACGCCCCCGCCAGCGTCGCCAGCACCCCGCCCCGCACCGCCCACACGCCGACGAGCACCAGCGCCAGCGCGTGCCACCCCTGCATCTGCACCGCGTTGGCGACCATCTGCAGCCGCGCCGCGTCCAGCCGCTGCGGCAGCGCGTGCGCCATCAGCGCGCTCATCGCCACCGCGGTCAGCCCCGCGAACGCCCCCATCGGAATCCAGATCCTGTGCATTCCCCGCTTGTCGCAGGACCGCGGGCAAACACAAGGCCGCCGCCCCGCGCCCCGCCCACCCCGCAGCACCGCCCGCGCCTCCTCCACAGCCTCCGCAACACGAACTGCCGAAGGAAACCACGTATTTCCAAGCTGAATACTTCATTGTTGATTGGGTAACGTAATACCAATCTACAACCATTGAACAAGAAGCCTACCGCTTTCCGCCCCGTGACTTCGGAGCACATTGCAATACGGACGAAAGCCTGCGCGTATTACACGCAACCCTCACCCACGGGAGCCTCTCCATGTCCGCTCACGCCGCCTCTGCCCCCCTGCGCTTCACGCCCGACATGGAGGTCCCCGCCCCCGACGAGGCCGAGACCAACGCCGCCCTCATCGAGACCATGGGCAGGATTAGCGAGGCCACCCTCGAGCACTCCGGCCACGCCAGCCGCAGCGTCCACGCGAAGAGCCACGGCGTGCTGCGCGCAACCCTCGTCGTCCACCCCGGCCTGCCCGCCACTCTCGCCCAGGGCCTCTTCGCCCGTGCCGGCGAGTACGACGTCGCCATGCGCTTCTCCACACTCCCCGGCGACATCCTCGACGACAGCGTCTCCACCCCCCGCGGCCTCGCGATCAAGGTCATCGGCGTCGACGGCCCCCGCCTGCCCGGCAGCGAGGCTGACACCACCCAGGACTTCGTGCTCGTCAACGCCCCGGCGTTCAGCGCCCCCACCCCCGCCAAATTCCTCGGCAACCTGAAGCTGCTCGCCGCCACCACCGACAAGGCCGAGGGCGCCAAGCAGGCCCTGTCCGCCGCGGCCCGCGGCGCCGAGTCCGTGATTGAGGCCCTGGGCGCCAAGAGCCCCACCATCACCACCATGGGCGGCCACCCCGCCACCAGCATCCTCGGCGAGACCTTCTACTCCCAGGTCCCCGTCCTCTACGGCGACTACATCGCCAAGATCGCCGTCGCCCCGGTCTTCGACCTCTCCGCCCTGACCGGCACCCCTGTCGACCTCGCCGCCCCCGACGCCCTGCGCGACTCCGTCTCCGCCCACTTCGCGGCCCACGGCGGCGAGTGGGACGTCAGGGTCCAGCTCTGCACCGACCTCGACACCATGCCGATCGAAGACGCCTCCGTCGCCTGGCCCGAGGACGCCAGCCCCTACGTCACCGTCGCCCGCCTCAAGGCCGCCCCCCAGGACTCCTGGAGCGCCGAGGGCGTCGCCGCCATCGACGAGGGCCTCGCCTTCAGCCCCTGGCACGGCCTCGCCGCCCACCGCCCGCTCGGCGGCGTCATGCGCGCCCGCAACTCCACCTACACCAGCTCCGCCGGCTTCCGCGCCAGCCATAACGGCTGCCCGATCCACGAGCCGAAGGCCCGCTAGCAAGCAAGGTCGAGGCTCCGCCTCAAACTCCGCCAAAGGCTGCGCCCTTGGAACGCGCTACTTTAAGGTAGGCCGGTCCAGGGGCGGCTCGCCCCTGGCGGGTCTGGGCAGAGCCCAGTCTTCCTTGCGCAACGCCCCCTCGCCTCGCCGCCCCCCCGCCCCTACACTCCCGCCATGCCACGCGGCGACCTTTTCCCCGAGATCGGCCCCTTCGAGACCGGCTACCTGCCGCTCACCGACGGCCACGTCATGTACTGGGAGCAGGTCGGCCACCCCCGCGGCCGCCCCGCCCTGTTCCTGCACGGCGGCCCCGGCGCCGGCGCCGGCGCCGTCCACCGCCGCTTCTTCGACCCCCAGTTCTGGCGCGTCGCCATCTTCGACCAGCGCGGCGCCGGCCGCTCCCGCCCCCTCGGCGACCTGCACGCCAACACCACCGCCCACCTCGTCGCCGACATCGAGGCCCTGCGCGTCCACCTCGGCCTCGAACGCTGGCTCCTGTTCGGCGGCTCCTGGGGCTCCACCCTCGCGCTCGCCTACGCCCAGGCCTATCCCGAGCGCGTCATCGGCCTCGTGCTGCGCGGCGTCTTCCTCGGCCGCGCCCCCGAGGTCGAGTGGTTCCTCCACGGCATGGCCCGCGTCTTCCCCGACGCCCACGCCGCCTTCCTCGCCCACCTCCCCGAGTCCGAGCGCGGCGACGTCCTCGGCGCCTACCTCGCCCGCCTCACCCACCCCGACCCCCTGGTCCACCAGCCCGCCGCCCGCGCCTGGTCCGTCTACGAGGGCTCCTGCTCCACCCTCCTGCCGAGCCCCGACACAGTCGCCTCCTTCGCCCAGGACCGCACCGCCCTCGGCCTCGCCCGCATCGAGGCCCACTACTTCGCCCACGACCTGTTCCTGCCCGAGGGCGGCCTGCTCGCCCACATGCACCGCATCGCCCACCTCCCCGCCGAGATCGTCCAGGGCCGCTACGACATGGTCTGCCCCGCCACCTCCGCCTTCGAGCTCGCCGCCGCCTGGCCCCAGGCCCGCCTCACCGTGATCCCCGACGCCGGCCACTCCGCCCTCGAACCCGGCGTCCGCCGCGCCCTCGTCGCCGCCGTCGAACGCTTCCGCCACGCGCGCTGAAGCGAGCAAGGCCTTCTTTTTCTGAAGAAAAAGAAGCAAAAAGACTTTGCCCATAAGCCTCCTGCGCCCCCCGGCTGGCACCGCCCCAACGGGCAAAGTTCTTTGGTTCTTTCTTTCAAGGAAGAACTGCTTTCTTCCTTCGCCGCCCATCCCGGTATGCCCGCCCGCTGGGGTGTGCCATGTCTCGGGGCAGGGCAGGGGAGGCGGCGGTGCGGCTCGACATCAACGTCAAGGGACTGTTCGCGACCCCCGTCGCCGCCGTGGAGCTGCCCGGCGCGACCGCGCGCAACGCCGCCCTGCGCGAGCGCATCCTGGCCCGCCGCGCCGCGACCGGCTCGGTCCAGGCGAGCAACGCCGGCGGCTGGCACTCCGACCGCGAGATCGCGTCCTGGGGCGGCCCCGAGATCGCCGAGGTCCTCGACACCGCCCGCGGCCTGGCGACCCGCCTGACCGCCGACCGCCACGGCGCCGCGGTGCGCCCGGCCTGGACGATGCAGGCCTGGGCCAACGTCAACGGCCCCGGCGACAGCAACATCTGCCACTACCACCCCGGCGCGTTCTGGTCCGGCACCTACTACGTCGACGACGGCGGCTGCTTCGCCGACCACGCGCTGGGCGGCGAGTTCGAGATGCTCGACCCGCGCGGCCCCGCGCCCTCCATGTACGCCCCCACGCTGAAGTTCGCCGGCGAGGACGGAACCTCCGTGGGCAGCGCGGAGACGATCCGCCCCCGCCCCGGCCTGCTCTTCCTGTTCCCCTCCTGGCTGATGCACCAGGTCCGCCCGTACCGCGGCGACGCCCTGCGCATCTCGGTCGCCTTCAACCTCGGCCTGTGAGCGCCCGGACGCCCCCCTGGTGAGCCAGCCCGCGGGCGTGCGCCGCCAGGCCGGGATCGTGGCGCTGGCCCGCGAGTGTGGCCGCGTGCTGGTCGACGACCTCGCCGCGCGCTTCGCCATGACGCCGCAGACCATCCGCCGCGACCTCAACGAGCTGTGCGAGGCCGGCGTGCTCACCCGCGTCCACGGCGGCGCGATCGTCGCCTCCTCCGTGGAGAACCTCGCCTACGAGGCCCGCAAGCTGGTGGCGCTCGATCAGAAGCAGCGCATCGGCCAGGCCGCCGCCCGCCTGGTCCCCGACCACTCCTCGCTGTTCATCAACCTCGGCACCACCACCGAGGAGGTCGCCCGCGCCCTGTCCGGCCGCTCCGGCCTCCTGGTCGTGACCAACAACGTCAACGTCGCCACCGAGCTGGCCCGCTCCCCGGCCATCAGCGTCGTGCTCGCCGGCGGCAGCGTGCGCGCCGCCGACGGCGGCATCGTCGGCCACATGGCGGTCCAGCTCATCCGCCAGTTCAGCGTCGACCTCGCCGTGATCGGCACCTCCGCGATCGACGCCGACGGCACGCTGCTCGACTACGACCTGCGCGAGGTCCAGGTCTCGCGCGCCATCATCGAGAACGCCCGCCGCGTGATCCTCGTCGCCGACAGCTCGAAGTTCACCCGCCGCGCCCCGGTGCGCATCGCAACCCTGGACGAGATCGACGTCCTCGTCACCGACCACCTCCCCGCCGAGACCCGCCGCACCCTCGCCGAGCGCCACGGCATCGAGGTCATCGCCACCGGCGAATGAACCGGCCTCTCCAGAAAGCCAGCAAGACTTCTTTTTCTGAAGAAAAAGAAGCAAAAAGACTTTGCCACTTAAGCAAGAAAACCTTCCCTAATTAGCAAAGTTCTTTGGTTCTTTCTTTCAAGAAAGAACTGCTTCCTTCCTTCCCTTCCTGCAACGGACCACGACGGGAAGCCCGCCCCGGATGGTCGCTTGCATGTTCCATTTTTTCGTGGCGAGGTGTCGAAACGAAAACGGCTGCCCGCAGAGGCGCCGGCGGCAGGGGAGGGTGCGGTGGCGGGCGAGGAGGCTGGGCTCTACGACATCGCCGTGATCGGCGGCGGCGTGAACGGCTGCGGCATCGCGCGCGACGCCGCGGGCCGTGGCTGGAGCGTGCTGCTGTGCGAGCGCCGCGACCTCGCCTCGGGCACCTCGTCCTCGTCCACGAAGCTGATCCACGGCGGCCTGCGCTACCTCGAGCAGTACGAGTTCCGCCTGGTGCGCGAGGCGCTCACCGAACGCGAGGTGCTGTGGCGCATCGCCCCGCACATCGTCTGGCCGCTGCGCTTCGTGCTGCCGTTCCACAAGAAATTGCGCCCGGCTTGGCTGCTGCGCCTGGGCCTGCTGCTCTACGACAACATCGGCGGCCGCAAGGCCCTGCCGCCGACGCGCACCGTGCGCCTCGGCGACACCCCGATCGGCCTGCCGCTGAAGCCCGAGTTCCGCCGCGGCTTCGAATACTCGGACTGCTGGGTCGAGGACTCCCGCCTCGTCGTCCTCAACGCGCTCGACGCGGCCGAGCGCGGCGCCACCGTGCTGACCCGCACCGCCTGCGCCGCCGCCACCCGGCGCGACGGCGTGTGGGAGCTAACGCTGCGCGACGAGGCGGGCGGGCAGCGCACGGTGCGCGCGCGCACGCTGGTCAACGCCGCAGGACCCTGGGTCGCCGAGGTCGCCGGCGAGGTGATCCGCTCCAACGAGCGCGCCCCGGTACGCCTGGTCCAGGGCAGCCACATCGTGGTGCCCCGCCTCTACGACCACGACGAGTGCTACATCTTCCAGAACGCCGACAAGCGCATCTTCTTCGTGATCCCCTACGAGGAGGACTACTCGCTGATCGGCACCACCGACCAGGACTACCACGGCGACCCGGCCGACGTGCACGCCTCCGACGCCGAGATCGACTACCTCTGCCGCTCGACGAGCGAGTACCTGCGCGTCCCGGTGACGCCGGACATGGTGGTCTGGACCTACTCCGGCGTCCGCCCGCTGCACGGCGAGGGCGACGGCATCGCGCAGAAGCTCACCCGCGACTACGTACTCACGCTCGACGCGCCCGACGGCCAGGCGCCGCTGCTCTCCATCTTCGGCGGCAAGATCACCACCTTCCGCAGGCTCGCTGAAACCGCGCTGGCCGACCTCGCGCCGCACCTGCCCGCCCCCTCGGGCCACAGGAACGGCTGGACCGGCCACGAACCCTTGCCCGGCGGCGACTTCGCCATGACCGGATACGCCGACGAGGTCGCCGCCCTCGAACGCGACTACCCCTTCCTCGCCCCCCGCCACGCCCGCCGCCTGGTGCGCGCCTACGGCACCCGCGCTCGCCGCATTCTGGGCAGCGCGAAAAACCCCGCCGACCTCGGCCGCGACTTCGGCGCCACCCTGACCGAGGCCGAACTGCGCTACCTGGTCGACGCCGAGTGGGTGCGCGAGGCCGCCGACGTGGTGTGGCGCCGCTCCAAGCTCGGCCTGCGCCTGGACGCGGGGCAGATCCGGGCCATCGACGACGCGCTCGCCGCCATGCGCGCGCGGGACGCCGCCGCATGAGCCTGGCGCTCGAATCCGTGGGCGTGCGACAGGGCGATGCCACGATCCTGCACGACATCTCGCTCACCCTGGAGCGCGGCACGATCAACGTCCTGCTCGGCCCGACTCTGGCCGGCAAGACCACGCTGATGCGCCTGATGGCCGGCCTCGACCGTCCCACGACCGGCCGCATCCTGCTCGACGGCCGCGACATGGCCGGCGTGCCGGTGCGCGGCCGCTCCGTCGCCATGGTCTACCAGCAGTTCGTCAACTACCCCTCGCTCACCGTGTTCGAGAACATCGCCT
>JBPBQS010000063.1:0-9183 GCA_050920955.1 Janthinobacterium lividum | reverse complement strand
CGTCGCCTCGAGGTCGATGATGTCGCGCAGCAGCATCCGCCCGCCCTTGAGCGCGTCGTGCCAGGCGATGATGGCGCGGAACGTCAGCGGGCTCTCGCACAGCCCGCCGATCATCATGTCGCGCCCCGCCTCGATGCGCTTGGCGATGGCGATCTCGCCCTCGCGCGACAGCAGCTCGACGCTGCCCATCTCGCGCAGGTACATGCGCACCGGGTCGTCGGTGCGGCCCAGGCTCTCCTCGTCGACGTTGCCGGCGGCCTCGCCGCCGCCGCCTTCGGTCTCCGCCTCGCCCTCGGGCTTCTCGGCCTTGGGGGCGTCGCCGCCGTCCTCGTCCTCGTTCTCGACGACCTGGATGCCCATCTCGCTGAGCATCGCCATCACGTCCTCGATCTGCTCGGACGACATCTGGTCGGGCGGCAGGACGGCGTTCAGCTCGTCGAAGGTGATGTAGCCCCGCTCCTTGCCGCGGGCGATCAGCCGCTTGACGGCGGCGGACTGTGTGTCGAGCAGCGTGGTGTCGGCGTCCTGGTCGGTGGTCGCCCCGTCCGCGGTCCCAGCCTGCTTCGTCGCCATGCTCAACACACTCCAATGTTCCGCCGCCCTGCCCTGGGGCTAGTCACGGCCTCGTCTTCAATCCCTGCGCGCAGGCCAGGGTTCCCGCGCGCCTTTTGCGTGTCGCCGAGCCGGGCCTGCGCCGCCCGGGTCAGCGCGTCCCCGCGCGCGGTGCCCGGGTCACAGCCCCGGCTCCTCGCCCTGCTCGCCGGAGCGCAGCCGGTTCAGCGCGCCCTTGAGGGTGATCATGCGCCGGCTGGTCGCGTCCGTGAGCGATTCCCGCAACGCGACGGCGGCGGCCTCGACCTCGCGCTCCAGCTCCGAGAGGTTCAGCTGCCCGAAATAGTGCCACCAGGCTGCCTCGGCTTCCGCCGGCATCGCGTCCGCGAGCGCGGGCGCCGAGAGCGGCAGAGGCTGCGAGGACGTGATACGGGCCACTTCGTCCCCCAGACCGGAAGAGTGCAGGTGGGCAATGAGGGCGGGCGAGTCAAGCTGCTCCGCGTGCTCGGACCACGACAGGATGGCGTCGCGCACCCGCGCCTGCGCCTCCGGCAGCTCCAGCGAGCACCAGGCCTCCTCCACGTCGTGCACCAGCGCGGGGTGGTACAGCATGATCGCGGCCAGGTGGCGGCGGCGCTCGGCGGCGGCGTCCGGCTCGGTGAACGGGGCGTGCAGCCGCGGCCCGGCACCCGGCGAGCCCGCCCGCCCGCCGCCCGCGCCGCCCCGCCCGCCGGTGCCGAACGCGGGCCTGCCCGCGCCGCCGCTGCCGAACGCCTTGGCCCGCGCGGCCTGGCGCTGCGCGTTCATCAGGCCGCGGAAGGTCGTGCGGAACTCGTAGGACAGGGCGGCGTGGGGGATCAGCTTCGCCTTGTCGTCCAGCGCCTGGGCGAGGCGGGCGCGCTGCTCCTCGCTGCCGTCGCCGACCTGGGCGCGGGTCAGCGCGAAGATCGCCGCCGGCAGCCCGGTGCGCGCGGCCAGCACCGCGCGGAACGCCGCCGGCCCGCCCGCGCGCACCAGCGTGTCCGGGTCCTGGCCGCTCGGCAGGGTGGCGATGGACAGGCTGCGCTCCGTGCCCAGCAGCGGCAGCGCCACGTCCGCCGCCCGCGCCGCCGCCCGCGTGCCCGCGCCGTCGCCGTCGAAGCACAGCACCGGCGTGGGCGAGAGCCGCCACAGCGCCTCCAGCTGCTCGGCCGTCAGCGCGGTGCCCAGAGGTGCTACGGCCGCGCCGAAGCCGGCCTGGTGGAGCGCGATGACGTCCATGTAGCCCTCGACGGCGACCACCTCGGCGGGCTCCGCGCCCGGCTTCGGCCGCACCGCCTCGCGCGCACGGTCCAGCGCGTAGAGCGTGCGCCGCTTGGAGAACAGCTCGGTTTCCGGGCCGTTGACGTACTTGGGCTGCCCGTCGCCCAGGATGCGGCCGCCGAAGCTGATGATCCGCCCGGTGCGGTCGCGGATCGGGAACATCACCCGGTTGTAGAACAGCTCGCGCGGCGGGCCGTTGTCGGACTCGCGCAGCAGGCCGGCCTGCAGGAGCTGCTCGGGCGTCACGCCCTGCGGCGCCAGCTCGGCGGCCAGTGCCCCCCTGCCCTCGCCCGACCAGCCCAGGCCGAACGCCTCGATCGTCGCCTCGGTGAGCCCGCGGCCGACCAGGTAGGCGAGCGCCCCCGCCCCGTCCGGCGTGCGCAGGCGGCGCCGGTACGCCGCGCACGCCGCGTCCAGCACGCCGTGCAGGTCGAGCCGCCGACGCTCCGCCTCGGCCGCCTCGGGGGTCGCCTTGGGCACCTCGAGCCCGGCCTCGGCGGCCAGCGACTGCACCGCCTCCATGAAGCCCGCGCCCTGGGTCTGCATCACGAAGCTGATCGCGTCGCCGTGCGCGCCGCAGCCGAAGCAGTGGTAGCCGTCCTCGTAGACGTAGAACGACGGCGATTTCTCCCCGTGGAACGGGCAGCAGCCCTTCCACTGCCGCCCCGAGCGCGCCAGCTTCACGCGCCGGCTCACCAGCGCCGACATCGGCGTGCGCGCGCGCAGCTCGTCCAGGAAGTGCGGGGGCAGCGCCATCAGGCGGCCCGGCTCAGGCCGACAGCCGCGTCTTCACCAGCGCGCCGGCCCGCGCCATGTCCAGCGCCGCCCCGTGCCGCGCCCGCAGCTCCGCCATCACCCGGCCCATGTCCTTTACGCTCGCGGCCCCCGTCGCGGCCACGGCAGCGTCCACGGCCGCCGCCACGTCGGCCTCGTCGAGCTGCGCCGGCAGGAACTCCTCGACGATCGCGATCTCCGCGCGCTCCTTGTCCGCAAGCTCCGGGCGGTTGCCGCGCACGTACAGCTCCACCGACTCCCGGCGCGACTTCACCATGCCGCGCAGCAGGCCCAGCACGTCGTCGTCCGCCACCCGGTCCAGCTTCGGGCGCGCGGCGATGTCGGCGTCCTTCACCCGCGCCAGGATCATCCGCACCGTGGACGTGCGCAGCGCGTCGTGCGCCCGCATCGCCGCCTTCAGGGCCTCGGAGAAGCGGTCGCGCAGGGGCGTGTCGGTCATGGGGCAGTCCTTGGTCAGATCGATGCGGTCTTAGCATGGGGCGCACGGAGGAAGGCCAGGGCTCTGCCCTGGACCCGCCAGGGCGAGCCGCCCTGGACCGGCACATGGAAGGAAGCCAGGCGAGCGGGAAGTCATCTCCCACGGGCGTTTGGTGGTTGTCGTGGGAAGTTTCTTCCCGGTATGGTGCGGCATGGACACGATCGACAGCATCATCGCCCGGATCGGCGGCGCGGAGGCCACCGCGCGCCTCACCGGCGTCGGCACCGAGGCGGTGCGCAAGTGGCGCCAGTCCGGCGCCATCCCCACCCGCCACTGGGCCGCGGTCATCGAGGCCACCGGCCTCAGCTTCGCCCAGATGCAGGCTGCCGACCGCGCCGCCCCCGAGCCCGCCACGCAGGCGTCCCCCCCGTCCCCCTCCCGGAGCGCCGCGCCCATGCAGCCCCAGACCGACCCCCAGGACGCCACTCCGCCCGAAGGCGCCACCGCGCTCCTCGCGCTCTCCGACGGCACGCTGTTCTGGGGCCGCGGCTTCGGCGCCCACACCGCGCCAGGCGCCGAGCGCGTCGGCGAGCTGTGCTTCTGCACCGGCATGTCCGGATACCAGGAGACCCTGACCGACCCGTCCTACGCCGGGCAGATCGTCACCTTCACCTTCCCCCACATCGGCAACGTCGGCGCCAACCCCGAGGACGGCGAGGCCACCACGATCGCCGCCCTGGGCCTGGTGGTGCAGCAGGACGTCACCGTGGCCTCGTCGTGGCGCGCCACGCAGGGGCTCGACGCCTGGCTGCTCGGCCAGGACATCCCGGGCATCGCCGGCGTGGACACGCGCGCGCTCACCGTGCGCATCCGCGACGGCGGGCCGCCCACCGCCATCCTGGCCCACCCGCACGACGGGCGCTTCGACGTGGCCGCCCTGGTCGAGCGGGCGCGGGCGTGGCCTGGGCTGGCGGGGATGGACCTCGCGAGGCAGGTGTCATGCACGCAGAGCTACGCGTGGGAGCAGACCACCTGGGCGTGGCCGGACGGCTTCGGCCGGCAGGAGGCGCCGCGCCACCACGTCGTCGCCGTCGACTACGGCGCCAAGCGCAACATCCTGCGCTGCCTGGCCGACGCCGGCTGCCGCGTCACCGTGGTGCCCGCCGACGCCACCGCCGAGGACATCCTGCGCCACCAGCCCGACGGCGTGTTCCTGTCCAACGGGCCGGGCGACCCGGCGGCGACCGGCGCCTATGCGGTGCCCGCGATCCAGGGCGTGCTGGCGCGCGACGTGCCGGTGTTCGGGATCTGCCTCGGGCACCAGCTGCTGGCGCTGGCGCTGGGGGCCAGGACCTACAAGCTGGAGCAGGGGCACCGGGGCGCCAACCAGCCGGTCAAGGACCTGGCCACGGGGCGCGTCGAGATCACCAGCCAGAACCACGGCTTCGCGGTCGACGACGCGTCGCTGCCCGAGGGGGTCGTGGTCACGCACCGCAGCCTGTTCGACGGGAGCAACGAGGGGATCGCGGCGGAGGGGCGCCGGGCGTTCAGCGTGCAGTACCACCCGGAGGCGAGCCCGGGGCCGAGCGACAGCCACCACCTGTTCCGGCGCTTCGTCACGATGATGGACGAGAGCAAGTAAGGCCGGGCTCTGCCCGGACCCGCAAAGGACCAGGGGTCCTTTGATCCCCTTCCCTTAAGTGAAGCCAGTCCAGGGCGGCTCGCCCTGGCGGGTCCAGGGCAGAGCCCTGGCCTTTCTTTCCGTCCGAGGTAGTCCCATGCCCAAGCGCGAAGACATCCGCTCCATCATGATCATCGGCGCCGGCCCGATCGTGATCGGCCAGGCGTGCGAGTTCGACTACTCCGGGGCGCAGGCGTGCAAGGCGCTGCGCGAGGAGGGCTACCGGGTGATCCTGGTGAACTCCAACCCGGCGACGATCATGACCGACCCGGGGCTTGCCGACGCGACCTACATCGAGCCGATCACGCCGGAGATCGTCGAGAAGATCATCGTCCGCGAGCGCCCGGACGCGCTCCTGCCGACGATGGGCGGGCAGACGGCGCTCAACGTCGCGATGAAGCTCGACGCGTCGGGCACGCTGGCGCGGCTGGGCGTGGAGCTGATCGGGGCGACGGCGGAGGTGATCGACCGCGCCGAGGACCGGCTGAAGTTCAGGGACGCGATGACCGAGATCGGCATCGAGAGCCCGAAGAGCGCCATCGCGCACACCATGGCCGAGGCGCACGCGGCGCTGGCGCTGGTGGGGCTGCCGACGGTGATCCGGCCGAGCTTCACCATGGGCGGCACGGGCGGCGGCATCGCCTACAACCGCGAGGAGTTCGAGCAGATCGTCTCGTCGGGGCTGGCGGCGTCGCCGACGACGGAGGTGCTGATCGAGGAGAGCGTGCTGGGCTGGAAGGAGTACGAGATGGAGGTGGTCCGCGACCGCGCGGACAACTGCATCATCGTGTGCTCGATCGAGAACGTGGACCCGATGGGCGTGCACACCGGCGACAGCGTCACCGTGGCGCCGGCGCTGACGCTGACCGACCGCGAGTACCAGCGGATGCGCGACGCCTCGATCGCGTGCCTGCGCAAGATCGGCGTGGAGACGGGGGGGTCGAACGTGCAGTTCGGCGTCAACCCGGTCGACGGGCGCATGGTGGTGATCGAGATGAACCCGCGGGTGTCGCGCTCCTCGGCGCTGGCGTCCAAGGCGACGGGGTTCCCGATCGCCAAGATCGCGGCGAAGCTCGCGGTGGGCTACACGCTCGACGAGCTGGCCAACGACATCACGCGGACCACGCCGGCCAGCTTCGAGCCGACGATCGACTACGTCGTGGTCAAGATCCCGCGCTTCACGTTCGAGAAGTTCCCGGGCACGCCGCAGCTCCTGTCCACGGCGATGAAGTCGGTGGGCGAGGCGATGTCGATCGGGCGCTCCTTCGCCGAGGCGCTGCAGAAGGGACTGCGGTCGATGGAGACCGGGCTGCACGGGCTCGACCCGGTCGAGGCGCCGGGCGACGGGGGGCCGGACGCGTTCAGGGCGGCGCTGTCCACGCCCAGGCCGGACCGGCTGCTGATGGCGGCGCAGGCGCTGCGCGCGGGGCTGTCGGTCGAGGACATCCACGAGGCGTGCCGGTTCGACCCGTGGGTGCTGCGCGAGCTGGAGAAGATCGTGGCGGCCGAGCGGGGCGTGGCCGCGCGCGGGCTGCCGGCGGAGGCGGGGGCGATGCGCAGGCTCAAGGCGCTGGGGTTCTCGGACCACAGGCTCGCGGCGCTCGCGGGGGTGGCGGAGCCGGAGGTGTTCGCCCAGCGCGAGCGGCTGGGGGTGCGGGCGGTCTACAAGCGCATCGACACCTGCGCGGCGGAGTTCCGCTCGGCCACGCCCTACATGTATTCGACGTACGAGGGCGGCTTCGGGGTGCCGGCGTGCGAGTCCGACCCCACCGACCGGAAGAAGATCGTCATTCTCGGCGGCGGGCCGAACCGCATCGGGCAGGGCATCGAGTTCGACTACTGCTGCGTCCACGCCGCCTACGCGCTCCGGGAGGCGGGGTTCGAGACCATCATGGTCAACTGCAACCCAGAGACGGTGAGCACGGACTACGACACCTCGGACCGGCTGTATTTCGAGCCGCTGACCGGGGAGGACGTCACCGCGCTGGTCAGGCGGGAGCAGGAGCGGGGCGAGGTGCTCGGCTGCATCGTGCAGTACGGCGGGCAGACGCCGCTCAAGCTGAGCCAGTCGCTGGCGGCCGCCGGCATTCCGGTGCTGGGGACGACGGCGGACGCGATCGACGTGGCGGAGGACCGCGAGCGGTTCCAGGCGCTGCTGCACACGCTGGGGCTGCGCCAGCCGGAGAACGGCACGGCGCGCTCGGCGGCGGAGGCCGAGGCGGTGGCAGAGCGCATCGGGTATCCGGTGGTGGTGCGGCCGTCCTACGTGCTCGGCGGGCGGGCGATGGAGATCGTGCACGAGCGGGCGCAGCTCGCCCGGTACATGGAGCGCTCGGGCAAGGCGTCGCTGGAATCAGGACCGATCCTGCTGGACCGATACCTCAACGACGCGACCGAGGTCGACGTGGACTGCATCTGCGACGGCGAGCGGGTCTATGTCGCCGGCGTCATGGAGCACATCGAGGAGGCGGGCATCCACTCGGGCGACAGCGCGTGCTCGCTGCCGCCGTACTCGCTGTCGCCGGCGATCGTGGGCGAGCTGCGCGTGCAGACCGAGGCGATGGCGCGCGCGCTCGGCGTGGTCGGGCTGATGAACGTCCAGTTCGCGATCAAGGGCGAGGACATCTACGTGCTCGAGGTCAATCCCCGCGCGTCGCGCACCGTGCCGTTCGTGGCGAAGGCGACGGGCGTGCCGGTGGCCAAGATCGGCGCGCGGGTCATGGCGGGGGCGAAGCTCGCGGAGTTCAGGCTGGACGACCAGGCGATCGCGCCGCACGTCGCGGTCAAGGAGGCGGTGTTCCCGTTCGCGCGCTTCCCCAACGTGGACACGATCCTCGGGCCGGAGATGAAGAGCACCGGCGAGGTGATGGGGCTGGACTCCTCGTTCGAGCGGGCCTTCGCCAAGGCGCAGCTCGGCGCGGGGGTGAAGCTGCCGGACGCGGGCACGGTGTTCATCTCGGTGCGCGACGGCGACAAGGCGGCGCTGCTGGCAATGTCGCGCAGGCTGATCGACATGGGGTTCGCGATCCTGGCGACACGGGGCACGGCGGCCAAGCTGCGCGACGCGGGGCTCGCGGCCAAGGTGGTCAACAAGGTGCTGGAGGGGCGGCCGCACTGCGTCGACGCGATCCGCTCGGGCGAGGTGCAACTCGTGATCAACACCGCGTCTGGGCCGCAGTCGGTGGCCGACAGCTTCGACATCCGGCGCTCGGCGCTGACCATGGGCGTGCCGCACTACACGACCATCGCGGGGGCCAGGGCAGCGGTCCATGCCATAGCGGCCCTGCGGGCGGGGACGCTTGAAGTCGCGCCCCTGCAGTCCTACTTTCGCGGATCGTTCTGACCGGGGGCGGCCGGGCGCACGAGCGCCCGCCGCGTCCGCATCGCCTCCCAGACCGCTTGAGGATACGCCGAGTTGCAGAAATTTCCGATGACCGGCCCGGGCCTGGTTCGGCTCGAGGACGAGCTGAGGCTGCTGCGCAGCGAGGAGCGGCCCTCGGTGATCCGCGCGATCGCCGAGGCGCGCAGCCACGGCGACCTCTCCGAGAACGCCGAGTACCACGCGGCGCGCGACCGGCAGTCCTTCATCGAGGGGCGCATCCAGGAGCTCGAGGAGATCGTCTCGCTCGCCGAGGTGATCGACCCGTCCACGCTGTCCGGCGACACGGTGAAGTTCGGCGCGCACATCTCGCTCGTCGACGAGGAGACCGACAAGGAGGCCACCTACCAGATCGTCGGCGTCCACGAGGCGGACCTCAAGCGCCAGCTCCTCTCGGTGTCCTCACCGCTCGCCAAGGCGCTGATCGGCAAGCGGAAAGGCGACACCATCTCCGTGCCGGCGCCGGGTGGCGACCGCTCTTACGAAATCCTGAACATACGTTTCGGCTGAGGCCAAGGAAGGCCAGAGGCTCCGCCTCTGGACTCCGCCAAAGGCTGCGCCCTTGGAACGCATCCCCTAAGTAAAGCCGGTCCAGGGGCGGCTCGCCCCTGGCGGGTCCGGGCAGAGCCCGGCCTTCCTTCCTGTCCGGACGCGCCCCCATGATCGCTCTTTCCGACGTCCAGGACGCCGCCGTGCGCATTGCCGGCCGCGTGCTGCGGACCCCTTCCCTGCCCTCGCTGGCGCTGTCGCGCGCGACCGGGGCGGAGGTCACGCTCAAGCTCGAGAACCTCCAGGCGATCGGCTCCTTCAAGGAGCGCGGGGCGGCCAACAAGCTGGCGTTGCTCGACGCGGGCGAGCGGGCGCGGGGCGTGATCGCGGCGTCCGCCGGCAACCACGCGCAGGGCGTCGCGCGCCACGCCCAGCTCGCCGGGATCGTCGCGACCATCGTGATGCCGCGCCATACGCCGGCGGCCAAGGTGACGCGCACGGCGGCCTGGGGGGCGCGGGTGGTGCTGCACGGCGAGGACTTCGCCGAGGCGGCGGCGCATGCGGTCG
>JBPBQS010000179.1:0-9282 GCA_050920955.1 Janthinobacterium lividum | reverse complement strand
CCGTCCGCGCGCTCCTGCGCGAGCCCCATCGCGGCCAGGCGCTCCAGGCAGTTGCCGTCCTTCATCCCTGGCGGGCGGCCGGCGTCGTCGCACACGCACAGGCGATGCAGGGCCGAGCGGCAGCAGGTCTCCAGGTACGGCTCGTTCCACATCGCCAGGGCTCCCGAAAGCCGGTCCCCTTACACCCACTTCCCCAAAGGGTCGACCTCGGGCATCACCCTGCGCATGCCCAGCCCGACCGTTGCCGACCTCGCGATGCCGCTGATGCGCCGGCTCGACCCCGAGCGCGCGCATGCCCTCGCCGTCCTCGCGCTCCGCCTGCGCCTGGGCGGGAGCGTGCCGCCGCCCGCCGACCCCGCGCTGGAGGTCAGGACGCTCGGCTGCGTGTTCCGCACGCCGATCGGCCTGGCCGCGGGTTTCGACAAGAACGCGGCCGCGGTAATCCCGCTGATGCGGCTCGGCTTCGGCTTCGTGGAGGCGGGCACCGTCACGCCACGGCCGCAGTCCGGCAACCCCCGTCCGAGGCTGTTCCGCCTGGAGCAGGACCGCGGCGTGATCAACCGCTTCGGGTTCAACAACGATGGCGTGGACGCCCTGCTCGCCCGTGTCGCGCACCATGGGCCTCGTCCGGCGCCGCTCGGCATCAACATCGGCATCAACAAGGAAGGCGCCGACCCGGAGCGCGACTATCCCTTCCTGGTGGCGCGGGTGGCGCCGCACGCGGACTACGTCGTCATCAACATCTCCTCGCCGAACACCCCCGGGCTGCGCAGCCTGCAGTCCGGCGAGCGCATCCGCGGCATTCTCGACGCGATCGCCGCGTCCTGCCCGGTGCGGCCGAGGCTGCTGATCAAGCTGTCGCCGGACCTGTCGGACGAGGAGCTGAGCGACGCGGTGGGGGCCGCGCTAGGTGGCGGCGTCGACGGGCTGATCATGTCCAACACCACGCTGTCCCGCCCGCCCGGACTGCACGGCCCCGACGTCGCACAGGCGGGCGGCCTGTCTGGGGCGCCGCTGCGCGCGCGGGCGATGGAGATGCTGCGCGCCACGCGGCGGGTCGCGGGGGACAGGATCGTGCTGATCGGCTGCGGCGGCATCGGCTCGGGGCGCGACGTGCTCGACCGCATCCGGGCAGGGGCGAGCCTGGTGCAGGTCTACACCGCGTTCTCCTACGCGGGGCCGTCGCTGCTGCCGCGCCTCGCCAAAGAGCTGTCGGCGGCGCTCCGCGAGGACGGGCTCGCCAGCGTCGCAGAGGCGTGCGGGGTGGACGCGTAGGAAGGAAGGCCAGAGGCTCTGCCTCTGGACTCCGCCAAGGGAAGCCCCTTGGATGGCTTCTCTTAAGTCAATGGGATCAAAGGGTCCTCGGACCCTTTGCGGGTTCGGGCAGAGCCCGACCTTGCTTCCCGGCTCCGGCGAGCCGGTCTAGAACCCGGGCCATGCCCGCTCCTTACGCCGCCATCGTCCTGCCGCCGCGCGAGGGGTTCTCGCCGCGGGCGGTCGGCGCCGTGGGCCTGCTGGTGCACAGGCTGGCGCTGCCCGGCGACGTCGTGGTGGGAGCGCCGCAGACCGACCCGTTCGCGGATGTCGAGTACCTGTCCGCGCCGCTGCCGGCGTGGCCGCCGCTCGGGCGGCTTGCGCGCTATGCGGCGGGGGTCGCGCGGGTGCTGCGGCCGCGCGGGCCGGGGCTGGTGGAGGTGCACAACCGGCCGGTCGTGGCGTGGCGCCTGCGCCGGGCGCTGCCGGGGGCCAGGGTGGGGCTGGTGCTGCACAACGACCCGCAGGAGATGCGCGGGGCGCGCACGCCGCGGGCGCGGCTGGGGCTGCTGTCGGGGCTCGACGTGGTGTGCGTGTCCGGGCACCTGCGGCGGCGGTTCATGGAGGGGCTGCCGGAGGGCACGCGCGGGCCGGCGGTGCTGCCGAACTGCCTGGACCTGGCCGCGCTGCCGCCGCCGTGGCCGGCGGAGGCGCGGGACCCCGTGCTGCTGTTCGCGGGGCGGCTGACCGGGAGCAAGGGCGCGGACGCGTTCGTGGCGGCCTGCGCGGCGGTGCTGCCGCAGCGGCCGGGATGGCGCGCGGAGATGATCGGGGCGGACCGGTTCTCGCCGGACGCGGCGGACACGCCGTTCGTGGCGGCGCTGCGGCCGCGCGCGGAGGCGGCGGGGGTGCGGCTGCTCGGGCATCTTCCGCACCCGGAGGTGATGGCGGCGATGGCGCGCGCGGCGATCGTGGTGGTGCCGTCGCGCTGGGAGGAGCCGTTCGGGCTCGCGGCGCTGGAGGCGATGGCGGGTGGGGCGGCGCTGATCGCCTCGCCACGCGGCGGGCTGCCGGAGCTGGTGGGCGGGGCGGCGGTGCTGGCCGGGCCCGATCCGGACGCGCTGGCGGCCGCGATGCTGCGGCTGACGGCGGACCCGGTGGCGCGCGCGGCGCTGTCGGCGGCGGGGCTTGTGCGGGCGCAGGGTTTCGACCGGCCTGCGGCACGGCAGCGGCTGGCGGAGCATAGGGCCGCGTGGCTGCGCGAGGAGGGCGCATGACGGCGCTGCCCGGACTGCGGCGTGCGCTGCGCCTCGCTTTCTCCGATCCCTCGACCCCGCCTCCCCCGCCCGGGCTGGCGCCTCGCCCGGTGCGCGCGCTGGTGCTGGTGTTGCCGCTGGTGCTGCTGCACGGGCGCGGCATCGCGGAGGGGCTGATCGCGGTGGTCGCCGCCCTGTTCCTGCTGCACTCGGCCCGGCAGCGCGACTGGCGCTGGCTGGGCACCGCCTGGGTGCGGGTGGGGGCGGCGTGGTGGGTGTGGCTGGTGGCGTGCTCGCTGCCGGTGGCGGGGCTCGGCCAGGGGGGCGGGCGCTCGCTCCTGCAGGCCGTGGTGCTGGTGCGGTTCCTCCTGTTCGTGGCGGCGCTGGAGCACTGGGTGCTGGCCGGCACGGTGCGACCGGGTCGCGACGGTCTTGCCGACACGGGAGGACAGCGGGTGGCCGAGGCGCACTGGGCGGCGACGCGGCGCTGGCTGGCGCGGCTGGTGGCGCTGTCGGGGCTGTACGTCGCGCTGCAGTGCTGGCTGCAGGCGCTGGCCGGGCGCAACCTGTGGGGCTGGCCGCGCTGGGGGGACGGCTCGCTCACCGGGCCGTACAGCCAGCCTCGGGCCGGGCCGCCGATGTCGCGGCTGCTGTTCCCCGCGATGCTGCCGGCCGCCGCGCGCTGGATGGCGCGCGGGCGGGGCTGGGCGGCGCTGGGGCTGGTGCTGGCGGGCGCGGTCACGGTGGTGCTGATCGGGCAGCGCATGCCGCTGCTGCTGACCGGGCTGGGGCTGGTGGTCAGCGGGCTGCTGCTGCCTCGCCTGCGTCGCGTGGTCCTGGCCTGCGTGGTGGCCGCCGCCCTGCTGGTGCCCGCCACCGCGGTGCTGTCGCCGCCGACCTTCGGGCACCTGGTCACACGGTTCGGCCAGCAGATGCGCCATTTTCCGCAGAGCGACTACGGCCGCATCGCCGTGCGCGCCATGGTGATCGCGCGGGCCAACCCCTGGACCGGGCGGGGCTTCGACGGCTACCGCACGGGCTGTCCGGACCCTTCGACCTTCCACGCCCTGGGCGGGGTGGCGGGGGACGGCGGAGGCGACGGCGGGGGTGGCGCGCCCGACGTCTGCGTGCAGCATCCGCACAACCACTACCTCCAGGCGCTGACCGATGCCGGGGTGCCGGGGCTGTTGCTGTTCGGGCTGCTGATGGCGGCGTGGCTGCGCGCCCTGTCGCGCGGGCTGTGGCGGGGGCCGGCGCGGCGGGGGCGGCGCGAGCCGGACGCGGGACGCCATGCGCTGCGGGTCGGGCTGTTCGTGGCGGCGCTGGTGCAGGAGTGGCCGGTTGCCTCGGCGTCGAGCTTCACCTCGATGCCGCTGTCGGGGTGGTTCTTCCTGCTGCTGGGATTGGGACTGGCGGAGGCGCGCGCCTATATGTCGGCCGAAGCCAGCGGAGACCCCCCATGAGCGACACCACCGCCCCCGACCGGAACGCCCCGGGCCGCGACGCAGCCGCGGAGCAGGCCAAGGTTCCTGTCACGGTGCTGACCGGCTACCTCGGCGCCGGCAAGACCACGCTGCTGAACCGCATCCTCACCGAGAACCACGGGCGCAAGTACGCCGTCGTGATCAACGAGTTCGGCGAGCTCGGCGTGGACAACGACCTCGTCGTGGACACCGACGAGGAGGTGTTCGAGATGAACAACGGCTGCGTCTGCTGCACCGTGCGCGGCGACCTGATCCGCATCCTGGCCGCGCTGATGAAGCGGCGCACGAAGTTCGACGGCATCATCGTGGAGACCACGGGCCTGGCCAACCCCGCGCCGGTCGCGCAGACGTTCTTCGTCGACGAGACGGTGCGCGCGAAGTGCCGGCTCGACGCGATCGTCACCGTGGTCGACGCCAAGACCCTGCCCGACCGGCTGAAGGACTCGGAGGAGGCGGCGGCGCAGATCGCGTTCGCCGACGTGATCGTGCTGAACAAGACGGACCTGGTCGATGAGGCAGGGCTCGTGGCGGTCGAGGCGCAGGTGCGCGCGATCAACCGCTTCGCGCGCATCCACCACGCGACCCGCTCGGCCGTGCCGGTGTCGGAGATCCTCGACCAGGGGGCGTTCGAGCTGGACCGCATCCTGGCGTTCGACCCCGACTTCCTCACGCACGGCGACGAGCACAGCCACAACGAGGACATCGCCAGCCTGTCGTTCGAGGCGCATCGCCCGATCGACGGCGAGAAGTTCAACGCCTGGATGAGCCAGCTGCTCGCGGAGAAGGGCGGCGACCTCCTGCGCACCAAGGGCATCCTCGGCTACGCGGGCGAGGACCGGCGCTTCGCGTTCCAGGCCGTGCACATGATGGCCGACGGCGACTTCATCGGGCCGTGGAAGGCCGGCGAGGCACGGACCTCGCGCCTGGTGTTCATCGGGCGCAACCTGAACCGGCCGCAGCTGCGGCGCGGCTTCGAGGCGTGCCAGGTGGCGGCCTAGGCAAGAAAGGCCAGAGGCGCTGCCTCTGGACTCCGCCAAAGGCTCGCCTTTGGAAACCTCGACGGGGCCGCGTGCCCCCTGTGTGCGGGTCCGGGGGCGCTCGCCCCCGGCGGGTCAAGGGCAGCGCCCTGGCCTTCCCGCCTTTTGCTGAACAGGACCCCGACATGGGCAACACCCTCGCCCCCGACCACCTCCTCGCCGAGCGCGGCACCCACCAGTCGCTTGACGGCCACGTGGTTGCCGCGTGCTTCGCCCGCGACGGCGCGACCTGCGCGTTCGCGACCGCGGACGGCATGCTGCACCTGGCGCCGCGCTCCGGCCCGTGGCGCGCGGTGCAGGCGCATGACGGCGGGCTGCTGTCGCTGGCGCCCGACGCCCTGCCCGACGGCTTCGTGTCCGGCGGGGACGACGGCGGCTTCCTGCGCACGACGGCGGGGGGCGAGACGACGGAGATCGCGCGGTTCGGTTCGAAGTGGGTGGAGCAGGTCGCGAGCCATGCGGACCCGAAGGCCGGGCTGCTGGCGTGCTCGGTCGGCAAGCGGGCGCACGTGTTCGACGTGCGGGGCAGCGTGCTGAAGGTGCTGGAGCATCCGAGCACGGTGACCGGGCTGGCGTTCGACGCGAAGGGCAAGCGCGTGGCCGCGTCGCACTACAACGGGGCGTCGCTCTGGTTCGTGGCGGCCAAGACCGACAGCGCCCGCGTGCTGGAGTGGAAGGGCAGCCACACCGGCGTCGTCATCCATCCCGCGGGCGAGGCTCTCGTGACGACCATGCAGGAGAACGCGCTGCACGGCTGGCGGCTGGTCGACGGGCAGCACATGCGGATGAGCGGGTATCCGACCAAGACCGAGTCGCTGTCGTTCAGCCGGACGGGCAAGTGGCTGGCCAGCTCGGGCGCCGAGAGCATCGTGCTGTGGCCGTTCCACGGCGGCGGGCCGATGGGCAAGGCGCCCACCGAGCTGGCCACCGCGCCGGACGGGGTCGTCTGCACCCGCGTCGCCTGCCACCCGGAGCGCGACTTGGTCGCGGCGGGGTTCTCGGACGGCACGGTGGTCGCGGTGGACATCCCCACGGCGCGGGTGCTGCCGCTCCTGGCACCGGGGCGCGGGCCGGTCTCGGCGCTGGCGTGGAGCGGGGACGGAGCGGTGCTGGCGCTGGGCAGCGAGAGCGGGTTCGCGGCGCTGCTGGATCTGTCGGAGCGGTGAAGCAAGCAAGGTCGGGCTCTGCCCGAACCCGCAAAGGGTCCGAGGACCCTTTGATCCCTTCTACTTAAGGGATGCGTTCCAAGGGCGCAGCCTTTGGCGGAGTTCGAGGCGGAGCCTCGACCTTTCTTGCTCCCGGGGTCACTGCACGGCTTCGCCCGGGTCGGTGCCCCAGAACGCGTCGCGCCGCAGCCAGCCGCGATACTCGCCGACCTGGACCTGGCACCAGGCCGCGCCGGCGTCGCACGCGCGGATGCGGCCGATCACGCCGGGCTTGAGCCTGGCCACCACGGCGGCGTCCTCGCCGGCCGCGGCGCGCATCGCCCGTGCCGGGGCCGTGGCAGCGTCGTTCACGCTGAAGGTGCGGTGCGTGACCAGGGTGGCGCCGCTGACCCAGCCCCTGGTGCCGTCGGGCAGGGCGACCAGGCGCCAGACGTCGAACTCGCGCTCCACCTTCACCGGCAGGTCGCGGCGCTTGTACACCCAGTCTATCGGGTAGCGCGTGCCGGGGCCGGTGCGCAGGTTCACCTCCTCCGTGCGCAGCGCCGACCAGCGCGGCAGGGGCAGGCCGGTGTTGCTGCCCTTGTCGGGCACTGCGGGCACGGGGGCTGCCTCCGGGACAGGCACGGGGGCGGGCGGCGTTGGCTTCGCAGGGCCCGGGTGGGCGGGGCCGGGATGCGCGGCGCCGGGGTGGGCCGGGCGGGAGCCGTGGTAGGGGGGCGCAGTGCCGTGAACGGGGTGCACGGTCGAGGGGTGCGCCTTAGCGGCCGGCGCGTGAGCGGGAGCGTTTGCGGCGGGGTGCGCCGGGGCGGGGTGGTGCTGCGGGGTGGCGGGCGCGGGGTCGGCGGCGCGTGCGCCGGGGACCAGCGGGAGCAGCAGGGTGGGGAGGGTCAGCAGGAACAGGCCGGGGAGGACGTGACGCATCCCCCTGCGTGCCAAGCCTGCATGGAGCCGGTCAAGCGCCGGCGGCGCGAGTCGGGGCGTTTGCGTGCGATGACCTGCCCGCGAACGCGGTGGTGCGGTGAGCGGCGGGGCTAGAGCGAGACGATCTGGCCGCGGCCGGCGGCTTCCAGGAAGGTGGCGATGCCGGCGACCTCGACCCCGTCGAGCAGCGTGTCGCGCGCGATGGCCTCCGCGAGCAGCCCGGCCTCACAGGCGATCAGGCGGACGCCGAGGTCGGACGCGGCCTCGCGCAGCTCGGGTAGGCCGGCCACACCGCGGGCCTGCAGCACCGCGTCACGCGCGGCGTCGTCGAGCGCGGACCAGTCGCGGCACAGCGCCAGGCAGCCGCTGTTGGTGGCGAAAAGGACCACCTGGCGGCCCAGCGCGGCGGCGCCGGCGGCCAGCACGAAAGCGTAGTGCGCGCGCTCGTGGCTGCCGGACAGCAGGAGCAGCGCGAGCGGCTCAGCCGGCATGCGCGTCGGCCGGGGCGCCGCCGGGGTGGGCGGCGAGGCTGCGGATCGTGGCGTGCGGGCCGCACAGCGCGCAGTCCGGGTCGCGACGCAGCCGCACCGTGCGGAAGCGCACCGCCAGCGCGTCCCACACCAGCAGGCGGCCGGACAGGCCCTCGCCGATGCCGACGATCTCCTTCACCACCTCGGTCGCCTGCAGCGTGCCCATCACGCCGGTGACCGCGCCCATCACGCCCGCTTCCGAGCAGGCGGGGACGAGGCCCGGCGGCGGCGGCGCGGGGTGCAGGCAGCGGTAGCAGGGGCCGTCGGGGTCGGCGTGCGGCTTGAAGGTGGAGAGCTGGCCCTCGAAGCGAAGCACGGCTGCGGAGACCAGGGTGCGGCGCGCGAGCACGCAGGCGTCGGCCAGCAGGAAGCGGGTCGCGAAGTTGTCGCTGCCGTCACAGACCAGGTCGTACTGCGCCACCAGCGCCAGGGCATTGGCAGCGTCGAGCCGGGTGTCGTGGGCGTGGACCGTGGTGTCGGGGTTGAGGGCGGCGATGGCGGCGGCGGCGGACTCGACCTTGGGGTGGCCGAGCGAGGCCATGGTGTGGGCGATCTGGCGCTGCAGGTTGCTCAGCTCGACACGGTCGTCGTCGACCAGGCCGATCGTGCCCACGCCCGCGGCCGCCAGGTAGAGCGCGAGGGGGCTGCCGAGGCCGCCGGCGCCGACGACCAGCACGCGCGCCGCGCGCAGGCGGGCCTGGCCGGTGCCGCCGATCTCGGCGAGCAGGATGTGGCGGGAGTAGCGGCTGATCTCGTCTTCGCTGAAATCGAGGTCCATGGCGGGGATGTAGGCGCGCGGGGCGGCCGGCGCCAGGAAGCGAAGGCCGGGAGGCGAGCCGCCCCCCGGACCCCGGCGCACATGGGGCACTTCGCCCGGCCGTGCTTAACTCGTGCCGGTCCAGGGCGGCTCGCCCTGGCGGGTCCAGGGCAGGGCCCTGGCCTTGCCTTCTCCGAGGGAACAGCGATGCCGACGACCTCCGACGACCACGCCCTGGTGCTGTTCTCCGGCGGCCAGGACAGCGCGACGTGCCTGGCCTGGGCGCTGGACCGCTACCCGCGCGTCGAGACCGTGGGCTTCGACTACGGCCAGCGGCACGCGGTCGAGCTGGCGTGCCGCCCGCCGCTGCGCGCGGCGATGTCCGCGATGTGGCCGGGGCGGCTGGGCGAGGACCACGTGCTCGACATGCGCAGCCTGATCGCGGGGCTGGGGGAGAGCGCGCTCACCGCGGACGTGGCGATCGAGACCGGGCGGGACGGGCTGCCGACGACGTTCGTGCCGGGGCGGAACCTGCTGTTCCTGGCGTCGGCGGCGGCGCTGGGGTGGCGGAGGGGCCTGCGCCGGATCGTGGCCGGCGTGTGCGAGACCGACTACTCCGGGTATCCGGACTGCCGCGACGACACGATCAAGGCGATGCAGCTCGCGGTCAGCCTCGGGCTGGCGCGGCGCTTCGTGCTGGAGACGCCGCTGATGTGGCGGGACAAGGCGGAGACCTGGCGGCTGGCGGAGCGGCTGGGGGGCGAGGGGCTGGTCGCGGTGCTCGTGGAGGGCACGCACTCCTGCTACCGCGGGGACCGCATGCACCGGCACGACTGGGGGTACGGGTGCGGCGTGTGCCCGGCGTGCGAGCTGCGGG